>JAJYOI010000021.1 GCA_021796275.1 Bacteroidota bacterium
CCGGAAACAGGGGCAGCGTTTTTCGATCAATCCATTGTGAAGAGTTCAACGGCAAAGGCTGGCGGGAATGGAGACGCTGTGCCGGCAACGCCGCAATAAATAAAAAGACTGTGTGCCGCAGCCGGTGTCGCTAACATCGGCTGCACGTTAGTAAACAACGCCGATGGATAAATGTTCATCGGCGTTATGTTTATTACACCGCCCAACCCGACGAACTGCACTGCCATCCATGCACATCTGCCACCCTGCCTGCGGCAGGCAGGCGTGAGAGCCGTCACCGGATCATTTCGACAATGCGCAGTGCAATGTGCGGGATATCTTCGCTTCGTTCAACTTCAAACCACTGAATGCGTTTATTCCGGCGGAACCATGTCAGTTGCCGCTTTGCATAGCGGCGGGTATTTTGTTTCATCAATTCAATCATGCGTTCATGCGAAAGCTCGCTGCGAAGGTACGCGAACGCTTCTTTGTATCCGACCGTTTGCAGCGCTTTGAATCGTTCGTCGTAGCCGGTGGAAAGAAGGTTCTTCACTTCATCAAGAAATCCGTTGGCAAGCATATCGTCCACGCGGCGGTTGATCCTTTCATATAATATTTCCCGCTTCCATTGAAGTCCGACAAACAGAGGATTGAACAGCACCTCGCGGTGTTGTTCGGCGTGATGTTTCGAGATTGATTTTCCCGTTGCGTAAAACACTTCGAGCGCGCGTATAAGCCGCCGTAGTTTTGTCGGTGGAATCTTTGCGGCTGAATCCGGGTCAACGCGGTGAAGTTCGCGCCAGAGCGCTTCGGCTCCTTCTTTCTTCGCGCGCGTTTCCAGCTCCCCGCGAATTTCTTTTATCATGCCGGGTCCCGAAAAAATTCCGTCCACAAGCGCCTGAATATATAATCCCGTTCCGCCGACAACGATCGGCAGCGCGCCTTTCTTCACAATCTCCGCGATGATTTCTTTCGCCTGAATGGAAAAATCGCCCGCTGAAAAATGTTCGTTCGGCAAAAGGCGGTTGATAAAATGATGCGGCACTTTCGTCAGCTCTTCCGGCGGCGGTTTCGCTGTTCCGATGTCGAGCATGCGGTACACTTGCCGTGAATCTGCCGAGATAATTTCGCCGGGTACGCGTTTCGCAATTGCAAGAGCAAGCGAAGTTTTTCCCGACGCCGTGGGCCCGGCGATCACGAGAATTTTCGGGAGAGATGATGAATCAGAAGAATGCATACAATGGCACTCGAAAAAAAACGGGACTTCAGAAAATTAATCTGTAGACCAAAAAAAGCGCACTGAGCCAAGTCGAAGTGCGGAAAATTTTGATGAACTCGTGGTTCGGCTCCGCTCACCACGATTTATTTTATTTTTTCAGAAGTCGTACGCTGCTACTTCCCGCCGTTCGACCACGCATTTTTTCCTATCAACGGCACAAACTTGAATCCGTCAATTTCCTGCTGAGTGAAGTGTGAACCTGTTCTTCTGACAACCAGCAGTTTTTGTATTTCCCGATCGCCGACCGGAACAACAAGTCTGCCGCCATCGGCGAGCTGGTCTTTCAGCGGCGGCGGAATATCCGGCGCACCGGCAGTAACGATGATCGCATCGAACGGCGCGAATTCCGACCAGCCGACGGAACCGTCACCGCCTTTCGAAGCGATGTGAAGGTTGAGCCGGTCGAATGTTTTGCGTGCGCGTGCAACAAGAGGAAGATGCCGCTCAATTGTGAATACGCGGCAGCCTAACAGTGCGAGCACGACCGCCTGATATCCCGAACCGGTGCCGACTTCAAGCACTTTTTCGCCGCGCTTCAATTGAAGCGCTTGCGTCATAAAGGCAACGGTGTACGGTTGAGAGATTGTTTGTTCCTGTCCGATGGGCAGCGCGGAATCTTCATACGCACGGTTAACAAACGGCGCATCAACAAAATGATGACGCTCGACGGTGCCCATAACGCGAAGCACGTTTTCGTCCCAGATTCCTTTTTGTCTCAGCACCTCGATCATTTCAGCGCGTTCAGTTTCAAATCGCATCACTTTACATTCCTAATAATCGTGAAAGAGAACCCTGATAAAGTTAACTGTTGTCGCCGCGTGAGTCATTGCGCTTTTCTCGCCGGCGTAGATGGTGCGAATGGGAACAGAGCCGAAACGAAAACCGCGTGCCGCTGCTTTGATGAGAAATTCCGTTTCCGCTTCGAAGCCTGTTGACTCAAGCCGGACGTCCTTCAACACATTTTTACCGATGAGACGAAACCCCGATTGGCTGTCATAAATTTTCGCTCCTGTTCGTGCATTCACGAGCGACGTGGTGATGGTATTCGAGAGTTTGCGATGCACCGGCATTCCGCGCATGTTATGAAGTCTGCTGCCGATAAGAATGTCGAATTCTCCCGATGCGAATGCTGAAATAAAATCGGGAATCGAATGCGGATCGTGCTGAAGATCGGCGTCCATTGTCAGCACTGCATCAATTGATTGCCGCAGTGCTTCATCAAAACCGGTTTGCAGTGCGGCGCCTTTGCCGCGGTTCTTTTCGTGATGCAGAACTGTAACATTCCTTTCCTGCGCGACGGTCGTCGTTGCATCGCGCGAACCATCATCAACAACGATAATGCGGTCTGCGGGAATGAAACGCAGTGCATCGTTGAGAAGCGCACCGATGGTGCGTTCAGCGTTGAGCGCGGGAATAATGAGAGCAAACCGATGAGTTAAGTTCATAGTGTCCGTTACGCACAGCGCTATGGTTCTGCGCTCATTGCACGCGACAGGTTTTTCCATGAACGCTCGAGCGATAATACCAATCGTTCGCGCAGCTGTGTGCGAAGTTCATGCGGCGTCAGCTTGCGGGTAAGAATGCCGTCTTCGGCAATGGAAATTGTTCCCGTTTCTTCGGAAACGATGACCGCAACGGTATCTGCCTGTTCCGAAATTCCGAGCGCAGAGCGGTGACGCATTCCAAGCACGGTATCGCCGCTGCGCGTTGTGGCAGAAAGGGGAAGCGTGCACCGAGCCGCTTCAATGGTCCGGTCTTTGATGATCACGGCGCCGTCGTGCAGCGGCGATTTCGGATTGAAGATTGAGAGCAGCAGTGACCGGCTGACTCGCGCCTGCAAAGAAATTCCGGTTTCGATGAACGTGCGCAATCCTGTTCCGCGGACGATAATGATCAACGCTCCCTGTTTTTTCTTCGACAGCTCGACAGCGGCGCTCGCAATTTCTTCGATGGATTCGTCAACATCTAAGTTGAGAAACATCCGGACGATTTTATTCCGCGCCACTATCGAAAGCAGTCTCCGGATTTCAGGCTGGAAGAGAACGATGAATGCGATGACCCAAATATCGGTCAGCGTATGCAGCAGCCACCCCATCGCTTTCAGGTTGATCGCTTGAGCGATGAACGAAAACGCAAAGATCAGCATTAAGCCGATGAAGATTTGCGTTGCGATTGTCCCGCGCATAACAAGATAAAGGCGGTAGAAGATGAACGATACGAGAGCGATATCGACAAGATCAACCAGCGAAACTGTAAGAAAACCGATCCGAAAGAGTTCCATGCTGAAGGAGAAAAAAAGTAGTTAAGAGTTTACGGGCGTCTATTATTCATGCACGAACTTTCATTATTGGACAATCAATATTCAGCAGCGGGCAGCGCAGTTTCACAGAGAGAAGATTACACTGCGCGGCAAATAGCATCCGTTACCATAGCAACACGCTTCATTTCTTTAACGTCGTGAACGCGAACAATGTTTGCGCCGTTCACAATTGACACTGCGATAGCGGCAGCGGTTCCTTCTACACGCTGATCAACGGGAAGCTGAAGCACGTTGCCAAGAAATCCTTTCCGTGACGGACCGACAAGAATCGGGCAGCCGAGTTCTTTCAATGCGTGAAGCGAGCGGAGCAGTGTAAGATTATGTTCCGTTGTTTTTCCGAAACCGATACCGGGATCGACAATAACCTGTTCAATACCTGCGGCATGTGCGGCAGAAATGCTTTCCGATAAGTAGTTTTTGATTTCCTGCAGAAGATTTTCGTACACCGGATGCTGCTGCATGGTTTTCGGTGTGCCTTTAATATGCATCGCAATAAGTGTTGCACCGTGTTGAGCCGCAGTTTCAGCCATGTGCGGATCAAATTTCAATCCGCTGATATCGTTGACAATAACAGCGCCGGCATGCAGTGCAGCATCGGCAACATCGGATTTGTACGTGTCGATAGAAATTGGAATGTCGGATTTCTTAGCGATCATTTCAATCACCGGAGTTACGCGGCGTATCTCTTCTGTTGGTGCAACAGCCTCGGCGCCTTCGCCGTACACTCCCTTGGGCCGCGTCGATTCGCCGCCGACATCAATAATATCCGCCCCGTCTTCAACCATGTGAAGAGCGTGATCAACCGCATGCTGTGCATCAAGATATTTTCCGCCGTCAGAAAACGAATCGGGCGTAACATTGAGAATGCCCATGATGAATGTCCGCCGGGAGAAGTCAAATTGTTTACTGCCGCATGTGAAAACAAGCGGCGATTGGAAACTTGCTGTTGCAGGATGAACCGATGTTTGCATTAGTCTCACGCGATTATCGTTTTCAAAATATATCGAAATGAAGGACGATTCGCAATGGAAAAGCCATCTTTAGACGAAAGCAAGTGAGTAGAATGTCTGCTATGGACGGGATGGAATAATTGGTTTGCCGGGTTTAGAAACGGTGCTGTAAGTGAAAGAAGCCAGCTTGCGCGGTGGTGATTCTTTCGAAATGTTCATCAACGGCTGGAGCTTGAACCGGGCTGCGTTTTGTTTTCTAAATATCTGCCGGTTCCCCGTGATTTTATCTTTTTCTCCTCTTGCATTGCTTCGGCGCGCTTAGGAAATTCTTTCACAAAGATTATTTCCCACGGAATGCCTGAACGGGTAGCTTTTGACTCGCCCGTATTATGTTCGCGCAATCGGTTTTCAAAATTGTTGCACTGACCGGAATAAAAGCGGTGTGTTCTGACGCTGCGAAGAATGTAAGTATAAAACATGTCGGGGCGGGGAGATTCGAACTCCCGACCTTGGCGCCATGGCGCCACGCTCTAACCGGGCTGAGTCTTTGTAATGTCGCCTAAATATCGCGCGGCACCTCTTGCTTTGATCTTCTTTTCTTCGGCGATTGCTTCTACCCGTGTATGAAATTCCCGTTTGAAGACTAACTCCCATGGAATGCCTGAACGGGTAGCTTTTGACTCGCCCGTATTATGCTCGCGCAATCGGTTTTCAAAATTGTTGCACTGACCGGAATAAAAGCGGTGTGTTCTGACGCTGCGAAGAATGTAAGTATAAAACATGTCGGGGCGGGGAGATTCGAACTCCCGACCTCTTGGTCCCGAACCAAGCGCTCTAACCGGGCTGAGCCACGCCCCGAAAATATTTTTACTGCAAAGAACAAAGCACATTAAATAGTCACGCGGCGGAGAACAGCTTCGAATAATTTCCGACCTTGGCACCACTGGCGCCACGCTCTAACCGGGCTGAACTACGCTCCGCAACACAGTTATTTTTCGGTGGACCGTAGCGGGATCGAACCGCTGACCTCTTGAATGCCATTCAAGCGCTCTCCCAGCTGAGCTAACGGCCCCTTAATGCAGAGTCAATATACGAATGAATTGAAAGTTTGTCAACGAGAGTTAAATTTCTTTCCCTCAGAAGTGTCAAAGTTTTTGCGTACTGATAATCGCAGCGAAATTTTTTTGAAATAATTTTCTGCGACTGTGTTCAACTGCGACGATATTATCTATACAGGACGTTTGAAGATTAAAAATCTTCGCCCTGATTTTTTATTGATGGAAGTCACAACACATCATTTATAGCAAGCCTACATTAGTCAAAGTCTCGTTGTGTATTTGTAATGTAAAAGGGAGGTTGAGGAGATGAGTTGTCCTGAGTGCGGAAGTCGTTTCAGTCAAAAAAGTCTCTTGAGGCTCTATTTAGCAACTGCGGCAATTATTGTAATCTTTGGTGCATCGCTATTCTTTGCGCAAATGGAAGTATTTTTTGCCGTCGCAATAATGATTCTTTTTGCACTGAGAAAGATAGAGAACGGATTCAGCGAAATTGAAAAGCATGAATTACGCTGTCCGAAGTGTGGCCATGTGGTTCGTTTCGCACATAGTCACAGCCAGCTTTGAAGTAACATTCTTCTTCCACTTAGAAAGCTGACCCACGTTTTTTTGTTTATCCCCCCTTGACTTTTGCCTCTAAAAATCTTACACTTTGTTTGTTCACAAAACAAACCAACGGCTTTGTTTTTTATATCACGTAAGGTTTTTCTTTTCCAACAGAATTTTCAATGTGGGAAGTAATAAACAAACGCGCACAGCTTATCAAAGAACCGAATGAAGTTCGTGTGCTTCGACTGATAAGAGACGGTGGGCAGATTTCGCGCACGGAAATTTCAGAACAATGCAATCTTAGTAAAGCATCAGTTTCTGAAATTGTGTTGGAACTGATTGAATCCGGTTTTGTAGAAGAGACGGGAAAAGGTGATTCAACCGAACGCGGCGGGCGAAAAAGAATTTTGCTTCAGTTCAAACCGTCGGCTGGTTTGGTTGCAGGAATTGAAATCCGTATTGACTATGCCGTTGTTGCGCTGGCAGACTTGAACGCTTCGGTGCTTCAGCAGGAAACATTTTCGTTTGCAGTCGGTTCGAAGCCGGACGATGTTCTTCCGCACGCCGTTTCGCTTCTCGATGATTTGCTGAAGAAATACCAGCGCCCAAATTCCCGTTTGATCGGAATTGGAGTTGGTCTGCCGGGATTGGTTGAATACAAATCGAACACATTACGGGTTGCAGATACACTGAAAGGATGGCAGAGCGCGCAGCTTGCAGCGGCATTAGAGACGCACTTCAATGTGCCGGTGTATCTTGAGAATGATGTGAAAGCAATGACGCTTGGCGAATATCTTTTCGGCGCCGGAAAAGGAAGCGACACTCTTGTTCATATTTGGATTGGTGAAGGCATCGGTGCCGGGCTTATTGTGAATGGAACATTACACCGCGGCATCACATCAAGCGCAGGAGAGATTGGTTATAACGATCTCGGCTACAGCATACATTCCACCGGCCGATTTCCTTTGCTCTATAATGGTCAACGAGATTTTGGTGAAATTCTTTCCGACCGGAATTTGATCGAATCATATTGCCGCTCTTCCCGCACAAACGAAAAATATTCTGTAGAAATGATTATCAACAAAGCGCTGAACGGAGAACAACTTGCTCAGCAGCTTCTCGAAGAATTCGCTTCGCTTATCAGCATCGTCTGTATCAACATGATTAATGCGCTGAACCCGGAAATTATTTTGGTCGGCGGAAAAGTTGCGCAGTTCGGCGACTACGTCATTGCAAAGGTACAGGATAAGGTGCGCGCCGATCTTTTGACGCTTCCGGCAGAAGTGGTGAAAGTCCGATCGGCGCAGCTCGGGAAATCTGCGACCATCCTCGGTGCTATCGGCTTAATTTTGTATGAACTGTTTGAGCCTTTGCACAGTTTGTCTCTCCGCTCAAACACGATGCGGCATCATGCGATTGTGGAAGATTGAGTAGTTCTCGATGAAAAACAAGAAACCTTGTCAAGACTTGTTTATCAGCAGCAGGAACAATTCCGGAGTTTCGCAAACTCTTTGAGTATAACATTGACAAGATTTACGTTTCATTGTTTTTCAGTGAAAGCTAATTAGTGTGTTAGAATCGTTCAAACATTTTTAAAGGAGGTGCTTATGTATAAGAACTTTACTATCATCGCGGCCGGAATGCTTTTCGCATGTGCCATTGCGCTTGGACAGGAGCAATGGAATTACACAGGCGATATCACATTTGCGCCGGCGGACTCCGGCTGGGCACGGCCCTATCTGTGCACATTTGATGCCTCGGGAAATTTGTGGGTCATGACGACGAGCAGCATTGATACCGCAACGCACAATGCGTTGTTCAAAGCCGCGCCCGGCAGTGCGCTCTTCACAAAGGTGTACGACTTCACAGCACACGATGCCGACCAGTTTTCCGGCAAAGGATTGAGCGGGCTTGGTGCAATTGGAAACGATATTGTTGTGTTCTCGCGTGTTGACGTGAATTATGGCCATTCGTTCTACCTGCCGAACGGCGATCCTGCAAGCATGTCGGGTTATGGACCATCGGGCGGCTATGGAACGCATATGTTTGGCAGTGCTGCCACACGCGATTCATTTGTCTATTCCGGAATCAGCGCATGGGGAATTTCGCTGCGCATTCACAATTTTTCATCTGATAGAAACTCAGGAGGATATGGCGCGTGGGTCCCGTTCAGTACAACTGATGGCAGCACCGCGCCGAAGGAACCCGGCGGACCAACAGCGGACGGATCGGCACTGATTCGTGACGTTGCATTAATTCCAAACGGAAATTACGATGACTCAACGACAGTGTTTTATACATCCCGAAATTCTGAAGCAGGAATTCAAAACGGCGGCATTGCCGTATGGAAAGGCGGAACGCAGCGGGTATCGCCGGTCAATCCGGAAAAATATCATGGATCGCGAGTCCAGGATTTTCAGTCTGATCTGCAATGGGGTTTGAATTCGCCGTACGGAATTACTGTTGATACACTTGGCCGCTTGTGGGCATGCGGAACGGACAGCACGCGCCGCTGGGTGCGTGTGTACACTGTCGATTATTCTTCCGATCCCGCCTACGCTACAATGGATTTTGAATTGCCCGCAAAAAACAGTCCGTCGCCCAATTCGAACGGAGCGAATATGCTTGCTCCGGCAGATGTTGCGGTGTACGGTTCGAAAGCATACGTCACGGATATCTCGGCACGCAAAGTTTTTGTTTTCGAAAAATCAACAACCGGCGTGACAAACAATCTGCATGCATTGCCCGGTGAATATGCACTCCGGCAAAATTATCCGAATCCGTTTAATCCCGCAACGCTGATTACGTATGAACTTCCGAAATCCGGCAGAGTAACGTTAAACGTTTTTAACCTGTTAGGCCAGCAGATTGCAACGCTCGTTGATGGATATGAAGAAGCCGGTACACATCAAGCGGTATTTAATGCCGGCGCGCGTAATCTTTCTTCCGGATTATACCTCTATCAATTGCACGCCGGCAGCGTTACGATTACGAAGAAAATGATTCTCACGAAATAAGGTGAGAAGACAGAATTCAGGATTTTGTTTTCCATTTTTGACTGCTGCGTGTGTGAAACCTTGTCAAGGTTTACTTATTGGAATTAGAACACAACGGAAATTTCAGAAATCTAAGTAGATAACCTTGACAAGGTTGAGTAACAGACTTTTTAAGATTCGACTCATTAGAAATTAATAATTGCTTTATTGTTGATTGTTACTGCGTTCATGAAATTGAAATTCTTTTCTCACCACCTGTTTTTTCTGGCGCTGTTGCTATGCACATCGGCAGCGTTGGCTCAGCGCGGAAAAATTTCCGGAAAAATTACCGACGCTGAAACAAAAGAGCCGCTGACGGGCGTCAATATTTTGCTGAAAGGAACGGCGCAAGGCGCGGTCTCCGATGTTAACGGCAACTATGTCATTCTCGGAATTCAACCCGGGCACTACACACTTATCGCACGCATGATTGGCTATCAGGCTGAACAAGTGACTGATATAGCGGTGAACATTGACCGCACGACAGCGATTAATGTGGCGCTTCATGCATCATCAGTTCAAATGAATGCGGTGATTGTGCAAGCGCAGCAACCGGTGATTGTAAAAGACCGAACATCTACGTCGACAACGTTTGAAGGGCGCGATGTTCAAACAGCGCCGGTCGAAGGATTGCGCGATGTTATGGATTTAACGGCAAGCCTTCAACGCAATCCGAACGGGACATACAGCGTGCGCGGCAGCGGCGCCTATGAGATCAATTTCATGATCAACGGTGTCGAGCAGATGAATTCAAACACCGGTATTCCCGGGTTTTCTGCAATCGGCGATAAAGCGAACAATAGCTGGAAATATGATTTCAATCCGCTAAGCGTTCAGCAAATGGAATTAGTGACGGGCGGCTTCAGCGCGGAATACGGCAATGCGCAAGCCGGCGTTGTGAAGGTAGTGACTAAAGAAGGCGGCGCAAAGCTAACCGGACAATTCCGGTATGAATATCGTCCGCCGGGACAATATCATTGGGGCGATTACATCTATAATACGAATTCGGTTGAATGGCAAAAATGGGGAACGCTTGACGGATGGAAAGCAAATCTCGATTCAAATACGATCAAGCGCACATATCTTCAAGCCGATACTGCAACGATGAGTGTGGATGCGTGGCGGAAGCTGATGTGGCAGCAGTGGCTGCTCAATCACACTCCTTCCGACAACAATTTGCTCGGCGTTTATGATTACCGGCAATACGCGTATCAGCGTGTGCTGTTCAGTTTCGGCGGGCCGCTGGGAAAGGATTCCGACCTTCTTCGTTTTTTTATTGCCGGAGAATATCGTTCCAATCCGACGCGCATTCCGACTGTCGAAAAAATTCAAACGTATCAAAATTATAACATCACAGCAACCTATCAGCCGGTCGCAACACAAAAAATACGATTCACAGGATTGTACCAAAGTTACCGCGGCGGACTTTCCTCCGGTTCGGACGATATTCGCTGGGCAGGGTACGATGCATCATACAAATATTATCTGGTCACCGATTCCCCGCGCGATGAATACACGACGACGCAAAGCATTGATTGGACGTACACCATCAATCAGGAATCATTTCTTGATGTGCTTGCGACGCATCAGTTTGAAAAATATCTCTTGCTCGAAATGCCTGTGCCGCAGCGTGCCGCTTCGTGGCGCGATAATGTGTATAACGGTGTGTGGTACCAAAGTGCCGGACCTTGGGACGAAGGCTACCGGACTATTTTCTCGTTCACAACATTCAACCAGCAGGATTTGCGTGACCATCAGTTTAATCTGAATGTTGATTATGCAAATCAATTTACAGCGTCCCATTATGTAAAGATGGGGCTGCGCGCAACATATTGGGATATGATCAACAGCGCCGTCTATTCCAGCTTTGCCGCCAATGCTTTTATTACGCGCTCAGGATATGCAGAATATTATAAAGCGTACCCCTATTATCTTGCGGCGTACGCTCAGGATAAAATGGAATTTGAAGGAATGGTCGCAAATGTCGGTGTTCGCGTTGACGGATATAATTTCAACACCGCGGCGCCTATTGACAGGTTTGCACCGTTCTATTTCGCCGAAGGATTTAATCCTGATGAGCGTCAGACATTTTTTGGCAACCCGATAACAACAATGCCGAAAACATTTTTCACAGTGTCGCCTCGTTTAGGCTTGTCGTTTCCGATCGGTGAAGCGACGGCGTTCCGGCTTCAGTACGGGCATTTTACTTCAATGCCGATTTTCAAACAGGCGTACACGCGCACCAACGAGCTTGGCTGGGCGACGTACGGCAATCCGGATTTAGGACCAAAGACAACAATTAATTATGAATTAGGCGTTCAGCACAGCTTTGCCGGAACCCACCGTCTTGACGTCGTTGCCTATTACAATGATCGCGTCAGTCAGGTTGACGTGCTGCACATTAAAGCGCTCAGCGGAGATACGCGCAAAAATGAATTTTACACGACTTACGATAACAACCAGTTCGGCGCTTCGAGGGGCATTGAAGTGACGCTTGAGAAAATTGCCCGCGGCGCGTTTACGTATCGTTTCAGTTACAGCCTCTCACGCACGACGTACGGAAATTACGGGCCTCAATATATTTACAGTGCCGACCCGAATGATCCGCGGAATTATCAAAATCCATACGCGCCGACAGATTATCTTTCGTATGACGACCGCACACATACATTCCGTTCTCTCGTTACGTACTCGACTGAAAAGAACGGCGGCATGTCGTTCTTCGGCATCAAGCCGTTTTCCGACATGACCATCAGTATGATCTACACGGCGCAGAGCGGTTCACCGTACACGTATGTTCCGGATTATGATCCGCTCATTCAGGCATATAAAGATGGCAGAGTGATCAATAATCGCCGGTTCCCGCTTGAAGCGAAGACCGATTTGAATATTGACAAAAGCCTGATGGTGTTCGGATTTGAAATGCAGCTTGGCATTCGGATCATGAACTTGTTTGATAACCGCTGGCTTACTCCGCTCGATGGAGGAACAGATGCGCTTCGTATCTGGGCGAATTACGGAATCACGGAAGACAATCCGATTTTTGAAACGCCGGGAACGCCGTTTTCTTCCGCCAATGTGTACAAATTTAATTTCTTCCGCGCCTATAGGAATATTCCGCGGCAGGTTTTTATTACTGTTGGGACGAATTTCTAATTTTATAAAAAAGATTTTCACATGGTATTCATGAAATATCAACTCTCTCGCTTTTT
The DNA here is from genome assembly GCA_021796275.1 of Bacteroidota bacterium. Classification (GTDB taxonomy): domain Bacteria; phylum Bacteroidota; class Ignavibacteria; order UBA10030; family UBA8401; genus JAJYOI01. Next base: position 12,380 of record JAJYOI010000021.1, read on the forward strand.
TGCTGCTGCCGGCATGGCAATGATGTCCGTTGGAATATTTGTGGAGCCGATCCATGCACAGGTGGAAGGTTCTCAGATCAATTTACGGCGCGGCGCGTTGTGGACGTCATTCTATTACGGCAAAGAATGTATTCCGTTCACAAACTGGGCGCGCTTAAGCTATGGACTTGATTGGCCCGGTTTCGATCCGGAGTGGATCGGTGCGAACGTCGGGGGCGCGGCAAGTTACACCAGCACCGGCGGCATGTGGGTCGCGGCGAAAGACGATTCAGGAAAAATTATCAGCGTCGAAGATTGGGCGATGTATGCCGGCGGAGTTCTGCCGGATGCCTCTGCGAAATACATTGTAACGACTCACAGGCTGCGCTGGAAGAACGGAGAAAATTTCTGGCGGCAGGCGGACCCGAATGAAGCGGAAGAAGTGATCGATACACGATGGGAAATGAATCCGAATTATGTGCCGCAGTACACCGGCGACCGTCAGATTCCCGTGCGCGTGACGCGGACGGTTCGCCAGTGGGCAGGCTCGCAGCTCGACGAGAATTATGTGATCGTAGATTATACGATCAAGAACATCAGCGATACGATGCGGATTACTGAGTTGTATTCAATGCTCACGTATTCTCTTTCGCCGAATTCGCGCGGATGGTACTGGCTTTTTCCGAATTACAATCAGGGTCCGCGCAATGTGTTGTTCAACTACAACCCGTCAACGAAAGCAATTGCATGTTATGCCGAAGATTTTCCCGGAACCGATGCGAACGAAAAATACGATTTCTATCCTAACGGCGGACCGCTTGGCAAAGGCGAATATCTTGCGCCGGGGTACACAGGTTTCCGTTTGCTCTATTCTTCGCCGGACAGCACCGGCGCTGCATCGCGCGTGAATAAATGGGCGTGGGTTGCGGCTCCCGATCAACAGGATTTATACGGACCGTTCGGTTCGGCAAGCGCCGGACTGGAAGCCCGCTACAATATTGTGAAGGACCCGACAACGGCATCTGAAGCTGTTACAGGTTTTGTTGATAATCAGCGTCTGACGCGCCGCCGCTGGTCGTTGATGACACTTGGGCCATACAATATGAATCCGCATGACAGCATCCGGATTGCGGTTGCCGAGTTTGTTGCCGGTCCGTCGTACGCCGATTCAATCAATAATCCGATTGTCTATAAAACTGATGCGAGCGGAAATCCGATCGTACCGGGTGCCGGGCAAATCGGACAAGCGGCAACGAAAAGCCTCAACAATATTATGACGCGGACGTCGCTGGCATTCAATAATAATTTTCGACTGCCGACACCTCCGCCTTCGCCCGAGTACACTGTTACATTGAACACCGATCCGAAGCTCATTGCCAATATTATCAAATGGAAGAATGATCCTGAATCGGTTCCCGATCCGGATTACTCCGGTTCCGAAGCGTTGGACTTAGCCGGTTATCGTGTGTATCGTTCGGGATATTTGCCGATCGGTCCGTGGGTGCAGGTTGCCGATATCAAGAAAGGCGATCCGAAATATCTTTTCGGCAGCACGTACACGTTTGTGGATTCGACGGTCGTTCTTGGAACAGGATATTATTATGCGGTGACGTCGTACGACAAAGGGCATTCCGATTGGCCTGTCACGCCGGCGAAAGATTCTGTTCCGCCGCTTGAGTCATCCATTTATGCATCGCTGTATGCGCAAAGCTCGCTGGACCCAAATCTCACTATCCGGCCATTCCGGACGACGATTGCACCGGCACAATCATTCAACAATGTGATTGTTGTGCCGAATCCTTTTGTGCTGGAATCGGGTTCTACAATTCCTGACGAGAAAAGCGTCATTCAGTTTATCAACATTCCCAATCCGTGCACGATTCGTATTTATACAATCCGCGGAGACCTGGTGAAGACAATTCGCCACAACGACGGATCGGGAATTGAGTTTTGGAATCAACAAACAGACTACGGACAGTTTGTCGGCAGCGGAGTGTACGTGTACTATATCAGCGATGCGCCGAGCGGAGGGACGAAGATCGGAAAGCTTGCCATTGTTCGTTGAGACCTGGAAATCAAGTATGAGAAAACGGTTTAGCCCCAAAGGGATTTTCAATCAGATGTCACAGATGTCGAAATTTAGAACTATCATTGTTGTCGCCACGGTTGTCGTTTCAGCATGGAATGTTCACGCGCAGACAAATTTCAAGAAAGTCGGAACAACAGGATACGTGTTTCTTGAAATTCCGGTCACGGCACGCACGGCAGGAATGGGGGAAGCGTCGCTCACGCTTGACGACGGCGCAGAAGCGGTGCTCACCAATCCCGGGCTTCTCGGAGAAATGCAATCGGACCATTCGCTCGGCGTATCGTACGCACAATGGTTCGCCTCGACACAGCATCAATCATTTGCCTATGCATATCATGCTGGCGATGCCGGAGTGTTCGGACTGAATGTCGTCCGTCTCGATTACGGAACAATGACATGGACGGCGAACGGCAGGAATCAGGGCACGTACGATATTCTCGGAACATTCACTGCGGATGCCGTTGCGTACGGCGCGAGTTTTGCGCGGCAGATGACGGATAAGTTTTCGTTCGGCATGACCGTCAAATATGTGCAGGAACGCATTGCGAGTTACAAATCAACGAACGCGCTGTTCGACGGCGGAATGGTGTACAATACAGGATTTCACACGCTGCGCATTGGCGGCGTGGTACGTAATTTCGGCGTTGATGCAAAATACCTCGAAGGCCTGTTCAAGATGCCGACAGAATTCCGCCTTGGCGCTTCGATGGATGTGTTCGGCGATGAGACTTCAATGAACCGGATTACTGCCGCCGTTGAAGCTGTGCATCCGAGCGACAACAATGAACGCGTGAATGCCGGAATTGAATATTGGTTCGACAATGTGATTGCTCTCCGCGCCGGGCGTAAATGGAATTATGATGAGGAAAAATGGACTGCCGGCGCCGGTTTACGCTGGTACAAATTGATGTTCGATGCTGCGTACGCCGATTACGGCAGGCTTGGCGCAGTGGTGCGGCTCACGCTCGGTATGAATATTTAGCGGTGAAACCTTAGCGGCAACATTCTCTTAAAAGACAGCACTATGATCTTCCGATTTCGATTTTCATTCATCAGTATTTGCATTACATCCGTGATGGCGGCATCCAGCATTGCGTTCAGTCAGGATGAGAGCATTGCATTGAAAACACTTTCCTTTGAAGGAACCGGCGGGACGGCTTTGAATCTAAAATCGAGCTTTACATCAGCCGTTGGATATGGCGGCATCATCGAAGGCAGAGTTGGTGTTCGGCATAATTTTACTATCGGTGTGCAGGTTGGGTACGAGCAATTCTCTCTTGATCAGCATGATCCGGTGACAGCGTGGAACTGGACATACTGGATAAAATATTACCGTCCGTACATCAATACGGATTGGCTTGGCGATTCTCTGTATTTTAACGGAGCGAAGGTCAAAACGTCTTCCCTGTCGAACGATCAAATCACGTCCGGCACGCCGCTTGTCCGGAAAGACAGCGTATATCAGGCAACGCTGAAGCCGGTGCAGTATATCACTGTTATTCCGCTCGGAGTGACGTTCAATTATGACTTTTCGGATTTATTCCCGGGCGGAGAATTTTCGCCGTTCGCCTCAATCGGACTTCACATGTTCGTGTTCGACCGCAACTTGTATCTTGATGAACAATGGGCGAAGCGCCGCGTTGCCGATGTCGGTCCGGACAGCGGGCAAATGTACACGTTCCAATACGGCTATCATAATTACGCGCCGAGCAAGAAAGGTGAAACCTATGGTATTTCTGCACGCATCGGTACCGATGTGAATCTTTCCGATCTGCTTGCGGTGCGTGTCAGCGGTGAATATTATTCCATTTTTTCGTTCGTTGGAAAATCTGCCTATAACGATTTTCCAATGGCAGGGTATGTAACACTGAATGTTGGTATCGTTATTCGATATTGAATTTCTTTTTGGGCTTTAAGGATTACGTATGAAGCGCAGCAGTATTTTTATTCTCTTCAGTATGATGATCGGAACAGCGTTCGCATTATACGCGCAGGCTGAAAACCCCTCCGGGGGAGTTGGCACCTACAACATCGGTGTTCGCGGCGTCTATGCCGTTCCCATCGGATCGCTCTCCGATGTTTTTACGCCGGCGGAAGGGATACAGGTTTTCCTCGGACAGAAAACTGAAGATGATCTTGTGTGGGAAGGCGTGGTTGAAGCCTTGACGTATTCCAAAGGAAATACCAGCCGGCTCTATTTTCCCGACCTCAAAGTGAAACTGAGTTTACTCGGCGCCGGTGCTCAGCTTCATTATTATTTTGCCGGCACGTCGCAAATGGTGCAGCCGTTCGTTTCGGGAGGCGCGGTTTTGTACCGCTGGTTCAGCACACGCGGCGAGCATCTCACCGATTCAACTGTCACGGTCGGCGCCGATGTTCCGGCGCTGGACCAAAACGACTGGAGTTTCGGCTTTAATGCCGGCGTCGGTGCCGATATTGTTGTGATGAACGATTTTGCCGTCACCGCTTCCGTTCGCTACGATCTTGTTGTGGCGGAAATGTGGCCCGCGCTTGCTCTTCATTTTGAAAACGTCAGCGGATTTCAATCTCTGCAAGCGGCGGTTGGACTGAAGTACGAATTTGAATTCTGACAGCACTTCGCTTCTTTTCTTGCTATTCCACCCAGATTTGGCTATTTTTGTGCCGTATGGAAAATCAAGAAGATCAGCTCACACCCTACACTATCCTTATCGTTGATGACGAATGGCAGAACATCGACACGCTTTCTGCCATGCTGCGAGGCCAGAACTATCGCATTCTTTCTGCCACCGACGGAACCACTTGCCTTGCGGTGCTTGAAAAAGAAAAAGTTGATCTGGTGCTGCTCGATATTTCAATGCCGGCAATGGACGGCTTTGATACGCTTGCCCGTATTCGCGTTCACAAAAAAACGAAAGACCTTCCGGTTATTTTTCTGACGGGATACATGCGCGACTCGGCGCACATGGAGCGCGGTTTCAATCTTGGTGTGAATGAATATCTCGTTAAACCGATTGAAACCGGCGAGCTGCTGGTGCGCGTGAAATCAATTTTGCGGATGACCGTCGCCGAGAAAAAAGTGAAGCAGCTTCAGATGGATTTTTTTTCGATGCTGGTTCACGATTTGCGCGGACCGTTAAGTGCCATCAGCGCCTTCACACAATTGATGCTGGAAGACAACGCGCTGAGCGACAATGACAAAGCGGAAATGCTGACGATGACTGAAAGCGCATGCCGGCACATGCTGAATCTCATCAACGATATTCTTGATCTTTCGAAGCTTGAATCGGAATATGTTTCGCTGACGAAGGAAGATGTTGATTTAGTGAAAACGATAGAAAACAGTCTTACGCGCATGAAACCGCTTGCGTTGAAGAAATCCATCGCCCTGAAAAGAGAATTTCCTTCATCGAAAATCTCTTTAAGCGTCGATGCTCAGAAGATCGAACAGGTAATGGATAATCTCGTGAGCAATGCGATCAAGTTCACACATGAGGGCGGAACCATTACGATTGCTGCCGCTCTTCCGCCGCAGGCAAAAACGGTGTCCGGCGCACGGGACATTGCTCTACGGTCTATCGTTGTTGAAGTGAAAGACACCGGCGTCGGAATTTCTCCGAAAGATATTCCGTATGTGTTTGACAAATACCGCCAAATTACTACTGCGCGGCTCTCTACCGCAAAAGGAACCGGACTCGGGTTGGCGATCTGCAAAAATATTGTCGAAGCACACGGGGGAAAAATTTGGGTGGAAAGCGTTGAAGGAGCAGGCTCTTCTTTTTATTTTAGTCTTCCGGTGTAAAGCGGACAACAATTACCAAAGACATTACGGTGTGACATGATTGCATTTATTGTTCATGGCGGCGCGTGGGATATTCCCGATGAATTGGTCAGCGCGAATCGTGCAGGCGTTGAGAAGGCGCTGACGATTGGCTGGGAAATTCTTTCCAATGGCGGCAGCGCTGTTGAAGCTGTTGAGAAAGCGATCATGAGTTTGGAGGATGATCCGACATTCGATGCAGGCAGAGGTTCGCATGTGAATGCAATCGGTGAGATAGAACTCGATGCAAGCATCATGAACGGCACAACATTCCGCGCCGGTGCAGTTGCGGCAGTGCAAAACATCCGCAATCCGATTTCACTGGCACGAACAATCATGGATGAGAGCGAACATATACTGCTCGCGGGCATCGGCGCTGTCCGGTTTGCACGTGAGCATGGTATGCAGCAGTGCAAAAGCGGCGATCTTCTCACGGGAAGGGAATTGGAACGCTGGCGCAAGCTGCAAGGACAAAAAGGATTTTCTACCAAAGAAGCATTCCGAAAAAAATCTTCTCATGATACTGTCGGTGCAGTTGCGCTCGACAGTGCCGGCGTGATTGTGTCGGGAACGTCAACCGGCGGAACACAAAACAAATATCCCGGGCGCGTCGGTGATTCACCGCTGATCGGCTGCGGCACGTACGCAGACAGCGCCGTCGGCGGAGCGTCGTGTACCGGCTGGGGCGAATCCATCATCAAAGTTGTGCTCGCGAAAACAGCGATTGATTTGCTGGAACATAACGGAGCCGATTCTTCTGCGGCAGCATCGAATGCAATCGAGCGCCTTGCAAAGAAAGCGGATGGGTTTGGAGGAATTATTCTTTTGAATAACAGCGGCATTCCGGGTGTTTCGTTCAACACGCCGCGCATGGCACGCGCATTCCGAACATCAGAGATGAATCATTCGGTTGTGGAAGTCTAAAGAGTGAAACGCACCTCACTTTTCGGTCATACAGTTGAAGTGTATGACCTTATCTTGGCAAACGCAGCGGGGAATCGACAATTGAAGCCAGCCGATTCAGTGATTGATCAATTCTTTCGTTCCCGGAAATACCTTGGCTCGCACGACCGTCGCTTCATTGCTGAGACGACGTATGGAATGCTGCGATTCAAGAAGACCCTTGAATGGATTCATGACGCGATTCAGGTGCAAATCGCGGACGCTCAAAGTTCTTTTCAGCTTCTTTTGATTTATCTTGTACTTTTTGCCGGCGAGAAAATTACCGCAGTGAAGGAAGATGCCGCAGAAACGCTTCGCGTCAGCGGCGAAGGGATCGAACAAATGCTCGCTGCGGCAGTGACAATTTTCACCGAGAAGAAATTTTCTTCTGACACCGCAGAACAACTTGCGATTGAATTTTCATTTCCCGAATGGATTGTGGGGAATTGGATCGGGCAATTCGGCATTGATGAAACTGCACGGCTGTGTTCCGCGTTGAATACGCCCGCGCCGCTCACGCTTCGCGTCAATATGTTAAAAACAACAGTTGAAGATTGTCAACTTGCGCTGGAAAAAGAAGGTGTGAAAACTGAACGCACACAATTTTCTCCATTTGGATTGCGCGTTGCGAAGCGGATAAATATTTTCCAATTGAAATCGTTCCGCGACGGCTTGTTCGAAGTGCAGGATGAAGGAAGCCAATTGCTGCCGCTGCTGGTTGACCCGAAGCCGTCGTCAAAAGTCGTTGATGCGTGCGCAGGCGGCGGCGGAAAGTCGCTTGAGCTTGCCGCGCTGATGAAGAATCGCGGAGAAATTTTTGCACTTGATATCAACACCTATCGTTTAGACGGTTTACGAAAACGCGTACGCCGCAGCGGTGTAGATACGATCCGCATTCGATCTGTTGTTGCCGACGGCGTACCGTCGGAATTAATCGGATTTGCCGACAATGTTTTGATTGATGCACCATGCAGCGGGCTGGGTACGATTCGCCGCAATCCGGGATTGAAATGGAGCGTGACTGAGCAAACAGTTGCGGAGCTTCATGCGAAGCAGCTTAGCATTCTTTCACACTATGCGCAGTGCGTTAAACCAAACGGCAGACTTGTCTATGCCACGTGCACGTTTATGAACGCGGAAAATGAAGATGTGGTAGAATCTTTTTTGCAATCGCATCCGGAGTTTACGCCTCTCCAACCGGCGAAAATCCTGGAGCGGTACAATCTTGTTGAAAATCCCTTTGGGACTTCGCTGATATCGGGGAAATTCATGAAACTTTTTCCGCATCTTCACGGAACCGATGGTTTTTTTGCGGCGGTGCTTCAGCGTACGGTCTAACGATTTTATTTTCGTCCGGCTTTCATTATCTTAACTGAAGTCTTATGTTATCGTCATTTGCAAATTTAGGAGTTCGTATGTTGAAAATCCCTTTGGGAAAGATTTATATCTTTGCTGCTCTTTCTATTGTTTTCATTATTGCTGGCTGCGGCAAACAATCGGAAGAAGAATTGTGGAAACATCTTATGCAGGCGCGGAACGATCAGAATTTTGATTCTACTATTCAAGTCTGCAATACAATACTGAAAGAGTACCCGAACGGCAGATTGGCGGCGCCGGCTTCGTACATGCTTGCCGAATCCTACCGCGAAGGGAAAAAAGATTACCCGCGTGCGGTTGAATTGTACAAAGAGTTCGTTCAGAAATATCCCGATCTCAATCAAACTCCGGTGGCAATGTTTCTCATCGGATTTATCTACAACAACAATCTGAACATGCACGACAGCGCGCGCGTTGCGTATCAGGCGTTCGTTGAAAAATATCCGCACCACGATCTTACATCGTCGGCAGAGTTTGAGCTTCAAACGCTCGGCAAAAGCCCCGATCAGGTATTGAAAGAACAGATGGCGTCGGCGCCTAAGCCAACGAAAAAGAAAAAAATGCTGAAAGCCCCTTTGAGGAAGCCGTAAAAAAATCACGCTCAATGGAACAAGCGCTTAAATATCTTCAACCGGATGTTGTTTCGAAGCTCGCGAACATGGAACTTCGCGCACGTCTTGTTGTCGAAGGTTTCATTACCGGTTTGCACAAAAGTCCGTACCACGGCTTCAGTGTGGAATTTGCTGAGCATCGCCAGTACATGCCGGGCGACGAAATCCGCAGTATTGACTGGAAAGTGTACGGCAAGACCGACCGCTACTACATTAAGCAATACGAAGAAGAAACAAATCTTAAATCGTACATTCTGCTTGATGCCAGCGCTTCGATGTCGTTCGCGTCGGAGATTTCCGATAAGAAAAACGAGAAGAGAATTTCAAAGTTGACGTACGCATCGTTTCTTTCTGCGGCGCTTGCGTACCTGATGGTCCAGCAGCGCGATGCGGTCGGGCTTTCAGTGTACGACACACGCGTCCGGTTTACGCTTCCTCCTCATGCAACGAAAGCATATTTGCGCCGCATTTTATTGGAGCTGGAAAAACTGAGCGCGGGAAATACCACCGGTACTGCGGCTTCGCTTCATCATATTGCGGAACAAATCAAACGGCGCGGCTTGGTGATTGTCATTAGTGATTTGCTGGATAATCCCGCGGAGGTAATGACGGCGCTCAAACATTTTCGCCACAACAACCACGAAGTGCTTGTGCTTCATGTTCTCGATCCGCTTGAGAGGTCGTTCGCATTCGGCAGCGATGCATTGTTCAAAGATTTGGAAACGGCAGAAGAGCTGATGACGCAGCCGTACCACATTCAGCGTGCGTACCAAAAAGAAATGCGCGAATTTTTGGAACATTACAAACGTGAGTGCCGCGAAAATTTGATTGATTATGTTTTGATGGACACAACGACGCAGTTCGATACGGCACTGTTTCAATATCTCAACAAGCGCCAAAGAATAGGCTGACGCATTCTTATATGTCATCGCCGCTCATACTTGATGTCGGTTGCGGTTTGCGAAAACGCGCCGAAACTGTCGGCATTGATATCAATCCGCGCTCGAATGCCGATGTGATTCACGATTTGAATGTCACACCGTATCCGTTTCCGGAAAATCATTTCGATGAGATCGTTTGCGACAATGTGCTGGAACATCTCGATGATGTGGTGAAAGTTATGGAAGAACTTCACCGCATTGCAAAGCCGCAGGCGCGGATGACCATCATCGTTCCGTTTTACTCCCATCGCAACGCCAACACCGATCCGACGCACAAACATTTTTTCGGCGTCCACTCGTTCGATTATTTTATCGAAGGGACTGCGAACAGCGGATTCCGGTATTCCGAGTCGCGGTACGAGTTGCTTTCCGTCGAATTTGAACGCGGACTTCCTGCCGGACATTGGTTTGACAAAGTGCTTCGTTCATTCGCCAATCGAAGAAAAGATTTCTATGAAAACCGTTTGGCAAATATTTTTCCACTTCGAAATTTAACATTCGAATTGAAAGTAGTGAAATGAACGAACGATTGCATCTTCTTTATTCCGTCCGTACATTCTTGTGCCAAATGCATTCCTTCGGAACAATTAATTTTTTGAAAGGTACCATTGCCCACACTTCAGGTTAAAATTTCCCGCGTTGCACCATCTTCCGGAGATCTTCCACTGCCGTCGTATGCCACAGAAGGGTCGGCGGGCATGGATTTGAGCGCTGCAATTGAGCGCGACATAATTCTCCATGCCGGTGAAACTGCGCTTGTGCCGACCGGGCTTGCGATTGAGCTTCCGATCGGATTTGAAGCGCAGATACGCCCCCGCAGCGGCTTGGCGGTGAAGCATCAAATTGGAATTCTTAACGCGCCCGGAACAATTGATTCGGATTATCGCGGAGAAATAAAAATCGTTCTTACAAATTTCGGCACATCAGAATTTATCATTCATCGCGGCGACCGCATTGCGCAAATGGTGATTGCCCAGTACACAAAAGTGGAATGGCGTGAAGTGCCGGCACTTGAACGCACAGACCGTGGCGTCGGCGGATTTGGACATACCGGAACGACGTAAGAAGAAGTTCTACAATTCCCGTTTTCCTACAAACGAAGGCACATATGGGAAAAGACGCACGCAAGCATTTAGAGATCGGTACTGAAACGTCGGTTCAGTCCGACGCGGAAGTCCGAAAATTTGAAATTGTGTTGTTCGTCGGCGGATTGCTGCTGCTGTTGTATCTCGTCTACGCGGTACAATCAATTTTTTCGCCGTTCGTGATGCTCGGAGCAATTCTCTTTTTATTGTATCCGATCCGCTCAAATAAACTCGCGCGCAATGTCATTAGACTTGCGGCGATTCTTTTTGCGTTGTGGTTTCTTGATGCGGTGAAAGGCATTCTTGCGCCGTTCATCGTCGCACTGTTGATTGCATACCTGTTTCATCCGCTGGTGACGAAGGCTGAACAATGGAAACTCCGGCGCTGGGTCTCGTCGCTCATCATCATCCTTTTTTTCATCGGGCTCCTTACTGTGGTACTGTTTCTGGTTTTGCCGCTGGCATTCCAGCAATTCGAAGGAATGCTTATTGCTGTCAACAGCATCGTCGCACAACTGACAAGCTGGATTCTGAGCGCAAATTTTGTTGAGACATTGAATAAGTACGGAATTTCAACCAGCCAATTGCGGCAGACGCTTTCGACAAGTTTTATGCCGCGGCTGGAAAACATTATGAAAGGATTGTTGGAAGGAACGCTGGGGTTCGTGAGCGGTATCTCCACCGTGGTGTCGCGCATTGTCAATTTGGTGATTATTCCGTTTTTAACATTTTATGTGCTGAAAGATTTTCCGCTCATCAAGCATCGCGCGAAAATGTTTATTCCGAAAGCGAAGAGGGACGATGCGAAGAGGTATTACGGGCTTATTGATGAACTGCTCGGGCGGTATCTCCGCGGCGCCATCACAGTGGCAATCATCAATGCGACCGCCGTGACATTGTTTTTCTGGATCTTCGGCATTCAATATCCGCTCGTGCTCGGTATTGTTGCCGGCGTATTGGATTTGATTCCGTACTTCGGCTTGATCATCATGCTTGTCTTATCCGTTATCGTCGCATTCTTCAGCGGCGCGCCCGTCACGGCGCACATAATTCTTGCTGCCGCAACAATTGCCTTCCTCCATGTTTTCGAGGCGGCAGTTCTTTCGCCGAAAATCATCGGCTCGAAAGTCGGCATGCATCCCGTTCTTCTCATTCTTTCTCTGCTGGTGTTCTCGTATTTTCTCGGCTTCATCGGATTGCTGATCGCTGTTCCAACAACCGCAATTGTTATTTTGATTGTAAAAGAATGGGAGAAGAAGAGGAAAGCCGGCGCACAGATTTCGCCGATTCTCGAGAATCTTACCGAAGCTGAAAATCCGCTGCCGGAAGAATCCACACCGAAGGGGTTTTCAACCGGGAGCGGACAATGAGCGGCACGCTCTATTTGGTTGCAACGCCAATCGGAAATTTTGCGGACATGACGTTCCGCGCAATTGACGTGCTTAAGCAGGCTGACATTATTGTGTTTGAGGAACGAAAAGAAGGCGGGAGACTTCTCAGACAATTTGGAATTGAAAAGCCGGTTGAAAGCCTGAACGAACACAACGAAGCTGCCGCAACATTTCACATTCTCGATCATCTCAAGCAAGGGAAAAATATCGCCGTCATCTCGGATTGCGGAACGCCGGTGTTTTCCGATCCCGGACAGCTTCTCGTGCGCAAAGCTGTTGATGCCGGAATCAAAATCGTGCCGATTCCCGGCGCATCGTCGCTGATGCCTGCGCTGACAGTTTCCGGATTTTCGATTGACCAGTTTGTGTACTACGGATGGCTTTCGCCGAAACGGCCGCGGCGGATTGCGGAGCTTCAGCAATTGCGCCGTGAGCGCCGCACCATTGTGCTGATGGATACCCCGTATCGTTTGCAGGCGCTTCTCAAGGATATTGCAGATGTTTTCGGAAGCGAGCGCCGTTTGTGTGTTGCGTTCGATCTCACATTACCCGACGAAGAAATCTTTCACGGCACCGCACCGCAGTTGTACGACACGCTGACAAAGCTGGAGAAAAAAGGGGAATTTGTTGTGGTGATTGAAAGCTCGCCCGCCTGAGCGGCGGAAAAATTTTCCCTTCTTTTGCACTTCCCTCGTTCTTTCTTTATATTATTCTCAAGATGAAGCAAATGACTACACGAACACAGCACGCGCCGGAAATTTACGGCGATTTCTGGTTCAATTCTGGACCGCAGGCAATTCAGGCGCTGCAAGGGAGCGTGGTGCTCCTTGTGTTTTGGGACTTCACTTCGGAATCGTCGCTGCGTACGGTTCGTATCGCCGAAGCATTTCACCGTCAGTATGCGGAAATGGGATTAACGGTGATCGGAATTCATACGCCGGAATTTTCTTTTGCACAGGAACGCCGCCGCGTGGAAGAAGCCATTCGGCAGCTCGATCTTCATTTTGCAATAGCAACGGATAACACGCATGCGATGTGGGACGCCTATCGCGTGCAGGAAATTCCAACGATGATTTTGATTGACCGCGAAAATCTTTTGTATGCGATTCACACGGGCGAAGCCGGCTATGAACAACTTGAGCGTTCCATTCAGGCGCTGCTGAGGGACGCCGGTTACCGCGGAATCCTTCCGCCATTATTCAGCATTGTGCAGAAAGCGGCAGATGTTCATTCGGTTCCGATTCCGGCAATGCAAACCGGATATCTTCACGGTGCGCTCGGCAATGTGGAAGGTTACAGTCCTGAGCTTCCGGCGCACTATACCGATCCCGGCATGTGTGTTGAAGGGAGATTTTACGCGCAAGGTTTATGGCGTGCCGGGAAGAATTCATTCGAATATTGCGGCGAAGAGAACGGCGGATATTTGACATTCAGTTTTTCCGGCAGCGATGTGAATGCAGTGATCGGCGCGGAACAGCCGGCGGTCGTTCGCCTTGAGATGGATAACGCATCGGTTCCGCCTGCAAGCATTGGGCACGATGTTGTGATTGACGGAAACGGAAAATCGTTCGTGCAGGTAGATGAAGCGAAGTTGGTATACCTCATCCGGTGCAGCGATGCGGCGAAACACACGCTGAAAGTTTTTCCTGCTGTGCGGGGAACGACGATTTATTCAATCTCGTTCGATATGCCGTTCGGTTTGCGCGGGCACGAACAAAGGGAAGAGAAGTTTCGGAATAATTAAAGGGATTTCTAAAATTTCAAGCTGAATCTCGCGCAAAGCCGCGAAGATACAAAGAGCTTTTCAGAAAATTTTCCTTAGTGTCTTGGCGGCTTTGCGTGAAAGATGATTTTTTATTATGAAATGAAATAATGTCCTCTTTCCTCGACATACTGAAACAAAAAATCATCGTCTTCGACGGCGCGATGGGAACGAACATCCAGTCGCAGAATCTTTCGGCGGATGATTTCGGCGGCGAGCAGTTGAACGGCTGCAACGAGCATCTCGTTGTGTCGAAGCCTTCTGCCATCGAAAAAGTCCATTCCGATTTTCTCTCCGTGGGCGTTGACGTAATTGAAACGGATTCGTTCGGCTCGTCTTCGATTGTGCTGGCGGAATACGGTTTGCAGTCCCGTGCGCATGAACTGAATTTCAAAGCGGCGAAGCTTGCAAAAAATGTTGCCGCGCAATTTTCTTCCGCCAATCATCCGCGATTTGTTGCCGGTTCAATCGGTCCCACAACAAAACTGCCGTCGCTCGGGCATATCACGTTCAAAGAGATGAGCAAAGCGTATTACGAGCAGGCTGCCGGACTTATCGAAGGCGGCGCCGATCTGCTCATTGTCGAGACCTGTCAGGATTTGCTTCAAACAAAATCTGCGCTTGGCGGCATCATCCAATATTTTTCTGACAAGCGCGTTCGCATTCCCGTCATTACTTCCATCACGATTGAAACGATGGGAACGATGCTGATGGGAACAGAAATTGCCGCCGCGCTTGCAACGCTTGAGCCGTTCGATATTGATGTGATCGGAATGAATTGCGCGACCGGGCCGAAGGAAATGTCCGAGAACGTTCGCTATTTGTGTGCAAGCTCTCCGGTTCCCGTCTCGTGTATTCCGAACGCAGGCATTCCGGAAAACATCGGCGGGCACGCGCATTATCATCTCACGCCGGAAGAATTCGTCCGCTATCTCAGTCATTTTGTGAAGGACCTCGGTGTCAATGTCGTCGGCGGATGCTGCGGCACGCGTCCTGATCATTTGAAGCAATTGGTTGACGCAGTAGGAAATCTTGCGCCAAAAGAACGGGCGATAGAATTTATTCCGTCTTCATCGAGTCTTTACACGACAGCGCCGATGCATATTGATCCGCCGCCGGTGATTGTTGGCGAGCGGACAAATGCGAACGGCTCGAAAAAATTCAAAGAGCTTTTGCAGTCGGAAAATTATGACGGCATGGTGGCGATGGGGAAGGACCAAATGAAGGAAGGCGCACACTTGCTTGACGTGTGCGTTGCGTATGTCGGCCGCGACGAAACGCGCGATATGAAAGAAGTCGCGTTCCGCTTCAACACGCAGATCACGCTTCCGGTGATGATTGATTCGACCGAAGCGCCGGTGATCGAGCAGGCGCTGCAAATGTTTGCCGGAAAATGTATTGTCAATTCGATCAACATGGAAGACGGCGAAGAGCGCATCAAGAAAGTTGTGCCGATGTGCAAAAAATACGGTGCTTCTGTCGTTGCACTGACGATTGATGAATCGGGAATGGCAAAGACCGCGCAGGCGAAGCTGAATGTTGCGCGCCGGATGTACGATCTTGTGGTGAACAAATACGGAATGAAGCCGCGCGATCTGATTTTCGATACGCTCACGTTCACGCTTGGCAGCGGCGATGAAGAATTCCGCAAAGCAGGGATTGAAACCATTGAAGCGATTCGTCTCATCAAAAAAGAATTTCCAGAAGTAAAGACACTGCTCGGCGTCAGCAATATCTCGTTCGGACTTTCACCGCATGTGCGCCATGTATTGAATTCGGTTTTTCTGCATTACGCCATCGAAGCCGGACTCGACATGGCGATTGTCAATGCGCAGAAGATCATGCCGCTTTATAAAATTGACGAGCGCGGGCGCGAAATATCCCGCCAGCTTGTGTTCGATGAAAGAAAATTTGACGGCGAGAAATGCGTGTACGATCCGCTCACAGAATTGATGGCGTATTACGCCGATAAAAAATCGGATGCGAAAAAAGAGAAGAAAACGCTTGGCTCGACCATCGAAGAAATTCTCAAGAACAGAATCATTGAAGGCGAAAAGCAGGGCTTGCAGCAGGATCTGGATGAAGCGCTGAAAAAATATTCTGCGCTCGAAATTATCAATACAATTTTGCTTGATGGAATGAAAGTTGTCGGCGATCTTTTCGGACGCGGCGAAATGCAGCTTCCGTTCGTTCTTCAATCTGCCGAAGTGATGAAAACTGCCGTTGCGTACCTTGAACAATTTATGGAGAAGTCGGAAGCGACGACGAAAGGAACGATAATTCTCGCGACGGTGAAGGGTGACGTGCACGACATCGGCAAGAACCTCGTTGACATTATTCTGACGAACAACGGTTACAAAGTGTACAATCTCGGCATCAAACAACCGATTGAAAATATTCTCCGCGCATATGAAGATTATCACGCTGATGCCATTGGTATGAGCGGACTGCTTGTCAAATCAACGCTGGTGATGAAAGAAAATCTTGAAGTGTTGAACGAGCGCGGGCTGACGCCGGCGGTTGTGCTTGGCGGGGCGGCGTTGACGCGTCGTTACGTTGAGCAGGACCTTCGCAGTCTTTACAAGGGAGTTGTTGTGTATGCGAACGACGCGTTTGCCGGATTGCATTTCATGGAGCAATTGAAAACGCGCGGCGTTGAAAGTTTTCAGCAGCCTTCGACAGTTGACAATGAAGTTGATGAGGAATCGCTTGTCGGCTCTGAAGCAAAGATAGCGCTGGCGTTGAAGGAGCAAGGCGCGAAGCGAGCAGAGAATGCAGCTCTTTCTTCTGAGACAGCAACGCCTGTCCGCTCGAAGGTTTCGGCAAATGTTTCTATTCCGAAGCCGCCGTTTTGGGGAACGCGTGTCGAGGAAAATATTTCGCTCGATGAAATTTTTCAGTATGTTAATCAAGCCGCACTGATCAAAGGGCAATGGCAAGTCAGAAAAGGAAAGCTTGCGGAAGCAGAGTACAAAAAATTGCTCGAAGAAAAAGTCTATCCCGAGTTGAATGCGTTGAAACAGCAGTGCAAATCCGAACAACTTCTTGTTCCAAAAGTTGTGTACGGATATTTCCCGTGTCAATCGAATGGCAATGACTTGATCATTTATGAAGATGATTTCAAAACGGAGCGGCTGCGGTTCACATTCCCGCGCCAGAATGGTGACAGATACTTATGTCTCGCCGATTATTTTGTTTCGGTGGATTCCGGGAAAACGGACACCGTAGCGTTTCATCTTGTTACAATGGGAAAGAAAGCATCGGAACATTCTGCAAAACTTTTTGCCGGAAACAATTATAAAGAGTATCTGTATTTTCACGGATTGAGTGTTGAATCTGCCGAAGCGCTTGCCGAATTGTGGCACAAGAAAATTCGTGAGGAACTGGGAATTGCCGGAAAAGATTCTCCGGATATCAAACGATTGTTCAGCCAAGGGTATCAAGGTTCGCGGTACAGTTTCGGTTACCCGGCATGTCCGAATTTGGAAGACCATGTAAAATTGTTCGAACTGCTGCAGCCGGAACGTGTCGGTGTAAAAATGTCCGAGGAATTTATGCTCGAGCCGGAGCAATCAACGGATGCAATTATTCTTCATCACCCTGAAGCAAAATATTTTAATGTAAAGTGATAGTTGCGGGAGTGTCCATGCAAAAACAATGGGCAGGATGGTTATTTCTGTTTCTCTTTTTTTCTTCTTTTGCCTTTGCACAAGCTACAAAGCCGCGCATTGTTGTCGATGTGCGCTCATCCTTGAAGCAATTGTTGGAAGACGAAGACACTGACAATGACCAAAAGATAACGGTGTATGATTTTCACGTGAACAACACTGAACGCGGCGACAAACGTTTTTGGCTTCACACAATTGACGGAAAGATAATTGAAGTTTCGGGAACGTACTACTTGTCGAATTTGCTGGAAGAGCTTACACTTGCACAAGAAGCGCATCATGATACGGTTGCGCTCGAAGAAGATCATATTTTTGAACCGCCCGCCGATCGCATTTCTCGAAGCATTCGTGAGCGATACTGGAACGCGTTAACGCGCAGTATTGACGAAAACGGGCTTCTGAAAATTCTTTCCGATGAAAAAACGAAAACTGTTGACGGCGTGAAATATCTTTATGTTCCGTCATCAGACCGGCTTGCATTTTCATATTATTCCGGTATTGCTAAAAAATTTCCACAGCAAAACATCAAGGTTGTTCAGCTTCCCCAAAAAGTTACGCCGCAGTACGTCCGCTCCTTAGATGGAAGGCATGGCTTGCTTTCGCTCGGACTGCGGAAAAATGCTGAAGGAAAAATCGAAGCGATTCCATTTGTTGTTCCCGGGGGAAGGTTCAATGAAATGTACGGGTGGGACAGTTATTTCATCACTCTCGGATTGCTTCAGGATGGAAAAGTTGGATTGGCAAGATCAATGGTTGACAATTTTGCCTACGAAATCGAATCGTACGGAGCAATTCTGAACGCGAATCGTACCTACTATCTGACCCGTTCACAGCCGCCGTTTTTTACCTCGATGATCCGCGCTGTGTACGAGCGTTTGCCTAAGACGAACGAAAGCAAACAATGGCTGAAACATGTTCTTGGGATGGCAATCAAAGAATATTACGACGTTTGGATGAATTCGGATAGATTGACATGGACGGGATTAAGCCGGTATTTTGATTCCGGTTACGGGCAGCCGCCGGAAGTTGAACCTGGGCATTTTCACGTGTTGTATGATTCGCTTGCCCAGAAATATCATATGACGGCGCAACAACTTGAAGCTGAATATACATCGGGAAAAATCAGAGTGCCGGAACTTGACAATTATTTTGTTCATGACCGCGCAATGAGAGAATCGGGACACGACACAAGCTATCGGTTGATCGGCGTCGCCGCAAATTTGGTGACTGTTGATCTTAATTCGCTTCTCTATAAAATCGAAACGGATATTGCCGACATCATCCAAAATAATTTTGGCGGCAGTATTCAATTGGAAAATGGAAAGACAGAAAAGGCGGGAGAGTGGATTCAACACGCACAAAAACGCAAACAGCTTGTCACAAAATATTTGTGGGATGAAAAGCGCGGGATGTTCTTCGATTATAATTTTGTGAAGAAACAGCAAACATCATATATCAGTGCAACAACGTTTTATCCGATGTGGGCAGGTCTTGCAACAAAAGAACAAGCTGCTTTGTTGGTGGAACAGGCGCTGCCGCTGCTTAAACAGCCCGGCGGAATTGCCGGAAGTACGGAAGCTTCGCGCGGACCGATTACGCCGGAACATCCGCTGCGTCAATGGGATTTTCCTTTTGGCTGGTCGCCGCATCAAATGATCGTGTGGCAGGGAATGCGCAATTACGGGTATGATTCGATTACCACGCAGCTTGCTTATCGGTGGTTGTACACAATCACAATAAACGCAGCTCAGTTTAACGGCACGGTTCCCGAAAAATTCGACGTCATTCGCCGTTCGCATCAGGTTTTTGCTGAGTATGGAAATGTTGGTACAAAATTTTCGTACATTACACGTGAAGGTTTTGGCTGGACCAATGCTTCGTATCAGGTCGGGCTCACACTGCTAAGCCCTGAACTACGTTCTTCGCTCAACAGATTGATTCCGCCGGAGTGGATATTTAACAATAACTAACGGATTGATGGATTACTGGATTGTTGAGTGCTGTGCTTCGTTTCCATTTATCCATTGATCCAATAATCCTGTGTTCTTCATAATTTCAGTTAATTATTTTTTCACCCTCGTCTTCTTTTGAAAGGATAGCTAATGTCGTACTGTATCTTGGTTCGTCACGGCGAATCACAGTGGAATCTTGAAAATCGTTTTACCGGCTGGGTTGATATTCCTCTTTCTCCAAAAGGCGAACAGGAGGCGCACGACGCCGGAGAGAAGCTCAAATCGTATTCGTTCGATACAGCCTTCACGTCAAAACTTCAACGCGCAATCAACACGCTGAAAATTATTTTTCAGGTAACCGGGCAGAAAGGAATTCCAACCGAATACGATAGTGCATTGAATGAACGTCATTATGGTGCATTGCAGGGGCTGAATAAAAAAGAAACCGCCCAAAGATTCGGTGAAGAGCAGGTCCACATTTGGCGGCGCAGTTACGATGTCCCTCCGCCAAAAGACAAAACCGAACTGAATCCCGAAGGCATCAGCGAAAGTTTAAAAGATACCGCAGCGAGAACGCTTCCGTATTGGAATAAAAAAATCTTTCCTGAAATTCTAAATGGGAAAAATGTTATCGTGGTAGCACATGGCAACAGTCTTCGCTCTATAGTCATGCAGCTTGATAATCTCACGAAAGAGCAGGTGCTGGATCTGAATATCCCGACCGGAAAGCCGCTCTTGTATATGTTTGACAACGCTGGAAAAATACGAGAGCATCGCTATCTTTAAGAAACTCAATGGCGACTGGCGTGGTCGTGGTTGAAATTTACTTCAGAAATTTTCAGTTGATATTGCGTCAACATTTTACTATACTTTCAACAGCATGATTGAGCAATTAAAGAGGGGTATCGAGCTGTTCAATACGAGAGACTTCTTTGAATGCCATGATATGCTTGAAGAAATTTGGATGGGATGGCGTTCTAATGATCGCGCGTTCTTTCAAGGTTTGATTCAAATTGCGGCTGGTTTTTATCATCTGGAAAACGGAAATTACAAAGGCGCGAAAAGCCAGTTGGTGAAAGGCATCTCAAAGCTTCAGCAATTTACTCCCGAACACTGCAGTATTGACCTGAGCACATTCCTTCATCAAACCCACGCGTGGGTAACGCTGCTCGAAGCGCGAGAACAATCCGGAACGGCAGAATCGTTTGATATGAATCTCATACCTATTATTCAAACTGTGAACACTATTACATTTTAACTGTTAGGAGAAAGACACTATGGCGACGATGATCACTGAAGAGTGTATCAACTGTGGAGCGTGTGAGCCGGAATGCCCGAATACTGCAATCTATGCAGGCGGAGCGCAATATGAATTTCAGGGAGCAATGCACGATGCATTGTCGAATGATTTCTACTATATCGTTCCGGAAAAATGTACTGAATGTGTTGGTCATTTCGACACGGAACAATGTGCAGCAGTATGTCCGGTAGATTGCTGTGTGCCGGATCCCAATCATGTGGAAACGGAAGCAGCGTTGTACGAACGCGCAAAGCAGCTTCACCCTGAGCGGACCTTCGCGGATTTGAGTGCGGCAACGTCTCATTTTCAAAAATGAGTTTTAGTTCATTTAAGAAAGTCGGTTCGTCCTTTTGTGGATGGACCGACTTTTTTATTTTAGCGAGATAAGTGTGATATGAACATCGGTTCGTACGAAATTCATGCAATTGAAACCAGCCGTTTTGCGCTCGATGGCGGTGCAATGTTCGGTGTTGTGCCGTGGGTGTTTTGGTCGAAGACAAATCCGCCCGATGAACGCAACCGCATTACGCTCGCGGCGCGTTGCCTGCTTCTTATCGGCAACGGGAAAATTATTCTTGTTGATACCGGCAACGGAACAAAGTGGAGTGACAAGCTGAAGGATATTTACCGGCTCGATAATTCGCAGTTCACACTTGAAACTTCTCTTGCCCGTTTCGGCGTTTCACCAAAGGATGTGACGGATGTGATTCTGACGCATCTTCATTTTGATCATTGCGGCGGCAGCACAAAAATCGTGAATGGAAAACTTGAGCCAACATTTCCCAACGCAACCCATCATGTGCAGAAAGCGCATTGGGATTTGGCGGTGAACCCGACTGAACGCGACCGCGGCAGTTTCATGAAAGATGATTATACACTGTTGAACGAATCCGGGCAGTTGAAGTTTGTGGACGGCGAGCGCGAATTGTTTCCGGGAATTTCTGTTGTGGTGTGCAACGGACATACAGCGGCGCAGCAGCTTCCTGTGCTCTCAGACGGAAAAACAACGCTGCTATTTTGCTGCGATCTTGTTCCAACGACATCGCATGTTCCTTATCCGTACATCATGGGCTATGATCTTCGCCCGCTTGTGACGCTTGAAGAAAAGAAACGACTGCTTCCGAAAGCAGAGAAAGAACACTGGCTGCTTTTTTTAGAGCACGATCCGGTAAGCGAAGCGATCACGTTGAAAGCGACGGATAAAGGCCTTGCCGTTGATCAAAAGCTGAAATTGGAATGATGATGTTCGCAACAGAACGAAAAGTTGCGCGGCTTCGCGACCTGAAAGAACGAAAAGGCAAGCTTGTTTGTATTGACGGTGAAGAGATTGCACTTTTCAATATCGAAGGAAAAATTTTTGCCGTAGGCAATGTGTGTCCGCATCAGCATTTTTCCAAATTGCATGAAGGAATGCTCGATGGAAAGACGCTCACATGCCCGATGCACGGATGGTCCTACGATTTGGAATCGGGAAAATCTGTCAATGCGGATGGAAAATTGAAAACATTTGCTGTTGAAATACGCGGCGATGATGTTTTTCTCTTGAATGATGGAGACGCTGACACAGAAAATAAAAGCGAAAGCGCTTGAGCTTGGCTTCTCCAAAATTGGTGTTGCCAGAGCAGATGCCTTGAGCGAGGACGCTATTCGCTTGAAAGAATGGCTGCATCGCGGTTATCAGGCTTCGATGCAGTGGATGGAAAAGAATATCGCTAAGAGAAGCGATCCGCGTGAAATTGTTCCGGGTGCAAAATCCGTTATTTCCGTCGCAGTAAATTATTTTACAGACGTTCAGCATTCACCAAGAGAAGGTGAAGGGAAAATTTCCCGTTATGCGTGGGGCGACGATTATCACATTCACGTGACAGAGCGAATCCAAAAGCTGTTTGAGTGCATCAAACAAATGGCGCCGGAGTCGGAGGGACGCTATTATGTTGATACCGGCCCCGTGATGGATAAATATTGGGCTGAGAAGGCGGGCATCGGCTGGCGCGGCAAGCACACAAATGTTATTACGAAAGAATTCGGCTCGTGGGTGTTTCTCGGCGAAATCATCACGACGCTGGAACTTGAGTATGACGCGCCGATGGAAGATTTTTGCGGAACATGCACTGCATGCATCGAAGCATGTCCGACCAACGCAATTGTGGAACCCTATATTGTTGATAGTAATAGATGCATCTCGTATCTCACCATTGAACATCGCGGTGAAATTGACGATTCGCTGAAGCCGCATTTTGAAGGCTGGATTTATGGATGCGATATTTGTCAGGATGTGTGCCCGTGGAACAGATTTCAACAGCAAACGGCGGATGAAGAATATTTTCCGAGGGACGGGAACGTAACGCCGAATCTTGATGCATTGATAGAATTGTCGCAGGAAGAATTTTCCCGGCGATTCAAAGATTCTCCGATCAAGAGAACGAAGAGAGAAGGAATTGTTCGGAATGCAAAGCTCGTCAGAAATGAAAACTTTCCGCCAGAGGCGGATGAGCCTAAGGCTCAAAAACTGAAAAAATAAAAACCTTTTAAGAAAAAATATTATGGCAGACAATCATAGAAAAGTAATCATCATCGGCTCCGGTCCAGCAGGATTGACAGCGGCATTATACACAGCACGAGCAAATTTGAAGCCGCTCGTATTTGAAGGATTTCAGCCGGGCGGGCAATTGACCATTACAACTGAAGTAGAAAATTTTCCCGGCTTTGTGAATGGAATTATGGGCCCCGAGCTTATGGATATCATTCGACAACAAGCGCAGCGGTTCGGAGCGGAAACGGTTTTCAAAGAAGTGAGCAAAGTTGATTTCTCGAAACGTCCATTCCGAATTGAAGTAGACGGTGAAGAATTTTTTGCCGAGAGTGTCGTTGTTGCCACAGGCGCGTCGGCGAAATTACTCGGCATTTCTTCCGAAGCGGAATACATGGGCTATGGCGTTTCTGCGTGCGCAACATGCGACGGATTCTTCTTTAAAAATCAGGAAGTCTTTGTTGTCGGCGGCGGCGACACGGCAATGGAAGAAGCAAATTTTCTCACGAAGTTCGCCTCGAAGGTGACTATCGTACATCGCCGCGATCAATTCCGTGCGTCGAAGATTATGCAGGATCGCGTGATGCACAATCCTAAGGTATCAGTCGTTTGGGATTCAGTTGTTGATGAAGTATTGGGTAAACGTAACAATGGAAAGAAAACTGTCACCGGACTGAAACTAAAAAATGTTAAAACCGGAGCAACCACAAATGTGAAAGCCGACGGATTGTTCATGGCAATCGGGCATCAACCGAATACGAAAATCTTCAAAGGTATTCTTGATATGGACGAGAAAGAATATCTCAAAGTGCAAGCCGGCTCAACCAAGACAAATGTGCCGGGCGTTTTTGCTGCAGGCGACGTTGCCGATTCGTACTATCGCCAAGCAGTGACAGCAGCTGGAACGGGCTGTATGGCTGCCATTGATGCCGAAAGGTATTTAGAAGCTGAAGAGGCTCACTGATTTTTTCATAAGTCACGTTGTAATTGACGCCGCGTACATTGTGCGCGGCGTTTTTTTATTTTAGCGGAAAATTTGTCATACCGCCTGACATATTTTCTTTTTGTGCTTCCATTTTTGTCCGATAATTTGTCAGTTTGTCGTACTCGGAAAAACTCCTTACGTTCATTACCGCAGTACATGCCGTTTTTTAAAGTTTTATAAGCTGGCACGCGCTTTGCCTTTCTTCGTTGTAGTTACTGAAAAACAATTCACAAATTTAAAGCAGGAGGTTGTTATGGTAGTACGATATGAAGCCGTTCCGTCGGTTTTAGATGCGGTTCATGATATGTTGGAATCCGAAACGTTCAATATGCCATTTCCGCGAGTATTCTCCGAATGGCCGCGTTTCGCTAAAGCGGAAGTTTTTCCATACTTGAATATTGCGGAACGCAAGGACGACATACAAGTAGTCATGGAAATTCCAGGTGTGTCAAAGGAGGATGTGAAAGTTCATTATCACGACGGCGTCTTAACCATCAGCGGTGAGCGCAAATCGCCGGAAGTGAAAGCCGAAGAACGCATGCTGCGTCAAGAAATCACGTATGGACCATTTTCCCGCTCCGTTGAATTACCCGCTCCGGTTAATGCCGAAAAGATTTCAGCTGAATACACCAATGGAATTTTGCGCGTGATTCTTCCTAAGCTTGAAGAAGTAAAACCAAAAGAAATTGTTGTTCGTTGACAAAAAGGAGTGTAATGAATATGACTGAGAATAAAAAAAATCAAGAATCGTTTGAACACGGCGATTCGCAGAACGGTGTGAAAAGCGATGTTCGTCTGATTGTACCGCCCGTCGATATTCAAGAAACCGCCGAGTCCTATATTCTACGATTGGATATTCCGGGCGCTGATAAGAAAAATATCAGCGCACAAATTAATGACGATACATTAAGTGTCAGCGCGCGTGTCGATTCATATTTTGAGAAGGATACAGCGTTGTTCTATGACAATTCAATGCCGATGGAATATCGCCGCGAGTTTTCTCTTGCAAACGATGTCGACACGACGGCTGTAAATGCACTCTATGATTTGGGTGTGCTGACGCTAACATTGAAGAAGAAGCAACAATGTTTGCCGAAAGAAATTGAAGTTATGTAATCTGTAAGAAATGAAAGGAGGATAGTATTATGTCACTTATAAAGCGAAACCCAGCAAAAGAAATCGGATTCTGGAATGGAGATTTTCCGGTATCCCGAGGCTTGCAAACGCTGCAACAGAACATGAATCAGTTGTTCGATCAATTCTTCCGTGGAGATATTCTCGACGATGGAACATTGTTCACACGGTCATGGATGCCGGCAGTTGATATCCATGAATCTGAAAATGCTTACATTATTACGGCAGAACTTCCCGGATTGAAAAAAAACGAAGTGAAGATTACGTTGGACAATAATATTATCACGATTCGAGGAGAGAAAAAAGACGAGCAGGAAAAGAAAACCTTACACAGTCATCGTCTTGAGCGAAGTTATGGTTTATTTGAGCGATCGTTCACGCTTCCCGCAACTGTGAAAACCGATAACGTTGACGCTCGATTCGATGACGGCATTTTGACCGTTACACTTCCAAAGGCGGAAGAAGCGAAACAAAAACTGATTGATGTCAAAGTGAAGTAAATGATTGACAACTGATCGGAGAAAAATCCCGGGCAGCACACCCGGGGTTTTTATTTTTTGCCATCCTTATTTCTTTGCCCCTCAATAATTAGCGTTGCAAGGTTTTTCTGAGAATTCCAGCGAGTTTTTTTCTTGAAAATTCACTTGACAAGTGGAAATAATTTCGCTATTATTAAAACGGTTCGATTAGAACTAATACATTCCCTCACATTTAGTGCTCTATTCTTAGAATTTGCCGGTAATTCACATCTTTAATTAACAGATTTCACGTAATTTAATTGAAACGTTTCGATTAAAGAAGCCTATGAAGCGGAAAATTACCATCCGTGATGTAGCAAAAAAAGCCGGGCTTTCAGTTTCGACTGTTTCTCTGATCACGAACAATAAGCCGAATGTCAATGACGAGACACGGCGGAAGGTTCTTGAAATTATTAAGCAGTTAGGGTACCACGCGCAACGAAGTGCGCGTGGACTTGCATCTCAATCAAGCGGCAACATCGGTTTTATTCTCACTGAAGATCACTTTTCGCAAGCCGAACCCTTCTATACAAAAATTTTCCTCGGCACGGAATTCGAAGCGCGTAACCACAATTTCTATATCTTGCTTACCACCGTTGGCTGGACATTGAAAGATCACAATCAGGTTCCCCGCTTTTTACTTGAGCACAATGTTGACGGCGTCATCATCGCTGGAAAAATTGGTGCCTCGTGGGTTGACTATATTCATGAACAAAACCTTCCATTGATTCTTATAGATTATGAACTTCCTCGGCATCGTGTTTCTACAGTAGGGATGGATAATCGAACAGGAATTAAACTTGTTGTTGAACACCTCCGCCGCGGCGGCCACACGAAGATCGGATTCATCGGCGGCGATGTGCATCATCCGAGCATTGCTGAACGTTTTGCTTCGTATCGCGATACGCTGTCCGCCGGTGGCATATCAATTGTAAATCAATGGATTGCTGTCGGTGAAGCGAACACGAGTCTGAGCGACGGCTACGAAGCTGCAAAGAAAATTTTCAGCATGAACGGCGAACGTCCGACTGCAGTTGTCTGCGCTAACGATGCGATGGCGCTTGGTTGCATGAAATTCTTGAAAGAAACAGGCGTCGCAATTCCCGGCGATGTAGCCATTGTTGGTTTCGATAATATTGAAGCGGGACTTCATGTTGAACCGCGGTTGACGACGGTGAATGTGCATCGTGAAGAAATGGGCGGCATCGCAGTTCGCCGCCTTGTTGAAATGATCAAAGACCAAAGCGCAGTGCTCACCAAAACGTTGACGCCGGTTGAATTGATAGTTCGCGATTCGTGCGGCGTCAAAGAAGACGTTTCGGATTGAGATAATGTTTTTCATCCACGTACGCCTGTGGCGTGGTTCTTCAACTTTTTGTTTCGCAAGGCTGAAGGAAATGTGTCCAGACACAGGCCGGTACCGACAATTCGAGGAGCCGAAAGTCAAAAGATTGATCGTTATCTAATTCATCATTATAAGTTCACCAACTTTAAGGAGGTACATCATGAAGTGGCGTTTACTGTTTTTGTGGCTGGGAATCGCAATGGCGATTTCCTCCATAACCGCTTTCGCTCAAACTAATCTCAATACCATTGGCGGATTTGAAGGGACATTACCGTCATATTGGACGATCGGGAATGCGCCGACGAACTCGACAGTGAGCTGGGCGACGGATCAGTTCCGGTCAATGGGACACTCGTTGAAGATCACGAAGACAGCGACGAGTGACAGTGCGGCATGGGTGTCGGAGAACATGTGCGA
>JAJYOI010000022.1 GCA_021796275.1 Bacteroidota bacterium
CCGGCATTCGTGTCAGAGTGAATGTGGCGCCGGTTATTCCCGGATTAAATGATGAAGAAATTCCGGCTATACTTGCGGCGGCGAAAGATCACGGCGCTATGGGTGCAGGATTTATCATGTTACGATTGCCATATGCGGTGAAAGATTTATTCGCGCAATGGATAGAGCGAGAATTTCCCGAACGAGCCGAGCGAGTGCTGCACCGAATTCGTGAAGTGCGCAAAGGTGAGCTCAGCGATCCTAATTTCGGCAGCAGAATGAGAGGAGAAGGTGAGATTGCAGAAACGATAGCGCAGCTTTTTGAAGCGACAAAACAAAAGCTGGGATTTAATAAGCCGCACGCATCATTGTCGGTTCATCTCTTCAAAGTTCCGACAAACCAAGTAGAGTTGTTTGAAATGCAAATGTAAAGTATTGCCATGCCATTCCAATTAAAAGATTCTTTCGGCCGAACGATCAATAACATGCGGATTTCTGTCACTGACCGGTGCAATTTCCGCTGCCGCTACTGCATGCCGGAAGAAGGAATGGTGTGGATGAATAAAAACGAGCTGCTGACGTTCGAGGAAATTGCGCGCATTGTTCAAATAGTTTCTCGGCTTGGGATACACAAAATCCGTTTAACAGGCGGTGAACCTTTGATGAGGAAAGAGCTTCATCTTTTGGTCAGACAAATTGCGGAAGTGGACGGCATCAGCGACATTGCGATGACGACGAACGGCTATTTTCTGAAGGAACAGGCACGCGAATTGTCTGAAGCAGGTTTGAGCCGCATTACGGTAAGTCTCGATTCTCTTGATCCGATAAAGTTTTCCGAAATGACGCGCCGGGATTATTTTCACAAAGTCTGGGAATCACTTGAACTGCTCACTTCTCTTTTCGACACAGCGATAAAATTAAATGTTGTTTTGATTCGCGGCATCAACGACAACGAAATTGAAAAATTTGCGGAGCTTGCACGGACAAAGCTCCGCCCAACAGACGGCGGACAGGCATTCATTGTCCGCTTCATCGAGTACATGCCGATTGGCGCGGACGATGAGTGGGAAAATTCAAAAGTTGTTCCAACGCATGAAATTATCGAGAGAATCAATTTAACATTTCCACCTTTGATTCCGATTGAATATCACGGCAATCAGCCTGCAGACCGTTTTCGGTTTTCAGATGGCGTGGGAGAAATCGGATTCATCAGTTCTGTAAGCGAGCCGTTTTGTTCTTCCTGCAACCGCATTCGCATTACTTCAGATGGAAAACTTCGCACATGCTTATTTTCACTTCACGAAACAGATTTGAAAACTCCGCTTCGTGCCGGTGCAAACGACGAAATTCTTTCCGAAATGATTGTTGATGCAGTTCGGAAAAAAGAAGAGGGACACCTCATCAATCGTCCCGGGTTTGTGAAGCCGCAACGTACGATGAGCCAAATTGGGGGATGAGGGGATAAATTTCCTTCCAGTTACTTTCCTTCGCCGTTTTTATTGATTCTCTAACGCGGACTTCGTATATTAAAACGTTTTGTTAAACGATGAGTGGCGAGACTATGAATTTTGAACAAATCGTTTTTTATCTTCTTGCGGCAGTTTCAGCGGCTTCGGCAGTCCTCATGATTCTTCAACGCAATCCAGTTAACAGCGCCTTATTTCTTATTCTCAATTTCTTTTGCCTCGGCGGTTTGTATCTGACGCTCCACGCACAATTCATTGCAATGGTGCAAGTGCTCGTCTATGCCGGTGCGATTATGGTGCTTTTTGTTTTCGTCATTATGTTGCTGAACTTAGGCGACGGTCGCAAATTGAAAGAAACTTTAGGATGGAAAGCGTACGCAGCAATTGCACTGACAGCCGGATTGTTGCTGGAATTACTGTACATTTTTGTTCCGGCAACGGAAACCATCTCTTCACAATCGCCGAACGCGGTGGAGATGGGAACGGTTGAGTACATCGGCAAAGTGTTATTTACAAAGTTCTTATTTCCTTTTGAAGTGACGTCGTTGCTGCTTCTCGCTGCAATAGTGGGAGCAGTCATCTTAGCTAAAAAGAAGGTAACGGAATGATTCCGCTGAATTTTTATCTCATCCTTTCCGCATTTATGTTTTGCGTCGGTGTGCTGGGCGTGTTGGTGCGCCGCAATGCGATTGTCGTCTTCATGTGCATCGAGCTGATGCTCAATTCTGTAAACCTCAGCCTGATTGCGTTCTCATCCTATCTCGGCGATCCGACCGGACAAATGCTCGTCTTTTTTGTCATGACTGTTGCCGCGGCTGAAGCGGCGGTCGGGCTTGCGATTATCATCGCATTGTTCCGCAATAAACAAACAGTCAATATTGATGAAATCAATATCCTAAAATGGTAACTATGTATTCTTACGCCGGTCTTATCGTTCTATTCCCGCTTGTTGGTTTTCTTTTTCTCGGGCTCTTCGGCAGGAAAATAAAATCTGAGATATTGGTTGGAAGCATTGCTTCAGCGGCAGTGATTCTTTCATTTGGAGTTGCCGTTGCGATTTTTGTTGAAATGCTTTCTCTGCCGGTTGAAGAACGTCATCATATCATAAGTCAGTTTCAATGGATTGCGGCGGGTGCACTTTCAGTAAATGTCGCATTTCAGGTTGACCAGCTTTCGATTTTGATGACGCTGATTGTGACCGGCGTCAGCGCTCTGATTCATATTTATTCAATCGGCTACATGCATGGAGATAAGGGATACTGGAGGTTTTTCACCTATCTTAATCTTTTTGTCTTTTCCATGTTGATGCTTGTTCTTGCCGATAATTTTCTGCTCATGTTTCTTGGCTGGGAAGGCGTCGGTCTTTGTTCGTATTTGTTGATCGGTTTTTGGTACGATCGGAATTTTGAAAAGTCAACCGTTGCAGATGCATCGAAGAAAGCATTTATCGTGAACCGTATCGGCGATTTTGGTTTTCTTATTGGAATGTTTTTGATTTTTGTGAACTTCGGCTCGTTGACTTTCGATTCTGTTTTTTCTCAAGCTGCTGTCCTTTCTCCCGGAAGTTCAATCTTGTTTTGGATTACGCTTTTGCTTTTTCTCGGAGCGACAGGGAAGTCGGCACAAATTCCGTTGTACATTTGGCTGCCGGATGCAATGGCTGGTCCGACGCCGGTCAGCGCGTTGATTCACGCCGCAACGATGGTGACCGCCGGTGTGTACATGGTCGCGCGATGTTCAGTGCTCTACGCACTTGCTCCGACGACAATGGAAATTGTTGCCGTTGTCGGTGCGGCGACTGCATTTTTTGCCGCGACAATCGGTTTGGTACAAAACGATATCAAAAAGGTTCTTGCTTATTCGACAGTGAGCCAGCTTGGGTATATGTTCCTTGCGCTTGGCGTCGGTGCGTTTGCTTCGGGATTATTTCACGTGATGACGCACGCATTTTTCAAAGCGCTGCTTTTTCTTGGTGCCGGCGCTGTTATTCATGGAATGCATGACGAGCAGGATATTCAAAAAATGGGCGGCTTGAAAAAATACATGCCGACAACGTACAAAACATTTTTCATCGCCGCGCTTGCGATTTCCGGAATACCGCCGTTGTCTGGATTTTTTAGCAAGGATGAAATTTTGTGGAGAGCTTTTGCCGATGGTTCGCCGATCTTGTGGTTCATCGGATTTGTCACGGCAGGAATAACAGCATTTTACATGTTCCGATTGGTTTCACTAACGTTTGAAGGCAAGCCGCGTTTTGATGAAAACCATCTTCATCCTCATGAAGCGCCGAAGACGATGACTATTCCGTTGATTGCACTTGCTACGTTGTCGGTCATCGGCGGATTTGTCGGGATTCCAGCAAGCCTCGGCGGCAATAATGGATTTGAACATTTTCTCGAGCCGGTTTTTGATACGGCAAATACAAAACTGGCATTGGTAGCGCATGAAATTTCTTCGACTGAATATGTTCTGATGCTTCTTTCCGTTGCGATTGCAGTTACGGGAATTTATTACGCGCGCATGATTTATTTACGCAAGCAGAATATTGCCGAATCGTTTGCCAAACGTTTTGCAGGGTCGTACAAACTTCTTTTCAATAAATATTATGTTGATGAAGCATACGACGCAACGGTTGTCACGCCGATTGTCAAAGGTTCCGAAAAATTATTATGGCGCGGTATTGATGTCGGCATGATTGATTACACGGTGAATTTAACAGGCCGGGTTGCGTCGTTTGCCAGCGAAACATTTCGCCGCATTCAAACCGGAGTCGCGCAAAGCTACGCCATTATTTTTGTGTGTGGAATCTTGTTCATTATTAGCATGCTGTTGTTCCGATAATTTGAGATGGACTCCAATTCAAAATTCGAGTTTATCTAAACAATTCCGCCGCGTTAAACGCGGCGCTACCGTTTACTGATTACTGACTACTTATTATGCTCACTTTCCTTCTTTTTTCGCCGCTCATCGGAGTTGCGCTTTTGCTGTTCGTCAACAAAGAAAAAGCGGCGCTCATCAAATCGATTGGTATCATCACTTCGCTTGTCGCATTTGCGGTGTCGGTATTTTTGTATTTGAATTTCGATGCGGATAATACGCACATGCAGTTTGTGCAGCAGGTGACATGGATTCAAGGCCTCGATATCAGTTACTTTGTCGGTATTGACGGATTGTCTCTGCTTCTCGTTATGCTGACAACGTTTCTTACGCCAATTGCATTGATCGCGTCGTGGGACTCAATCAAACAGCGCATCAAAGAATATGTCATTTTCATGCTGTTGCTCGAAGTTGGAATGTTGGGCGTGTTTGTTTCCGTTGATCTGTTTTTGTTCTACGTTTTTTGGGAAGCGATGCTCATTCCGATGTATTTCATCATTGGAATTTGGGGAGGGAAAGAGCGCATTTACGCCGCAGTGAAATTTTTCCTCTATACAATGTCTGGCAGCTTGTTGATGCTCATCGCGATTTTGTGGCTGGGATATTACGCTTCGACATTGCCCGGCGGATATTTCACGACGAATCTGCAAAAGCTGTACGCTATCGCACCGGGAATTCCACAGAGCATTCAAATGTGGATGTTTCTCGCGTTCACTCTTTCCTTCGCAATCAAAGTTCCGATTTTTCCGTTTCACACATGGCTGCCTGATGCGCACGTGCAAGCGCCAACGGCGGGAAGTGTTATTCTTGCCGGAGTTTTGCTGAAAATGGGAACATACGGTCTCCTGCGATTCTGTTTACCGTTGTTTCCATACGCATCATTTCAGTTTACTCCGTTGCTTTCAACACTTGCAGTCATCGGCATAATTTACGGCGCACTCGTTGCGATGGTGCAAACAGACATTAAGAAGCTGGTCGCGTATTCTTCCGTGAGTCATCTTGGATTTGTCGTTCTCGGAATTTTTTCGATGACGGAAGAAGGAATTCAGGGAAGCATGATTCAGATGATCAATCACGGACTTTCAACCGGCGCACTTTTCCTTGTTGTCGGAATGATTTACGACCGGCGGCACACGAGAGAGATTTCTGAATTCGGCGGCTTGGCAAAACGGCTTCCGATTTTTGCAACGTTCTTTATGATCTTCACATTGTCATCAATCGGCTTGCCGGGATTGAACGGCTTTGTCGGTGAATTTTTGATTATGCTCGGTTCATTCAAATCAACGATCATCGGTTCGCATGTGTACACAGTTTTTGCGGCGACCGGCGTGATCTTTGCCGCCGTCTATATGTTGTGGATGTATCAGCGCGTTTTTTATGGAAAGCTGACAAATTCCGCCAACCAATCGTTGCTTGATCTTTCGAAACGTGAAATTGCCGTACTGGTGCCGATTGTGTTGTTCATCGTGTGGATCGGTGTTTATCCTTCAACATTTTTGAAGCCATCCGCCGCTTCGACCAAACAGCTTGTGAAAGTACTGGAGCAAACGAAAAACGGCGAATTGAATTCAATGTTTTTTGAAACCCGGCAAGCGGTGAAATGAATCGTTGGCTCGGTCGTTTTTTTGGAATTACAGGCTCGCTTGTTCTTTTGTGTTCTTTGTCATTTGCCGGTGAAAGTGTAGAACCGTCGCCCGTTTCGCCGGTAATGATTCTTCCATTTGTGCTGATGCTCGGTGCGATTGCCGTTGCACCGTTCATCAATAGACAGTGGTGGGAAGAAAATTACCCGGCGGTGTCTATTTCACTCGGATTGTTAACAGTGCTCTATTATGTTCTCGCTCTTCACAACACTCCGAGACTTCTGGCAACGTTGTATGAATACGTTAGCTTCATCGCTCTTATCGGCTCGCTCTTTGTTGTTTCCGGCGGAATACATTTTCGGATGCGCGGGCGCGCAACACCGATTGTAAATGTTATTGTATTAGGCTTCGGCGCAATTGTTGCAAATCTTGTCGGAACAACGGGCGCTTCGATGCTGCTTATTCGGCCGTACATTCGCGTGAACAAGTACCGGATTAAAGCATATCACGTAATTTTCTTCATCTTTCTTGTCAGCAATGTCGGCGGTGCGCTTACTCCCATTGGTGATCCGCCGTTGTTCCTTGGATATTTAAAAGGCATCCCGTTTTTCTGGGTTTTTGATATTGCCTGGCCTATTTGGTTGTTTGCGGTGCTGGCACTGCTTGGAGCGTTTGCACTGATTGATTACCGGGCATTTAAGAAATTACCGCATTCGCTGCAGGAGCGTGCAGAAGAATTCGGCGAAGAATCGCGGTTTGAAGGATTGTCGAATCTCGGTTTTTTGCTCGCTATTCTTGTGAGTGTGTTTATTGAACATCCGATTGGACTGCGCGAAGCGCTGATGGTTGGCGCGGCGGCAGGTTCCTATTATACAACACCGAAGCGTGTACACGAAAAGAATGAATTTAATTTCATTCCGATTAAAGAAGTTGCAATTTTGTTCCTTGGAATTTTTGCGACAATGATTCCTGCGCTCGATTGGCTGACGCTGCATTCTCAATCGTTAGGCATTGTCAGTGTCGGTCAATATTATTGGGGCGCCGGAGTTTTGTCATCATTTCTCGATAATGCGCCGACGTATCTCAATTTTCTGACTGCCGCGTTCGGACTTTTCCATTTAAACCTTGAGAATGTTTTCCACATGGAAGAATTTCTCACGCTGCATTGGCGTTATGTACAGGCAATTTCCATCGGCGCGGTTTTTTTTGGAGCGTGCACATACATCGGCAATGGACCGAATTTTATGGTAAAGTCAATTGCAGAACAGACGGGAGTTGAAATGCCGTCGTTCTTCGGCTATATTGCTAAATATACGCTGGTGTATTTAATACCGTTGTACACAATTATTTGGTTCGTCTTTTTCCGTTCATAGTGAAAAACAGGTTTCATTCCCCAAAGGTATTTTCAACATGCCATTTAATTATTCGGATCTTGTAGGGACATCGCCGTTACTATCGCTGTCGTTAACGGCGTTGATTGCATTGATTGTGAAATCGCTGTTCAAAAAATCCGAACGCGCCGTGCTATGGCTGTGCATTGTCGGAATTTTTCTCAGCGCGTTTTTTGCTGTTGCTACGTTTTCATTGAATGCAACTGCATACAATGACATGGTGCTTGTCGGCGGCTATGCAAGTTTCTTCGATGTGCTTTTTTTAGGCATCGGACTTCTTGTGTTGTTGTTATCCGAATCCTATCTCGGGAAAGAACACATCAACTTCGGCGAGTTCTATGTGCTTGTGCTTCTTTCCGTTCTCGGCATGATGATGTTAGGCTCTTCGGCAGATTTGATCACTGTGTTTCTCGGCATTGAATTAATGTCCGTCAGTTTTTATGTGCTTGCCGGATTTGAACGGACCCGGCTTACATCAAACGAAGCCGCACTGAAATATTTTTTGCTTGGTGCATTTGCCACAGGATTCCTTCTCTATGGCATCGCGCTAATTTACGGTACCGCAGGCACAACGAATCTTCTTCGTATCGCCGTTCAGTATCCTCATCTCATTACTATGCCGTTGCATCTTATCGGCGTCGGCCTTCTGCTTGTCGGCTTCGCGTTCAAAGTTGCAGCCGTACCGTTCCACATGTGGGTGCCTGATGTGTATGAGGGATCGCCGACGACCGTCACTGCACTCATGTCCACGGGCGGAAAAGCGGGCGCCTTTTCTGCGTTCGTGCTTGTCTTTTCTATCCCAATGGCGACGCACAATCATCAGCTTGTAGCAATCGTTGCAGTGCTTTCTGCCGCCTCAATGATCGTTGGAAATCTTTTCGGGTTGGCGCAGAAAAATTTGAAACGCATGCTTGCTTATTCGAGCATCGCACATGCCGGCTATATGCTCGTTGGTATTGCGTCGGGAATTTCGTTGGGAGAGCAGGGAATTTTGTTCTATCTTGTTTCCTATGCGCTGACAAATTTAGGAGCGTTCGGTATCGTTTCAATTTTAGAGAGAGAAGACGGCGAACATGTTTCGTATGAAGATTATGCCGGAATGGGAACCCGCAAGCCGATCCTTGCAGCGTTGCTGGCGATGTTCATGTTTTCTCTTACCGGTGTACCGCCGTTTTCTGGTTTCGTGGGAAAGTACTATCTTTTCGCCAGCGCGGTCGAATCGAATCTTACGTGGCTTGCAATTCTCGGAGTCATTACGAGTCTAATCTCTGCGTACTATTATCTGCGTGTGGTAGTGTTTATGTATTTTCGTGATCCCGTTGAAACTGAGGTTATTTCCATCCCGCGCTTTGCATTGGTTTCATTGCTTGCTTCAGGTGTCGGAATACTTCTGCTTGGAGTACTTCCATCGCTGGTGCTTGATGTTACCAAATTACTTTTTTAAATAATCCGTTCACATTTTACCGTTCACGCCTGCATTCACACGCATGAGCGGTTTTTGCCGCAACTAAATTAATAGCAAAGAGTGGTATCCCGTACAGCGGAACTTTTTGGGAACTGAGATGAAAGAAGTTCTTACAGCGGAAGAAATGAGGCAGCGCGACGAACGAGCAACGTCGCTCTTCGCGATTCCGTCTTTGCTTCTTATGGAAAGCGCCGGGCGTAGCGTTGTAGAAACTATCGAACGTGAGATCGGTTCTCTTCGCTCCAAATCATTGCTGATCTTTTGTGGAAAAGGAAATAATGGCGGCGACGGATTTGTGGCAGCGAGATATGCATTGCACAGCGGGGCGGAGGTCACGGTCGTTCTTTTATCAAACCCAACTGAATTCACAGGAGATTTAAAAACTAATTTTGATATTCTTCGCCGTTCCTCCCATCATCATCTTCGGATTGTGCGGTCGTTTTCCGCATCGTTTCGGTCGGTGCATTATGATGGAATAGTGGATGCAATGTTCGGCATTTCTTTCCATGGTGCGTTGACCGGAGAATATGCAAAGATTGCGAAATGGATAAATGCACAGCGGAAATCTTTCGTTGTTGCTGTCGATATTTCTTCGGGTTGCAATGCAACCACCGGTGAGGTACAAACAATCGCCGTTAAAGCTGACGTGACAGTGACCATGGGTCGTCCAAAAACCGGAATGTTTCTTGGAAAAGGGACTGAGCATAGCGGTAAAATTGCAGTCGTTGATATTGAAATTCCTTCCGTGCCTTTGAAAAGAAATTCTGCAACATTTTTAGTCGAAGAAGACGATGTTATTGAACAATTGCCGCGTCGTCCTCGAACGGCAAATAAAAATTCAGCCGGAAAAATATTTGTCCTTGCCGGGTCCAAAGGTTTAACAGGCGCGGCACTTCTTTCGTCATCGTCTGCATTGAAATCTGGTGCCGGACTTGTTGTGCTCGGCATCCCCGAAAAAGTATTTTCATCAATTGCTCGGCGAACACTCGAAGTTATGCCAATGCCGCTTCCTTCGACTGCAGATGGCACATTCGCACTCGCTGCGCTGCCACAGATTTACAAACGCATCGCATGGGCTGATGTTGTGATTCTCGGCCCGGGAATATCTCTCAATGCTGAAACAAAAAAAGTCGTTCACGATATCGTACTGCATTCTGCCAAACCGTTGGTGATAGATGCCGATGGACTCAATGCACTTTCAGAAGATGTTCCGCTGTTGTTGAAACGGAAATCAAAGCCAGTAATTTTGACTCCGCACATTGGGGAATTTTCACGACTTGTAAAATTACCGCCTGAAGAAATTGAAACGAACAAACTTGAGATTGCACGATCATTCGCGAAACGATTTAACGTTGTTCTTGTTCTTAAAGGTGCGCCGACAGTTATTGCAGCGGCGAACGGTACGGCGTTCATCAATTCAACCGGTAATGCGGGAATGGCAACCGCCGGCTCCGGCGATGTGCTTTCCGGAATTGTTGCCGCATTGCTCGGACAGAAAATGGAACCAACAGCGGCCGCTTTCGCGTCAGTGTTTATTCATGGAATGGCTGGCGACATTGCAGCGTTGAAAATCGGAGAGATGGGAATGGTGGCGGGCGATATCGCGCACACTATTCCTCACGCACTGCATTACTTAATGGAGGAATCCCATGGCACATCGAACTAGTAAAGAATATTTTTGGTATCAACTTCCGGCCGTGTTGTGGGCAGCGGCGATTTTCATCGAATCAGCAATTCCCGCTAAAGAAATTCCCCGGCTTCCGCACGGTTCCGACAAAGTCATTCACGCGACATTATTTTTCATCTTCTGCTGGTTGACTCATCGTGCGCTGAAATTTCAAAATTTTGCATGGCTCTCCAGAATCAGTCTTTTTATTGCTATCGTTGGAACGGCGATATACGGATTCACTGACGAATACCATCAGATCTTCGTTCCGGGACGCACGCCGGATGTCTACGATCTTCTTGCAGATATTCTCGGTGCTTCGATTTATCTTTTGATTATTGCCATAGCCGAGGAACGAAGAAGAGGCAAGCAATACAACATCACTATGTAATGCCAATGATCATTGGACTTCTTTTGTTGCTTGTGCTCAGCGGATTATTTTCTTCCGCTGAAATCGCATTTATTGCATCGAACAAAACAAAGCTCCGCATTCGCGCAAAAAAGAATTTGTTTGGCGCTGAAACTGCCATAGCTTTTTCCGACACGCCTGAAAAATTTCTTTCAACAATTCTTGTTGGAAACAATGTAGCGAATATTGCTTTTGCTTCGTTGGCTGCGATTTACCTGCAACGCCTTTTTTCGTGGAACAACACGGCAATCTTTTTAGCTGTTACGGCAGTGATTCTTTTCTTTGGAGAAATCATTCCAAAGTCGGTTGTCCGCGTCACTGCCGATGCGGCGGTTTCGTACGCAGCGGTATTCATCAAACTATGTCGCATTCTATTGTTCCCATTCATATGGCTCATTCAAAAGTCTTCGATGGCGCTGATTGTCATGCTTGGTTTTGAACGAGGGAACGCCTCCTCGTATTATCTTAAAAGGGATTTTGAACTTCTTCTGCGCGAAAGCGAAGCAGCCGGCGAACTGAAGATGGCAGAGCGTCAAAAACTTTCTAAGGTTATCACGCTCAGCGATGTGCTGGCAAAAGATATTATGAAGCCGCGCACAGAAATAGTTGCCGTGCCGCTGAATACTTCTGTGAAAAAAGCGTTGCTTGTGTTAAGCGAGAAACGATTTTCAAAATTGTTTGTGTATCAGGAAAACATTGACCACATTATTGGAGTCGTTTTTGCGCGCGATTTTTTTAAAAAGCCGCGTGCGCTTTCAAGCATCATTCGGGAAGTGCTGTTCGTTCCGGAAACAAAAAATTGCTCCGACCTTTTTCGGGAATTCAGGGTGAAAAATATTTCGCTTGCAATTGTCGTTGATGAATTCGGCGGTACAGCCGGAGTTGTAACGTCGCAAGATATTCTGGAGGAATTTCTGGGCGAATTTCCCGGAGATGAAGAAAGTGAAGTTCCTGTTTACAGAGAATTATCAGACGGTTCTATTATTGTCGGCGGCAAGTATGAGGTACAGCGGCTTATTCATGATCATCATCTACTGATTCCGGAAGGCAGATATGAAACGCTTGCCGGTTATATTGTATCGTCGTTGGGAAGGATTCCAACAGTGCACGAAAAATTCGTCATTGGCTCATATCGCTTTCAAATTCTCCGTGCATCGCGCACACGCATTGATGTTGTTGTCCTTCGCCGAGTTGCGCAATGAGCATTCACAATACCGCGAATGAATTCCATCAAAAATATTAATCAGAAAATTGCCCGCTTTCCTGCGTTTCGTTCGCTGCAATTTAGAAATTACCGGCTGTTTTTTTTCGGCCAGCTCATTTCGCTTGTTGGAACATGGATGCAAAATATCGGACAGGCATGGCTGGTGTATGAGCTTACACATTCCGCTGTGTGGCTCGGTGCAATTGGTTTTCTCACCTCCGTTCCGGTTTTGCTTTTTTCGATGTTTGGCGGTACAGTTGCCGATAAAATTCCGAAGAAAAAAATTATTGTGGCAACGCAAACGGCATCAATGATTCAGGCGTTCATTCTTGCCGCCCTTTATTGGACGCATTTCATTACGCCAGAAATTGTCGGTTTTCTTGCACTGACGCTCGGCATCATTAACGCGTTCGATATGCCAAGCCGGCAGTCATTCGTTGTTGAAATGGTTGGAAAAGAATATTTGGGGAACGCCGTTGCGTTGAATTCCGCAGTATTTAACAGCGCGCGAATGTTCGGGCCCGCCATTGGCGGTCTCGTGATCGGTGCATTCGGAGTCGGCTGGTGCTTTTTTCTCAACGGACTGACGTTCATTGCGGTGATCATCGGATTGTTATTGATGAATGTTGCTGAGCAGCGAAATCTTGAACAGCGAACAACGTCGGTGTTTCAGTCTATCCGAGAAGCGGTTCGGTATGTTCGCGCTGAACCTGTCATGATGGCAGTACTTTTCCTTGTTTCCATTTTGACTATTTTTGGGTGGTCGTATTCTGTTCTTCTTCCAATTTTTGCCGACGTTGTTTTGAAAATCGGTGCAATTGGATATGGCAATCTGCTTTCGGCGAATGGAATTGGTGCGTTGATCAGCGCGTTAACGGTAGCATCTGTCGGGCACAAAGTTGCGCCTCGAAAATTTATTTATGGCGGAATAAGTTTATTTGTATGCTCCATTTTAATTTTTGCTTTTTCATCATCTCCGTCGTTATCAATAATATGTATGATTGGAATTGGAATGGGGCTTATCGCATTTTTTGCGACGGCAAACGCTTCACTGCAAAACCGCGTTCCCGATAATCTGCGCGGGCGCGTGATGGGACTTTATGCCGTGGTCTTCCAAGGGTTTTTCCCGTTCGGCAGTTTAGGAATCGGTCTTGCCGCGGATTGGGTTGGTGTAAGAATTGCTATCGCCGGAGGCGCCTGTGTTTGCGGCGTTGCGGGCGCATCTGTTTACACACTAATGAAGCGAAGAAGGGAAAACAAAAAATGGTGATTTCATGAACGGCTGTTTCAAAAACATTGCGCTCGTTTTTTTTCTTCTTCTCGTTATGCAGAATGGGTTATTCTCACAGACAGAAGAGGAAACGATGTTGCGTTCGGCTCTAAGTGCACCTGCCGATACGGCAAAACTTTCGGCGTTGAACAAGTTCATTGCGCGTTACCCTTCGGGCCGATTGATAGGCGATGCGTATGCAACGCGATTCAGCATTCTTCTCTCTTTGCATCAGGATACCGCGGCGTTCCGTTCAATGCATCAATATCTTAGTACGCGCGATGCACAAACCATTCCTTCGGCATTAAATTATGTTGCGATGGACCTATCATATCGCTCGCTTTATCTCGATAGCGCTCTGGCGTATATTGATTCCTCTATTATCCTTTATCGGAGAAATCGGGGAAGGGATGAACCGGCGTTATTGTACACCAAAGCTTTTATCCTTTATAAGCAAAAGAATTTCGTCAATGCCGAAAGCACGCAAGTTCATTCTGTATCGCTTTTGCCTCCTCGTTCAGAGTTTGACGGACGATACGCAAATTATTTTGCACAGCTCGGTTATATTCAGATTGAAACAAAAGATATTTATCGCGGGCTACACAATCTTATCGTAGCAAGTTTTATTTCGCCGCCGAAATCTCCACGCATCGAAGTAATAGATTCTTTGATTCTCATCAAAACAGGAGATTCTACACATGTTGCATCTATCAGAGATAGTCTTTTTGCAGATGTGGCAGAGCACTATACGCATGCCAATACCGATACACTTGGTGCAAAGTGTTTTGCGGCGATGAGTCTTGCGGAAAATCATGCCCTGTTTAACCGTGCTGAGCAGTATGCACAGGAAGCGTTTGAAGAATCTGCTTCACACAATATCGAAATTCGGCTTGATGCAATTGTAGCGCAGGGCATCGTGCGGTACAAGGAAAACAAATTTCCCGATGCAGAGGAATATTTTTCTCAGGCATTCCCGTACGCGTCGCCTCAAGATGAAGACTTCTTTGCTTCATTTGGCGACGTACAGGAAAAATTAGGAAAAAAGGATGATGCCTTTAAAACGTATCTCTCAGGGGTTTTGCTTTCAAGACCGCAAAGACTGATGGAGCGGTTGGAAGCATTGCACAAAGAACTTTACCCGCGTGCGTCACTTGATTCGATCATTGCATCGGCTCAGTACCGGCTTGCCTATTTCATTCCTGAGAAATATCAAAGAGAAGAAAATGCACCGCCGCGAGGCAAGGTTGTTCTTGCAGAATTATTTACTGGCTCAGAATGTCGTCCGTGTCAAGCTGCCGATGCGGCCTATGATAAATTATTCGAGCGATACAGTCAGTCAGAGGTCGCAGTACTCGAATACCACCTTCATATTCCGCGCCCCGACCCGATGACAAACAGTGACGCCGAGGAACGCGCGCGTTATTACGGAGTGCACAGCACGCCGACTTCAATTATTGGCGGAACGGAAACATTTCTTTCCGGCGGACCGCAGTTTGCGGCAAAAGGTAAGTTTGCAATTTATTCAACGACAATTGACAGCTTTCTTCACGATAACACTGCATGTAAACTGCGCGTGACGGCACGAAGAAGAAAAGAACGAATTCAACTGTCTGTTTCCGCTGAAGGAATGGTTCGGAGTAAAGAGTTATCGTTGCGCATCGCGTTGGCAGAAGATGATGTCAGTTATACAGGGGCAAATGGCGTATCAGTGCATCGGTTTGTTGTGCGGAAAATGTTTCCGTCAGCGTTAGGAATTCCGATTAAAAAAGGAAAGGCTTCTTTTAAACGCACTATTGTTTTGCGGGAAGTTGAATTCGGGCTTAAAAAATATTTAGATACGTATGCAGAAAAGATGAGAAAAATTGGGACGGTATTTACAGAAGAAAAATTTGAAATTGATCCGACAAATTTGTATGTCGTTGCATTCATTCAAGATGATGCAACAAAAGAAGTTCTTCAGGCAAAAATGATGAAGGTGAAATAAAATGAAGAGAATAATTTTGACCGGCATTCTTCTCTGTAGTGTCACAGCGCTTGGGTTTGGAAATGATGGAATGTTTTCCCGCTATTTCCGCGATGCAACAATGCGTTACGATTTCTATCATGTCGGTACAAAAGGGAAAGAACGTATTGTCCCGGATAAAATATATGAAGAAGGTGAGTGGCCCGGCAGTCTTACGAATCTGATTGACACTTTAAATCTTGGTGAATACCTTTTTAAAGTAGTTGATAGTAAAACCAATCAAGTGATTTACTCGCGCGGGTACTCATGTATGTTTAACGAATGGCAGACAACGGATGAGGCGGCAAGCGGACTGTTTCGTACGTTTCAGGAATCGGTTCGCTTTCCATATCCTCTTCACAAAATACAATTGACAATTTCACGGCGCGACAAAAGAATGATCTTTCACGA
This sequence comes from Bacteroidota bacterium, assembly GCA_021796275.1. Lineage (GTDB taxonomy): Bacteria > Bacteroidota > Ignavibacteria > UBA10030 > UBA8401 > JAJYOI01. The sequence goes on from JAJYOI010000022.1 coordinate 15,724, forward strand.
AATATTTTCTGCGGAAATTGATCCTGAATCAATTGTTATCCATCACGAAAAACTCTCTTCCGATCATGTTATTCCAGTAATCAAAAATGGAGATTCGCACCAGAAGGTCGATATCGTTATCCTCGGCGACGGCTATACTAAGGATGAGATGAAAAAATTCGACACGGATGCAAAACACTTTTCCGATATTTTATTTTCCACAAATCCGTTCAAAGAGAAAAAAAATGATTTCAATGTTTGGGCTGTCGAAGTTCCTTCGGAGGAAACAGGAATTGATCAGCCGGATTATCACCGCTGGGTGAATAATGCGCTCGGAACCTCATATAATACATTTGGCTCAGCTCGTTATGTTCTGACAGATGAAAATCGTGTTGTGCGGAATTATGCCTCGGCGGCTCCGTATGACTTCATGATTATTCTTGTGAATACTAATCGTTACGGTGGCGGAGGAATTTACCAATTGTACGCTGTTTCGTACACAATTGGAGAAACTCCGGCAACAGCCTGGCAGTCTGATTATGTTTGCGTGCATGAATTTGGTCATGCCTTTGCAGGTTTAGGTGATGAATATTATTCATCGTCGGTTGCCTATAATGATTTTTATCCTAAAGGTGTAGAACCATGGGAACCTAATCTTTCTTCCGATCCTTCGCGTGAACATTTGAAGTGGCGAGATATGGTACTTTCCACCACTCCGCTTCCAACTCCATGGGAAAAGGCAAAGTACGACAGCATTGAAAATGAGCGCGCCCGTCTAAATCCCCAGTCGAAAAATTATGCTGAACGCCGTAAAGAGTTGATAGATGCTGAAGGGAAAATACTTGATTCACAGCAATTTAAAAATGTTGTAGGGGCTTTTGAAGGCGCAGGATATAGCTCTACCGGGCTTTACCGTCCCTCTGTAGATTGCAGGATGTTTTCTCTCAGTTTAGCGGACTTTGATCCTGTATGTGCCCGTGCAATTGAGAGAATGATTGATTTCTACTCGAAATAGGGGAAAATGACTTCTATTATGCAATAATAATTTTTTTTCATTTTTTTTGTTTTTTGACTTGACAATTCCGACAAAAACGGCTACTTTGTGGAAGCCCTTCCAACAAAAAAGCAGAATTGGTCAATACAAGTGGCAATAACTATCTACGACATCGCAAGAGAAGCAAAAGTTGGCATTGGAACCGTTTCCCGTGTTTTCAACGGACACCCCAATGTCACAAAAGAAACGCGTGAGAAAGTTCTCGTCGTTGCCAAACGATTGAACTATCAGCCGCATGTGTACGCACAAGGACTCGCACGGCAGCGAACCAACACTTTCGCCGCGATCATTCCCTTCTTTACAAATTATTTTTTCATTGAAGTCCTTCAAGGCGTTCAAGAAAAAATCTCTTCTATTGGTTTTGATCTCATTCTTCACGGCATTAATCATCCGGACGAAATTGATGAATCGCTTCGTCGCAGCTCGCGGCGCGGAAGAGTGGACGGCATCATTTTTTTTTCAATGCGCGTGCCCGATTCGTTTGCAAAAAAATGGAAGGACTTGGAAATACCAATTGTTCTGGTGGATACGTTTCATGAAGCGTTCGACTCAATCACCGTAGAAAATTTTCAGGGGGCACAGATTGCTACAGAGCATTTAATTTCACTTGGCCACAAAAATATCGGCATGATAACGGCAAACATCAAAAGCGACCCTGCGCGAATTCGTTTGGAAGGATTTCGTGCAGCGATACAAAAGCACGGATTGACGCCGCATCCGGGGAACATCATTGTCAGTGATGTAACGAAGCTCGATGGTTTCAGTCGCGATGCAGGATATCTTGCGATGAAGGAGATGCTGAAGCTTGGGTCGAACCTGCCGTCTGCGATTTTTATTTCGAGCGACGTTCAGGCGATCGGAGCAATCAGCGCACTTCGTGAAAAAGGATTGCGCGTACCGGATGACATGGCAATTGTCAGCTTTGATGATATTGAACTCGCCCAGCATTTTGGATTGACAACGATGCGGCAGCCAATGTTTCGGATGGGAGAACTTGCCGTTGATCAGATGGTGAAGCGAAAACAAAACCCGGCAGCACTGCCAGTGCAGATGCGTTTTATGCCGGAGTTAGTTGTTCGCCAAAGCTGCGGTGCGAAAAAACTTTCACCGAACATTGAAGATTACGTTCATCATAAAGATATCAATGAACTTGCATCACCTCAGGATTAACAGAACAGGACTTGTCCTATGAGACGATGGTACTACTGCACTGCTGCCTTGATCGTATATACATGCGCAGTTTTTGCCGGCACGACTGGGAAAATTGCGGGACGCATCACCGATGCTGCTACAGGAGAACCGCTTGTGGGAGCTACGATACTTTTGGAGGGAACATCATTAGGCAATGCGAGCGATCCAGACGGGAATTATTTCATTACTAATGTCCCTCCGGGTGTTTATACTGTACGTGCGCAATCTATCGGCTACAATGTTCAAATTTTTCAGCAGGTACGAGTTAACATAGACCTCACAACGCAAATTGATTTTCAATTAACGTCTTCGGCGGTCAATGTCAAAGAAGTTGTTGTCACTGCACAGCGGCCTCTTGTTCAAAAAGATATGACGGCGTCGACGGCGGTAGTGGACAATACCCAGATTCAAGCTTTGCCGATCACCAGCTTTCAAGATATTTTAAATTTGCAAGCTGGTGTTGTGGCCGGACACTTCAGAGGTGGAAGAAGCGGTGAGGTAACCTACTGGATTGATGGTGTACCGGTTACTGATGCTTTTGACGGTTCAACTGTGGTAGATGTGAACAAGAATTCCATTCAGGAGATGCAGCTTGTTACCGGTGCGTTTAATGCAGAATACGGAAAGGCAATGAGTGGAATTGTTAACATTGCTACGAAAAACGGCAGCGACAATTTTCACGGCAACGTGACGGCATACACGGGAGGTTATGTTACAAGCCATTCGGATGTCTTTACGGGGCTCCAAAGAGTGAATCCGATAAACACCAATTGGCTTGAAGGTTCTTTTGATGGACCAATACTTAAGGACCAGCTTTTCTTTTACCTTGATGCTCGGTACTACTATGACGAAGGCAACATCTATGGGGTCAAAAAATTCAATACAAGAGACATTAGTAATACTCAGGCACCGAGTCCCTCAGATTGGATAATCGGGCAAAGCGGAGATAACAAGTACGTTCCGTTGGCTCCGTATATGGAAGGTTACGGACAGGGAAAACTCACTTACAAATTCTCGCCCGAGATTCAGGTTTCATACAATTTCATTCTTGATAATTCGCGAGGTAAAGACTTTGACTGGAACTATAAATATAATCCAGACGGAGAGCTAAGCAATTTCAAGAAAGGATATCTGAATACACTAACTTTAACGCACACCTTAAACCCAACAACATTTTATACATTTGGTCTGTCATATTATTTCAGAGATTTTAGAGAGTATTTAGATACTTCAGCATTTTCGCCGTCCGATCTTTTCGCACGTCAAGATCCATTTAACCAGAAGTATGTGCATCAGTCATTGCTTGTAGCCCCTGAGGGAACATTCTATACGGGCGGAGCCAACATGGCGCACAATATTCACAACACAGATACTTATGTTGCGAAGTTTGACATAACGAGCCAGGTTACTCAAACACATATGATAAAAATTGGTCTTGAGTTTGATCAGTACCAGCTTTTTCTTCACAACATCAACCTGCAAATGTCTTCTGTGGATGTAAATAGAAATCCTGTGCTTGACGGCAATCCATATCTGGTCGGTCCTGTGGTAATACCGCCGATTTCAAATCAGAACAATTTAGAGTACCTTCGCAAACCTCAGCAGTTTTCAGCTTATCTCCAGGACAAGATGGAATACAATTCATTGATTGTAAATGTGGGCGTCCGGTTCGATTGGTTCCATCCGGACGGTCAAGTATTGTCAGATCCATCAGACCCTAATATCTATATCCCTTTGAAACCGCAGAATCAGGACAGCATTGTTGCTCCGGGCGGTACATCGGATCAAGCTGTTGCCGCGAGAATGAAATACTGGTACAGGGACGCTACCAATAAGTGGCAGCTAAGCCCGCGGCTTGGCGTTGCGTTTCCGATAACAGACAGAGGAATAGTACATTTTTCGTACGGGCTTTTCTTTCAAATGCCTAACTTCGATCAGTTGTATGAAAATCCTGGATATAAACTCAATGTCACCGGCGGAAGCACAAACCTTGGTGTGGTAGGCAATCCGGATCTCAAACCCGAAGAAACAACAAGCGGGGAACTTGGTTTACAACAACAATTGTCAGATGACATTTCGATTGACGTAACAGGTTTCTTCCGCGATATCAGAAACCTATCCGGAACTCTTAATGAGATTCAATACGTGTATGGCGGTTCTTCAATCTACAGTCAGTATGTAAACACGGATTTCGGATTTGTAAGAGGGGTTGTCTTATCAATCGATAAGCGGTTCGCACAAGGTCTATCGGCAACTGTTGATTACACGTTCCAGATTGCGAAAGGGGACGCGTCTGATCCCAAAACGGCATTTAATCTTCGTAATAACGGTGTGCTTCCCGAAACTCAGTTGATTCCGCTGGATTGGGATCAACGCCACACATTTAATGCAACGCTGAATTATGCGAACCCGAGCGATTGGGGAGCAAGCATTATATTCCAATTCGGGAGCGGAACGCCGTACACTCCTCAATTGACTTCTACTTCTAACGTGGGTGAGTTGCTGTACAATTCTGGCGCTAAGCCAGCCTCGTACAATTTGAACGCTCGTATTTATAAAGATTTTAAATTTGGCGGATCAACCTTCACCGTTTTTGCCAGAATAGATAATGTTCTGGATACCAAGAATGCGACAAATGTTTTTACAGACAGCGGCCAACCTGACTGGTCTCTTTATGAAGAGCACTTGCTTGCCAGTAATCCATCTCAGCGAGTAGCGTCGATTCAGAACTATTACACAAGACCTGACTATTATTCTGCACCTCGCAGAATTCAACTCGGAATGTCGTACTCCTTCTAAGACAAAGGTAAGTCTATGCGAAAAATAGTTATTCCGATTTTTCTGCTCCTCTCGTTAATTTCGTTGTCCTATGCTCAACAAGACAATCTAATTCCTTATGCGAAAACACATAGAGGCAATGCTCTCTTTGTTAGATTTGGAATCCATGACGGGAATAGAATCGCACTTACGTTTCGGAACAATGGTTCTATATCGGGCACAGATCCGAACGACATTCGCGGTGCGTGGCCCTACCCTATGACCCAAGACAGCTACATTGGCGATGTAACGCCGCTTGTCGGTGTTGAACTCCCAGGAATATATCAGGTAGGCGTTGATAATACCGGCAAACCCGTGTTTAATGTTGTGCATTCAGTCACTATCTCACCCGGACCACGGACGGGTCAGTCAGCTAAGGTTGACTCTCGGGATGGTCATTTTCAAGGCTTCGAGCCAGAGCCGGGGTATGTGAATCAGAATCAGGACACTGTTGCTTTGAGCAATATTCCTTCTTCGTGGCCTTCGTTTTGGCCGGATCATCCTGATTGGATTGATTCAACTGGACATGCAGCCTGGAACGGATATTTTGGGAAGGGTGTCTTCAGCGCGGATCAGGAGAGTTATTTCGTTATGGACGATGCTCAGGATAATAGTGTGCAAACGCGTACTTCGTATGGATTCCATCCTGATTCGACAGACACTACAAGAAATGGTATTGGTATTGTTGTGCGTGTAAGAGGATTACAGTGGTCACAAGTGCAGGCACAGGATGTTCTTTTTTGGCTCTATGATATTACTAATATAGGCACCACTACCTATAAAAAAGCTGTCTTCGGTGAGGTTGTTGGTGGTTGTGTCGGAGATGTCGGACAGCAATACGTAGATTGTCAGGACGACCTTGGATTTTTTGACGTGAACAACAATTTGACTTATACGTGGGATTCCGATGATAAAACAGCCGATCCTTTATGGATTCCTCTCAACAGGGTGTTAACCGGCGTAAGGAACAATATAGGTTATGCCGGTTATGCGTATCTAGAAAGTCCGGGTGATCCGTTCGACGGTATTGACAACGATAACGATGCAGTTGACCCGACGAGCCCGCAATTTCAGCAGTCAGATTTCACCTTTAATGCATCCAGTAATTCTTTCGTAATGTCGAGAACTCTTTCACGTACGAATGCAGGCAGTAACACAAACTGGCCGAATAACAAAATCATTCTGATTGATCCAACCACGTACGCGCGGACAGTCGTTAAGCTCGACACTTTATTGCATAGCGATACTGATACTGCCACTGTCTATTCTTTAGGAACAGCATACAAAATTTATAATGGAGAAACGCTCATTGACACCGCAAACAATGGTTTGGATGACAATCTTAATGGCTTGATAGACGAAAACTACAGTATTCACTATCAGCGGGTTTTTAAGACAACCACCGGGCAGGTATATCGGACTGATACAAGGCCGCTTTATTATAAGAATTATTTTACCGGAGCCGGACTTAACAATACCATGATTGATGAAAGTCGTGATGGTGGACCGGGGCATATCGTCACCGGTTGGGTTCCTGACTATACTCAGCCGAGAGACCCCGTTACGGCAAAATATCCGGGTATAGTAAAGACTCACTGGTCTGGTGACGAAAACGGTAATTGGGATCCGAAAAAAGACGACGTCGGTGCTGACGGAGTTCCCAACACGCACGACCAAGGTGAAGGTGATGGAATTCCTACAGAAGGTGAGCCTCACTTTGATAAAACAGACGTCAATGAGTCTGACCAAATTGGACTAACGAGTTTCAACTTTTTCAATCAGACTGCGTCTCCGACGATGAACAATAATGAAACCTTGTGGGGCCGCATGGTTCCGGGATATTTCGATGTCATTCCCGCACTTCCCCAAGACGGAGACTTCATTTATTCTTCTGGCTATTTTCCATTGCTGCCTGAACACACGGAGCGGTTCTCACTGGCATTGGTGTTCGGTGCTGACTACAGCCAAATTTTCAGGAACAAGCAGATAGTTCAAAGAATCTACGATAAGAACTATGATTTTGTGTTACCTCCTCCGAAACCGCGCTTAACGGCGGTACCTGGTGACAAAAAAGTTACACTTACATGGACCAGCAATTCGGAAGAGGCAGCATCGTTTGAAGGATATAAAATCTATCGCTCCACTGACCCGGGTTTTACAGAGGCAGGGGGGAAAGCATTGGCAACATTTGATCTTGACGATGGAATACAAGGATACTTTCTGCCGCCATCGCAGGACATAGCGGATTTGCCAACGTTCTATCTTGGAAACGACGGCGGTATTGTCCATACGTATGTGGATAGTTCATTGCAAAATGGTCAAGGATATTACTACGCCGTGACTGCTTATACAACAGGCGACGAACAGGCTGACACTTATCCGGCAGAAGATCCAAAATATGTAACTGTTTCATCAAACGGACAAGTGCGATTGGATGTTAACTCAGCTTATGTTATCCCACGGGCGCCATCAGCAGGATATGTTGGGCCAAATGTACCAAATCTTTTCGCACCAGCGCCTGGCTATTCTCTTTTTGGTACAGGAAAGGCGTATCTCCACGTGGTTGATCCTGAGCGTGTCCCGGACAAAACTTTTAGGATAGGATTTGCAGATACACTCAATGGCATTTTGCCTGTAACAACGGGTTACTACATAATTGATTTTACAAATTCTTCGACCCCTGATACGCTGATGTTTTACGGAACGGCACAAGTTCCTCTTAATTCGACACAAGTTGAAGGTGACCGAGACAAATACACCTTTGACGGAATGTATGTTACGGTTGATAATGATTGGACCGTGAAATATGATACAGCTTCAGGGTGGAACAGAACATATGCTAAGCCAAATTTCAAATATACATTCAGCCCATTTCAGTTCAACGATGTCGCTGAAACAGGAACCGTGTACCCGGAAGATTATACATTCGTATTTGACTCTTCAAAGACTGATACTTCTACAAATCTTGTTATCACATATCAAGGGAGCCCATTGACGATTGCGAAGGAAAACACTAATTTCCGCGTACTTGATCCTCATACAGGTGGTTTGGTACCATATGCGCTACTTGAACCGGACTGTATAAGTGATAATATCGGGTGCGGCGTCCTTTCTGCAGACGACATTGTTATTCTTCTGGCGAAGGCGAAGACAAAATCTGGGGCAGACACAACGTTGATAACGTGGTCATTGACGCCTGTCGGTGCAGACACGACAAACCATCTGCCAACATTAGGTGACACGTTGAACATACGTGTGACGAAACCGTTTATAAGCGGTGATCAACTCGCCATTACTACCAAGTCTGCCGTCGTAGATAAAAAGCTTGCATCCAATCAACTTGGGATGATTAGGGTTGTACCAAATCCTTATATCGCAGCGACCTCTCAGGAATCGCCGTTGCCGCCTACGATTACAAGCGGTAGAGGAGAGAGGAAAATTTCTTTCATCCATCTTCCGGAAGGTTCTACTATCTATATTTACACAGTGCGCGGCGAACTTGTGAGAAAGTTGCTTATGCCTGCATCACAAAATATTTCTGATGGTACAATCGACTGGGATTTGAGAACATCAGAAAATCTTGATGTTGCGTATGGAGTCTATTTTTACCTTGTCGATGCGCCCGGAGTCGGTCAAAAGTACGGCAGGCTTGCGATCATCAAGTAAACGAGGACCAGAGATGAAAAAACGTATTTTAATTCTGATTTTCTTTGCTGCTCTTGCTCAAGCGTACTCACAAAACAAAGTGGGTACAACAGCCGCGCCATTCCTTGGAATCGGTGCCGGCCCTCGTGCAATTGCCATGGGAGGCGCATTTACTGCCGTAGCTAATGACCCGGCCGCGCTGTATTGGAATCCGGGCGGCATCTCGCGATTGGACCGTAATGAAGTGTTGTTAGAACACACGAATTACTTGGTTGGCACGAGTTATAATTTCTTTGCTGCTGTGGTGGCACTTGATGAGAACAATGCTATTGGCGTGAGTGTTACGAATCTTGCATACGGAAGTTCGGAAGTGACGACGGTAAGTCAACCGGATGGAACTGGCGAGACATGGGACGCCAACGATTGGGCAATCGGCCTTACATACTCCAGAAATCTGACTGATCGGTTTTCAATAGGCGGCACGGCAAAAATGGTAATGCAGCAGATATGGAGAGAATCTGCAACCGGATACGCTCTTGATGCAGGTCTCCTTTACATTACACCATTTAACGACATGAAGATCGGGATGGAGATCGCAAATTTTGGCACAGATATGCACATGACGGGTCAAGACCTTTTTATTACTCATAACCCTGATCCTTCTGTCGCAGGCGATAATTCAAAAATACCTGCTGAGTATTACACTGGTTCCTATCCGCTTCCACTTATATTTAGAATAGGCTTGGCAATGGATGTCATCAAGACTTCGGGCAGCAGGCTCACTCTTGCAGTTGATGCTCTGCACCCGAGTGATAATGTTCAAACAATGAATGTTGGAGGGGAGTATTCTTTTGATGAATTTATTTCTGTGAGATTCGGATATAAGTCTCTTTTCGTTCCCGAGAGTGAGGAAGGTTTCACGCTTGGCATCGGACTTAATTATGACATCACTTCGGAATTTAACGTCAAGTTCGATTATGGTTACGAGAATTACGGACTGTTGAAAAATTTGCAGGAGTTTGGATTGACAATCGGATTCTAAGTCCGAAAGATTTTTGTGGATGCCGGAACAATGAAACTCTTCTCAACGAAAATATTTTTTTTTCTTTTCTTATTGGCAGTATCGGTTTCGTTTGCACAAACCGGCAGCACTATTCCTGTCACGTTTCATCTAAACAGAACCCTCTTAACAAACGAAACAGGCGTCGGCTTGAATGGCACGCTTAATAACTGGGGAAATAATCCTGATGGAACCGGCTCGAACCAGCACGTTATTCCACTTACAAATAATGGAAATAATTTATGGACGACGACGGTGAAATTACCGCCCGCTGTCTATTCCTACAAATTCGTTACGTACTCTGTTAATGGCGTTGATACAGTTGTTGATGTGTGGATCACCGATCCTGACAATCCGAAGGTCGATGGTTCGGGCTACAATAATAGCATTCTCAATGTGAAAGACCCGATGGTGTACTATGTTTCACCGATGAATAATTCGATCATCAATAATTTTTCATCCCGTATTTCGGCTAATATTTCATGGTCGGACAGCGCAGATATGAGCGCAACGGATATCGGAATTTCAGTTGATAACATTGCTGTAACGAATGCCGGGCAATATTTCGACAAAACTTCACGGACAATTTCATACACTCCGCCGTCATTCTCGTTCACAACCCACACGGTGATGATTACGGTGAAGAATTCGCGCGGCGGAATTGATACAGCGCTTTCTACATTCAAGGTGGTTGATCAAATCATTGCGGCGCCGTACACTTTTTATTTCGACCCGCTCTCGCCGAATTTTAAACTCGTTGGCAAACTTAAATCTGTTTCTGTGAAGGGATTATTCAATAGTTACGGAAGTGATCCGCTTGCCGGACCGGACAGCGATGGCGTTTATTCGATCACTGAACAGATGACAATCGGTACGCCGTCTCCCTATCAATATATTATCAACGGCGGCCAGTACATTGACGATCCGGATAACCCGGTCATGACCTCAGATTTTGAAACAATAGCTATCAAACACATTATTTCAAACCCGTATTTCAAAATTGATTCGCCGAGGCAGGGGCGGAGCTTTATCACAGGCGCTTCAATTTCAGTGAGCGGCAGCCTGATGATGAGCGATTCTGATAAGGCAATAAATAATTCCTCGGTCGCGGTTTATTTGGACGGTTCACCGATTTCTGTATCAAGAGTTGATTCGGTTGCCGGCGGCGTTTCATTTCAAACAAATTCCTTCACTCCGGCTCAAGGCAGGCACCAGCTTAAATTTGTCGGCGCCGATGTCAATGGAAATTCAACGACAAGCTATCTAACATTCGGAGTTTTCCCCCTTAACGCAGGATTTCATTTTGTTGATGCCGATTTTGATGACAACGGGCCGGGGAATTATAAATATCCTTCGTTCAGTCCAAGCGGTTCTGCAGATATCAAAGAGATAAATATAGCTGCAAACACAACGAATGATTCTCTTGTGTTTACGGTAACTATGGCTTTCATCACAGACTACACACGTTTGTCATTTGAAATTGTGAATTCCATCGGCGGTTCTCTCATTTCAGAACCGAACAAAGCGGGAATTCAGATTCCCGACTTCACAAATAGCGGAGTGTATTTCATCATTGCGCCGCCGAATTCTTCTGTGCTCGCCGGAACTGAGAATCGGATTGACACGAGTTCAAATATTTATTCTTCTTCAGCCGCAAGCATCGCTGTGAATTCTGATGCAAAAACTTCGGGGAGTTTTACGTTTGAAGTTCCGATAAGCCTTTTGGAATCCATCATGGGGAGTTTTGCGAAAGGATGGTACTTCACCGCGTATTCTTACCTTGGTAATGCAAACGGTGCTTGGAAAGTAACGCAGGCTTACGGCGGATCGCTCTTCGACGAGCAGCCGAACATTTATGATGCAGGATTTTTTTATAACGCTCAAATAGAAAAGCGCAATCTCTCGAATTTCAATTATTCGTTCAACAACGGCGGTTCACGGTATGTGAAACTCGCTTCCAATCAGAGAGGCGCGCTTCACATCATGCCGGGTGATATTTCCTCTTCGCTGGCAAATAAGCCTTATGTTAGAATTCTCACCGATGGTGGAGAAATACGATGGAGCGACACGATTAAGGTTTATGTTTCTGTAAGCGATTCAAGTGTACATGCTGGCACACTCGCGGTTGGAGTGACTAATTACAATCTTAATTTTGTAAACGACACGGCGTCGGTTACTATTGTTCTTAGTGAAGGAAGAAACCAACTCCAGGTTTCTGTGCCATACGGGACAAGCCAAACAAGTTATAGTAGCAAGGTTTATTTCAACAGAATTAGAGACCACAAGCCGAACATCAGCATTGTGAAAAACATTTCAAGCAGCACTGTCTCACTTGACGGCAATGGCACAACGAATTCGGATGGATTATCACAGGCATTTCGCTGGTCTCAGGATGGCACAAATCCAAGTCATGTTAATTTTTCGTCGATGGTGTTGTCTGCCACGACATTTTCAATACCATCGGCAAGAGGAGATTACTTTTTCACATTAACATGCTCAACTTCTAAGGATACAGCATATCAGCGCGTTGCTCTCGTGGTTGATTCGACAGGCGCTCATTTTCCGGATATTTCACGCTGGCATGCATCGTGGATAGACTCGGCGGTGATTTATGAAATTTATGTGAAGACGTACAGCCTTGATGGTAATTTTGCAGCGCTCACAAATAGAATTCAGCAGATAAAAAATCTTGGCGCCAATGTAATTTGGCTGATGCCTATTCATCCCACACCGCAGCTTTCACCGAGCAATCCCGGATATGCAATTAAAAATTATTTTGCGGTTAATCCTGATTATGGCACAGTAAGCGATTTCAAAACTTTTGTTGATTCGGCACATGCGAACGGTATTAAAGTGATGATGGACTACGTTGTCAATCACACGCATAATACGCACAGCTTCATGCTTGATGCTGTCAAATATGGTGCAGCATCACCATATTATGGGTTTTACGATTGGAATGCGGATGGTTCGTACCAATACATGTTTACATGGACCGACCTGCCATCGATCAGCTATGATGGTCCGGACAGTTCAAGGAATATGAACTATCTCATCGACATGGCAAAGTTCTGGATGGAAAATTATAACGTAGATGGTTTCCGGTGCGATGTTGCGTGGGGAATAAATGATACCCGCAAGAATGGGCCGGAATTCTGGCAGCGGTGGCGATCAGCATTGAAAACAATTAAACCCGACGCCTTTCTTCTTGGTGAACTTGACGCTAAAGATTCAACCGGAGGTGCATACTTCAACAAAAAATTTGATGCCGGGTATGATTACAGCACCATCAACGCTTTGCGCAATGCTCTTTCCAATAATATGCTTATTTCGCAGCTTGGCTCCACCGAAGATTATTATGCATCGCCAGGTTATCCGCAGTATGCAATTCCAATGAAGTATATTGAGAACCATGATGAACCGCGGTTTATTTCACAGTACAATCTTGCACAAACGCAAAGTGCCGCCGTGCTTGAATTCACGCTGCCGGGAATTCCATTGATTTATGCCGGACAAGAGGTTGGAGAAACAACTCAGCGCGGTCTCATCAATTGGAGCGATCCGAACAATCTTCATTCCTTTTACCAACAGCTAATCTCTGATCGCCACAAATTCAAAGCGTTCGAGTTTGGTAAATATTTCACCGTCAGCACAAATTCACCCGATACCATCTTTGCTTTTGCACGCGTTGTGGATTCGTTGCCAGCGCTTGTCGCTTCAAACCTGACCGGCGGCCGGGTAACATTCACTTTTTCTATTGATTCAACGCTCTACAACATGTTGGCAGCGAAGCAATATTATTTGAATGATCTGATGAGCGGTAACGTATATGCTGTTAACCGAGCAAGCATTGGGAACTTTACGATGAGCCTTGCGCCGTATCAAACGGCTGTGATGATTCTAGCGGATACAGCGTTCATAACATCGGTGAGCGTGCCGCCAAATGTTGTTTTGAAATACAACCTGTTTCAAAACTATCCTAATCCATTCAACCCGACGACAACGATTAGTTTTGAGCTGCCGAGCAATGGCTTCGTGACATTGAATATTTATAATGTTCTTGGGCAGAAGGTCGCAACATTGGTTGATGAGTACCGTCCGACAGGAATGTACAAAATCATTTGGGATGGCAGAAGCAGCGCAGGCATTCCCGTTGCAAGCGGCGTTTATTTTTACATGCTCAAAGTGAATAATTTCATTCAAACAAAAAAAATGCTCGTCTTAAAATAGTATTTGCTAACTTTCTTAGTTGCCAGTAACAGCTGCAAGCTGACGGCTAATGGTTCTAAAGAAGGAGGTGGTTGTATCGTCAGAGAAATTTTTTCTAAAGAAATAATTTTAGTACAAACACTAATAAAAAAAGGAGTAACAAAATGTCTAAGCACTTAACGACATTGCTTATTGCGGCATTTGTCATGGCGATGAGTTCGCCGGCATTTGCTACAAAGAATGTTACATTCCAGGTTCACATGGGCGTTTACATGCAGCTTGGATTGTTTCATCCGACCACAGACAGCGTTCTTATCCGTGGTGATTGGCAAACTATGGCAGGTGACTCAATTAACTGGGGAGGAAATATGTGGGTCATGGCTAAATCCAACACAAATGATTCGATATACACGCTCACCGTTCCATTTGCGGATTCAGCCGCCGGGAAGACCATTAACTACAAGTTCGTGATCCATAATACTTCCGGCGATTCTTGGGAAGGCATTTCGAATAGAACATACGCAGTTACAACGGATGCCAATCAACAGATTCCGGTTGATTATTTCAACGGGCGTGCAACGGTGGGAGTAACTCGTTACATTACTTTCCAAGCCGACATCACGGCACTTCAAGGCCAAGGATTTAGTGATGCTTCCGACTCAATTATGGTAAGAGGAGATACCTCTCCTCTGAATTGGGGACCGGGAATTAGATTGACTAAGAATCTTCTCAACCCACACGTCTACAGTGTGAAGTTACAGTTTACAAAAGCCATAGGCGATTCGATCGGATATAAATTCTGGGCTGGCGGGTCAGATCAGTTCAGCAACAGCGGTTGGGAAAGCGGCGACAACTCATTTTATCACATGGTAGATAAGGACACTGTTTTGGCGCCACATGTTCCCGCAATTACAATCGTTAACTCGACAACGACTGCCGACACAGTGAAGTTTGTTCTGGACATGAACGGTGCAAAAGAACGATTCCATGGAACAACAATTACCGGACTGAAAAGCGTTTGGATTGGCGGCGGAGTAAAGCCATTGAACTGGCCAAGCAACTGGAATTTTGCCGATACGACAACTGCTGATACAGTACACAATCTCCAAAGATTGTATGATGACGGCACCCATGGCGATTCAGTTGCAGCCGATAACAAATGGACAACAAAACTTGTCTTTGCAGCAGGCGTTGCACAGTATGTTGAATTCAAGTTTGGCGCCGTGTTTAACGGAGTTGATACGCTGAACGGCGGCGCAAGCTACATGGATAACGAAGCTGGTTTTGCATTGAACCACTCAATTCTATTGAGTGGCACCAGCATGTCTGTCTATAAAAAATTTGGCGATCAAGTAACATTGGTGCAGCGTAATCCGTCTGTTGAACTGCCGTCGAGATACACTCTTTCGCAGAATTATCCGAATCCGTTCAACCCATCGACAACTATCAGCTATGCCATTCCGACTGACAATTTTGTGACACTTCGCGTGTACAATATTCTCGGACAGGAAGTTGCGACGTTGGTGAGTGAAAAGCAAACGGCGGGACAATACACGGTCTCGTTTGATGCAAGCCGGTTGTCAAGCGGCATGTATCTCTATCGGATTGATGCCGGTAAGTTCAGCTTTACGAAAAAAATGTTGTTGCTGAAGTAAGCAATGACAATATGGCGAATCATACGGGTGACTCAGGCAACCATGGTTGCGGGCATCCTCCGGTTCGTTGAGTAATTTTCAAAAGGCATAAAAGGCAAGATGAGTGATCATCTTGCCTTTTCTATATTTTTAAAATCATTAGTATTTCACTATGCACGAAACAATTGATCATCGTCCGGCGTGGCTCAAAGATGCACTCTTCTATCAAATTTTTCCTGAACGATTTGCCAACGGCGATTCAAGCAATGATCCGTCCGGTGTCCAACCGTGGGGCGGGAAACCAACGGGGAAGAATTTTTTCGGCGGGGACATTCAGGGAATTATTGATCACCTTGATTATGTAAAGGACCTCGGCGCAAACGCTATTTATTTAAATCCCGTTTTTGCTTCGTCGTCGAATCATAAGTATACAACGTCGGATTACATGAAGATTGATCCGGAATTCGGTACGAATGATTTGTTCAAAAAACTGGTTGATACCTGTCATCAAAAAGAAATACGGATTATCATTGACGGCGTGTTCAATCACACGGGTGTTGACTTTTGGGCGTTTGAAGATATTAAGAAAAACGGCGCGGCGTCAAAATATGCAGCGTGGTACAACATTTATTCCTATC
Organism: Bacteroidota bacterium; assembly: GCA_021796275.1. Classification (GTDB taxonomy): domain Bacteria; phylum Bacteroidota; class Ignavibacteria; order UBA10030; family UBA8401; genus JAJYOI01. Next base: position 31,951 of record JAJYOI010000022.1, read on the forward strand.
CTGTAAACCCGCCGAACAATCCGAACTATGAATGCTGGTGGAGGCTCGGCTCGCTTCCGAAATTGATGGTGGATAATCCGGAAGTGAAAGCATATCTGTTTGATGTTGCGCGGTATTGGACTTCAATGGGAATAGACGGCTGGCGCCTCGATGTGCCGAATGAAATTCCGCACGACTTTTGGATTGAATGGCGAAAGCTGGTAAAGTCGGTTAATCCGGAATGTTATATTGTCGGCGAAATTTGGGACGATGCATCGGCGTGGCTGCACGGCGATCAGTTTGATGGCGTGATGAATTATGAATGGCGGAAGAGCTGCCTTGATTTTTTCTGCCGTGAGAAAATTTCTGCAAAAGAATTTGATGAGCAGCTCGCGAATCTTCGTTCCCTTTATCCGCCCGACGCAAATTATGATTTACAAAATCTTTTAGGAAGCCACGACACCGAGCGCTATCTGACATTGTGCGACGGTGATGTGGCGAAAGTAAAACTCTCTGTGCTGTTTCAAATGACATATCTTGGAGCACCGATGGTGTATTATGGTGACGAGATTGGAATAGAAGGGGGCAAAGACCCGGATTGCCGCCGCACAATGATTTGGGACCAAAGTAAATGGAATAAAGATTTGCGCGCACATTTTCAGAAGATGATCTTTCTGCGGAATGAATTACCGGCGCTCCGCCGCGGAGACATTACCTCTATTTCCGCGGATGATGATCTTTTAATTTTTAAACGCTCGACGAATAATCAAAATGTTTTTGTCGCGATTAATCGCTCGGCAAACCGGCGAGAGTTTAAAATTTCCTCAGCCAAAAATTTGAAAGATGTCATGACGGAAGAAATCTTCCAATGTGAGAACGGCGCTCTCACATTAAACGTTACCGGAATGTCGGGCAGAGTTTTGATTTCAGCCTGAGGCCGATCAGCCTTCGGCTGAGAGCAATAATTTTAATGTAAGGAAAACAAAATGAGAAGAGTTGTTTTGATTGTTGGGTTGATAGCTGGATTGGTTTACCCTGTTCTTGCTCAAGACAGTGTTGATGTAACGTTCTATTACAAACCGAGCGGAAATCCATCCACAGTCTATGTGCCGGGAGAGTTTAATAGCTGGGGACATAATGCGAGCGGAATTATTCCGGCGAACGATCCGTCATTAATGACGAAGGACCCTGCAACTGGTATTTGGTCCAGAACATATCGCCTGCAAGTTGGCGGGCAAATTGGCGGCGGAGTTGCCGGCGCATATCAGTACAAATTCAATGAAAATGGAAATAATTGGATTCCCGATCCGCTCAATCCACGGCAAAATCAGCAAGACAACAATAACTCAGAACTTTTCGTCACCAGTCCGACAATTTTTCATTTCCTTCCGAATTCAAAATCCGGAATTGTTCCCACACAGCTTCCGGTGATTTCAGCATATGTCTTTTCTTCGCTTGCGAGCGGCATTGATACATCTTCTTTTGTCATTCAAATTGATACAACATCGTATGTGATTCCAGGTACGTCGTTCAATCCGGCAACGAGTCTTCTGAGCTTTCGTTCGCCGGTTGTGCTTCACAATGGTACACGTTTCATGAAGCTCTTCGTCAAAAATCTTGCAGGCGCAGAAGTAACCGACACCACTTCGTTTTTTGTGCGCGGCGGATTCGTTCAGCTCACGACGCTCGGCAACTTTGTTACGCGTGTGCCAGGACGTATTCTTAACGGAACGGTCGTTGACACGGCGATTCATTCCGCCACCGTTGTTCAGAATGGGCATGATTCGATTTCCACTTCCGTGACTAACGGAAAGTTCAGCATCAACGAAACATTTGTCGAAGGAATTAATTCGTTCCGCGCGTTTGTCAAGGATTCAACAGGTACAATTCAAACATCGGACTCCGTTGTGTTCACTTATTTGGTTAATCATACACCAACGGCGAAGATCACGTTCTCGACTTCAGGTTCCGATATCATGCTCAACGCCGGTCAAAGTTCGGACCCCGATTCAGGACAAACTGCTCAATTGACATATATGTGGGGAACAGATACGGCAAATCCGCAAAGTCTTGCTGGTGTTGATGGCTCAACACAATCGCAAATTACGATCTCAATTCCATCAAAGCCCGGTGAGTATTATATCACACTCATTGCAGCAGATCCTAACGGCAACGCAGATACCACGCGTTCTTTTTTCGATGTCAACAAAGATGGAACCGCAACCGGTGCAACTTCTGCAACTGTACCGCAATGGGTGAAGAGCGGCCGCATCTACAGCATTTTTTTTAAAGGACTCACATCGCAAGGAACGATCAACGCCGCACTTCCGTATTTGAATTATATCAAGAACATGGGATTCAACATTATTTGGATTTTGCCTGTGATGCAGAATGCCGCTCCGATTGACAACGGAGGCGGTCCGGGATACAACATCGTTGATTTCTATACTGTCGCTCGTGAATATGGAACGAATGCCGACTTTAAAAATTTCGTCGCGCAGGCGCATCAGCTTGGGTTGAAAGTCATACTTGATGTCACGCCCAATCATACAAGTTATGCCCATCCGTTCGTTACTGAAGGACGAACATATCGAACTGATTCTCCTCATTGGACATTTTATCAGCATCAGATCATTCCATCGGGCGACAACGGTGTGGGACCGCAGTCAATCGATCCTGACGGTTTTGTCTATTATGGAGGTTTTTCATCGCAGCTTCTAAATTATAATTGGGCAGACATTGATGCGCGCGCGTACATGACTGGAGTTTATTCATGGTGGGTGAAACAGATGGGCGTGGATGGTTTTCGTTTTGATGTTTATTGGGGTCCGCACAACCGGGCAAACAACGGCGCAGGTGGCGAGAATGAAATGGGCATTCCTGTTCGTCAGGCAATCAAGCACGTGAAACCAGATTCATATCTTCTTGGCGAAACGGCTGGCACCGGCGGCGGAACAGAAGTGAATTATGCCGATGATAACGGCGGCGTTGACGGCGCGTATGATTGGACCCTCAAAGATGAAATTCATGCTGAAGCACAGAATGGTTTCAGCGTTGATAATCTGAATGCAAAAATTTACAATAACAATTACTATCCGGGACCTAATTCTTCATTCTTACGTTTTCTAGAAAATCAGGATGAAGACCGCATTGCGTACTTATGCGGCTCGTATCCGAAAACGATGCCGCTGGGAACTGTTATCTTTACAGCACCGGGCATGCCGATGATATGGGAAGGTGAAGAAGTTGGAATGGGACTTGGCGATCAAAATTTTGATCATCGTCGTCGCGGTGTTGTTGATTGGAATTTTAGCGGAAAAAGTCTGCTTCAGCCGCATTATCAAAAGCTCGCGTGGATTCGCGGAACGTTCCCTGCATTTTCAACACAGACGTTTATTCGTCTTTCAACAGGTAACAGTTTGGTGTACGGTTATACCCGGCCGTACGTAGACCAAAATGGTATTGCGCTTGAAAACTTCAACAGTACTTCTGCCTCAGCATCAATTACTCTTTCAGGAGGAGGCGGTTCGCCGAATGTGTATTTTACCGGCGGTGCTGTTGACGGTAAAACGTATTACATGAATGATGTGTATAATGATACTTCGTATGCAGTCAGCTTTTCGGGCGGCTTGCTGACGTTCAACACAACGCTTCCGGCGTATGGCTCGGCAGTTTATATTTTGTCCGATTCGCTTGTTCATTTGCAGCTTCCGCTTCTTACTTCGGTTGACGGACGTCAGCAAGAGTTGCCGCCGGGTAATTTTGCGCTTCAGCAGAATTTCCCGAATCCATTCAACCCGACAACGACGATCCGTTATTCGGTTGCCCGCGCTGGAAAAGTAACTTTAGTTGTTTATGATGTTCTCGGCCGCACAGTGACGACACTAGTGAATGAGTACAAATCACCGGGTGAATATTGGGCGGTTTTTGATGCGAAGAATTTATCTACCGGAGTGTATTATTATCGCATTACGGCTGAGACTTTCTCCGGTGTAAAACGAATGATACTTGTGAAATAAATTGAAGCATGCCTAGGAATATTTTTATTGCGTTATTTTGTATATTAACAACACTTAACGCGCAGCCGAAGGTTGTGAAAGACGGAGTTGAATTTACTTTCACGGGAAAGGCGCGACGTGTTGCACTCGCCGGCGACTTTAACGGATGGTCGCACGATGCCGATGTAATGAAAAGACTGCCCGATGGATCGTTTGCTTTACTTAAAAAACTTACGCCCGGCATTTATCAATATAAATTTCTTGCAGATACTACCTGGCTGCTTGACGATGCAAACCCTGCACAAACTTCGAATTACAACAACAGCAGTTTCAATTCAATTTTCACTTTGACAAACGATAACAAAATTCTATTACATGGCTATGTCCCTTCTTCAAAATCGCCTATGAATGATACATATCCGAATTCAGGAGGAACGCTGTACCTGAACATTATTTGGCATCAACACCAGCCGCTTTATCTTGACCCTGCTACCGATCAGTTGCAGGGGCCATGGGTGCGCACGCACGGAACAAAAGATTATTACGACATGGCTTCGATACTGGAGCAGTATCCGAATGTTCACTACAACGTAAATTTAACATCATCGCTTTTATTTCAGCTTCAACACTATTACGTTGAACGTCTCAAGCCGTATGTTGATGTCAAAAAAAATCGCGTAGATGTAGCGGCATTTTTCAAAAAGTGGAAAGGAAAAACTGATCCATGGATTGACCTCGCATTGAAACCGACGAAAGATTTTGATTCAACTGATTTGGATTTTCTTCTTCACAATGTATGGAATGCCTTCGGTATCAGCGAGGTGATGCTTGATCGTTTTCCGCAATACAAAGCTTTTAAAGAGAAAGCAGACAGGAAGGCTCGATTCAAAGAACAAGAACTGCGCACTATTAAGTTTTGGTTTTTCCTTGCCTATTTTGATCCTGATTTTCTGGAGAACCGTGTTACACTTGCAGACGGTTCGGTGATTGATCTTACCGATTTTGTAGAAAAGAGAGGGGATGGGAAATACTATCTTAAGAAAACTATCACCGAAAACGACTGCAATCGGATTATTGCCGAAACGTACAAAGTTCTTTCCAACATCGTTCCGGTCCATAAGAAGCTGATGTATCACACAGATACACACACAGGACAGATTGAAGTTGTCACTACCCCGTTTTATCATCCGATTCTTCCGTTAATTTTTGATACAGATTTAGCCCGAGTCTGCCAGCCGCATGACGCCATGCCGAACAGATTTCATTATCCGCAGGATGCAAACGCACAGGTGGCGAAGGCAGTTGAATACTATACAAAAACATTCGGCCAGCCTCCTTTAGGAATGTGGCCCGGTGAAGGTGCAGTTGCGCAGGAAGTTGTTCCCATTTTCGGTGCGAACGGGATTCAATGGATTGCGACCGACGAGAAAATTCTTGCTCGTTCAACGCCGCCTAACCAGCCAAAGTATTATCCTTATGCCGTGTTTGCGGATCACGGGAAAGAAGATTCTGTCGTTGTCGTTTTTCGTGATACCGAGCTTTCCGACAAAATTGGATTCACGTATCAAAATTATCGCGGCGAAGATGCTGCTGATGATTTTATCAAAAGTATTCTTCGGTACATTCCGCCGAAAGGAGAGCCAGATCGTTTGTTGACTGTCATTCTCGATGGAGAGAACGCCTGGGAATGGTATCGGCTGGATAATGACGGGAAAGAATTTCTTCATGCGCTGTATCGTAAGCTGAGCGCTTTGTACGAAACGAAACAGGTTGTTACAGTGACGATGTCGGAGTATATTCACGGTAATCCGCTTCGCAGTGTTCCGGCACATCCTATTACTTCGATGAAAAGGCTCGAACGATTGTATCCCGGTTCGTGGATCAACGCAAATTACGATACGTGGATCGGTGAAGATGAAGAAAACCGCGCGTGGAATTATTTGCTCGTCGCGAGGCAAGACTTGGGAAAGTCTGGCATAGCTCAACCCGACCCGAAGGCTGAACCGCCAAAGGAAGGAACAAAAAACTGGTTTGCATACAAAGCGTGGGAAGAGATGTATGCGGCAGAAGGATCGGATTGGTTTTGGTGGTATGGTACCGATCAGACGGCGCCTGCAGGCGATAAGCCTTTTGACCTTGCGTACATCACACACTTGAAAAATATTTATGTATTTGGAAAAGAAGCTGGCGGAAAAATGCCTGCAAGGGATTTTGAGCCGATTATCATCGAGAACGATAATGGCACTAAACCAACGCAGGGAACAATGGCAAAAAGCCGCAATGACTCTGTAAGTGTTTTATTTCAATGCGATGCGCGCGGCATTTATGTTCGGAAAGGAATTTTTATTGCAGGAAATCAGGAGGCGCTTGGCTCGTGGATTCCAAATGCAGTGAAAATGTATGATGATGCAACGCATGGCGATTCGCATGCGAATGACAGTGTTTGGACGTTTGAATGTACATTTCCCGTAGGAACAGAAATCCAATATAAATTTACAAACAGCGGCCCGCATGGACAATGGTCTCCCGGCGAAGAATTCCCCGGAGAAAATCGGAAAATCTATCTTGATGGGTCAACAGACAGGGTAGTCCTGATGGATGTGTTTGGGAAGAAATGATGATGCAAAGAAAAATTAGCTCGGCATTTTTTTCGAAAACATTGAGAATTCTTCTTGCATTGATTCTTGCAGTCGTATCGTTCAGTTGCTCATCAAAGTACGATGGAAAAATTCGCATCACGATTTGGCATCAAATGCGGGTTGATGAACGCGAGGTGCTGCAAAAACAGCTCGATCGTTTTAATGCGCTTCATCCTCAGGTTCATGTCGAGCAATTGTATAAAGAGACTGAAGAATTACGCTCCGGATTTATTATTGCGGCAATTGCAGGACAGGGACCTGAATTGGTTTATGGTCCATCGGATCAAATTGGCCCCTTTCAGGTGATGGATATTATTTTGCCGATGGAGAATTTGTTTGATTCAACTTATTTATCCGGCTTCAATCCGAAAGCGTTGACGCATTACAAAGGGCATCTCTATCAAATTGCAGACAAACTTGGCAATCATCTTACATTGGTGTATAATAAAAAACTTGTTTCTAAGCCACCGACGACGGATCAAGAACTCATTGCAATCGGAAAGAGCCTTACAAAAGATACAAACGGCGATGGCCAGATTGATCAATATGGTTTGACTTGGAATTATACCGAACCATTTTTTTTTATTCCGTTTCTTACCGGCTACGGCGGCTGGGTGATGGATGAAAACGGCCAGCCGACGCTTGATACACCGGCAATGGTCAACGCGCTTAAATTTATGCGGGACTTACGAGACAAATATAAGATCATTCCGCGAGAGGCAGATTACAACATCGCCGATTTACTTTTCAAAGATGGGAAGG
>JAJYOI010000023.1 GCA_021796275.1 Bacteroidota bacterium
AATGAAATTTTACACTGAGTATCTTGTTTTCAAAACGAAAAAGCATCGCGAGTACATTAATATCACCGGTGATGTTGAAACAATTTTGAAGAAAAGTGCCATCAAAGAAGGAATGATTCTTGTCTCAGCAATGCATATTACGGCATCCGTGTATGTGAATGATGCTGAGTCAGGATTGATTCAAGACATTGATGATTGGCTGGAACAATTGGCACCATTCAAAAAAGATTATCGGCATCACAGGACAGGTGAGACAAACGGCGATTCGCATTTGAAGAGCCTTCTCATGCATCATGAAATCATTATCCCTGTGACCAATTCACAGTTGGATTTTGGCCCGTGGCAGCAAATTTATTATGCGGAATTTGACGGTCAACGCCAGAAAAGAGTAATTGTCAAAGTGATGGGAGAGTGAATTGTTGAATTGCTTGCGAAACATTCATTGGTTCGCTATATTGGAGTTGTGATTAAAGGAAGTTAATATGAAAAGCTTGTTTTGCCTTGTAGCCTTTATTTCGTGCGTCTCGACGATGCAAGGGAGTGAAAACATTCCTCCGCTGCGTGTTAATGTAGACATTGCCCGCTATCGTGGAGATTCTTCTTCAGTGTACGTTGAACTGTACTATTCCTTTGATGTAACGCATCTCAAATTTGTGAAGAGCGACAGCGCTTACCAGAGTCAGGTTGTAATGAGAATCTTTTTCAAGAACTCAGCCACAGATTCTGTGACAACCGGGCAGGCGTTTCGTTTGCCATTCACTGTTAATGATACGTCATTGCTCGGAGTTTCCCGATATTATGTGGACGTTCTTGGTTTTCTTCTTAAGCCGGATGTATATCGGGCGTACGTCATTGCACAGGATGGAAATGATCCAAGCCGGGGAGATAGCGTTTCATTTCCATTAAACATTGAAGCGATTGGCAATAATCATCTTGAAGAAAGCGATGTGGAATTGTGTACATCTATTATTGAAAAAGAAAAAGGGACGAATGACAGGTTTTATAAGAACACGCTTGAGGTGAAACCAAATCCATCTCGACTATACGGCGACGGACAACCTGTGCTCTTTTACTATACCGAGTTGTATAATCTTTTGGAAAATAAATCCGATAATTACTATACAAAAGTTTCTGTTGTCAATTCGCTCGGTAAAGAAGTGATCTCTCATGAAAAAACGAAACCGCGTGTCAACGAATCGAGCGTTGAAGTTGGCACGGTGAAAGTGAACAACCTGAGAACGGGTGCATATACTTTTACTTTTTCGGCTATTGACTCGGTGGATGGTACTGTGGCAAGCGCTTCGAAGAGATTCTTTATCTATAATTCCGCGTTACCGATGGAAGATGTTTCTGCCGGAGCAAGCGGTTCTGTTTTAGGCAGTGAATATTCGGCAATGTCGGAAGAGGAATTAGATCAGGAATTTAGCGAAGTGAAGTATATTGCTACACGGGATGAGATCGCTCAGTATAGCAAGTTGAAGGGTGCAGAGGCAAAGCGCAAAATGCTGTATGAGTTTTGGGCGAAGCGCGATCCAGATCCAACGACACCGGTGAATGAAGAAAAGATTGAATACATGAAGCGCTTGGGATATGTCAATGAAGTGTATAAGTCCGCGTATAAACCCGGCTGGAAAACCGACCGCGGCAGAGTGTATATCATGTATGGACCTCCGGATGAAATAGACCGCCATGCGAATGAAATTGATACAAAACCCTACGAAATTTGGCATTATAATTCTATTCAAGGCGGTGTAGAATTTGATTTTGGTGATCGGACAGGCTTTTCTGATTATGTTTTGTTAAATTCTACAGACCGCGATGAACTTCACGACGATTCGTGGATGGATCAACTGCGGACTCAATAGTTCGTTATTCATGCACCTTTAATCCTATCCTGTGAGATAGGAAAGGAGATGAAGTGAAAAAAAACGATAACCTTTCATGACCTTCGTTCCATTACGGAGCGGAGGTTTTTTATTACTAACACATCATTTCATGCCAACTGAACGACAAATTGTAGATGCTTCCGGCTTCACACGCACAATAAACCGCCTCGCTCATGAAATAGTGGAACGGCATCGTGGGGCTGGTACGATTGGTATTGTGGGGATTCGTACGCGTGGAGATTATCTTGCGCGACGCATAGCTGCAAAAATTGCAGAAATGGAAAATGTTGAAGTGCCAATTGGGACGCTCGACATTACTCTTTACAGAGATGATTTGCGCGGCCGTCTTTCTCAGCCTCAATTGAAAACAACCGACATTTTATACGACATCGCCGGAAAGAACATTATACTTATTGACGACGTCTTATACACCGGACGGACAGTTCGCTCTGCATTGAATGCGTTGATGGATATTGGCCGCCCCGCAACAGTCGAGCTTGCCGTCTTTGTTGATCGCGGCCATCGTGAACTTCCTATAAAAGCCGATTTTGTTGGAAAGAATATTCCGACAATGCTCAATGAAGAAGTAAAAGTGATGATGAAAGAAGTGGATAGCCAAGATGCCGTTTTTGTTGTGCAGCAGACACAATAATAGAATCAGGACAACTGCATGAAACTCTCAAGCAAACACTTACTTGGCCTTTATAAAATGCCCGCTAAGGACATTGAATTGATCGTGGAAACAGCAACTTCTTTCAAAGAAATCCTGAATCGTCCAATCAAAAAGGTTCCAACATTGCAGGGGAAAACGATTGCCAACCTCTTTTTCGAAAATTCTACACGAACGCGGATCTCTTTTGAATTGGCGGAGCGGCGCCTTTCCGCCGATGTTGTGAATTTTTCTTCCGCGGGTTCCAGCGTGAGCAAAGGAGAAACACTCAAAGACACAGCACGCAATATCGAAGCAATGAAAATTGACATGGTCGTTATCAGGCATAATATTGCCGGAACTCCACATTTTCTTACGCAGGTTGTGAAATCAAATGTGATTAATGCCGGTGACGGTCTCCATGAACATCCCACACAAGCACTTTTGGATATGTACACCTTACAGGAAAAATTTGGGAAACTGGAAAACGTTCGTGTGTGTATTGTCGGCGACATAGCACATAGCAGAGTTGCGCTGTCAAATATTTATGGACTTACAACGATGGGAGCACAAGTTTCAGTATGCGGCCCTGCAACGCTTATACCGCGAAATATTCAGATGCTTGGCGTAAAAGTGTTCCACCATATAGATGATATTCTGCCAAAAGTGGATGCATTGAACGTTCTTCGAATACAATTAGAGCGGCAAGCTGGCGGCATGTTTCCTACATTACGCGAATATCATCGATTTTTTGGCGTAACCAAAGAGAGGCTCGGCCGCGTTGATCATCCAATTACAATAATGCACCCGGGTCCAATAAACCGAGATGTTGAGCTTTCTGCGGATGTTGCGGACGGCCCCCATTCTGTGATTCTTGAACAAGTTTTAAATGGTGTCGCAGTAAGGATGGCAGTCTTGTATCTTCTTAGTGCTACAGAATAATTTTGTTACATTCTTTAATCCTTTGCTAGTAAAGGAATTATATGTCAGAAATGATCTTATTTCAAGATGGAGTATTGATTGACCCGCTTTCTCAACGCGATGGTAAGTATGATGTTCTGATTCGAAACGGTCAGATCGAATCTATTAAATCGTCAATCGAACTGAAAAAGGAATATCGCATCGTTAATCTTAAAGATAAAATATTCTGTCCCGGGTTTATTGACATGCATGTTCATCTCCGCGAGCCCGGTTTTGAACACAAAGAAACGATTGAAACCGGTACACTGTCGGCAGCATTTGGCGGATTCACTGCTGTGTGCTGTATGCCGAACACCAATCCGGCAATTGACGACGAATCGATTGCATTATTTGTTCAATCGCAGGGTAAGCGTGCCAATGGCGGCATTGTTGATGTTTATCCTGTTGGCGCTGTCACGAAAAGAAGAGAGGGAAAGGAACTTGCGCCAATTGCAGAACTTGTTCAAGCAGGAGCAGTAGCTCTAAGCGATGATGGTGCTCCGGTGAGCGATGCCGAAATGATGCGGCGAGCGTTTGAATATGCAGGAATGTTCGATGTTCCTATCATTCAACATTGTGAAGAACCTACTCTTGCCAAACACGGAGTGGTGAACGAAGGATTCGTTTCGACTTCTTTGGGGCTTCCTGGCATTCCATCAGTGGCTGAAGAAGTAATGATCGCGCGCGATCTTATACTTACACAATATACCAATGGGCGCTATCATATTGCTCATGTGAGTACTGCCGGTTCAGTAGAACTTATTCGAAGGGCAAAAAAAGAAAAGAATAGGGTCACCTGTGAAGTCACGCCGCATCATTTTACTTTGACGGATGAGTTAGTGCGTTCGTACAATACAAACACCAAGATGAATCCGCCGTTAAGGACTCAAACAGACATTGATGCGATCAAAGAAGGCCTCCGCGATGGGACGATCGATGTTATTGCTACGGATCATGCGCCACATTCATTGGACGAGAAGGAAGTTGATTTTCTTCAGGCACCTTTTGGTATTGTCGGTTTGGAAACCGCGATTGGTTTGGCAATGACAGAACTAGTTCACACTGGAATTCTTTCACTCAATCAATTGGTGGAGAAATTCTCAGTGAATCCACGGCGAATTGTTGGGAAACCAATTACCGTTGAAGAAGGGCAAGAAGCAAATTTTACTTTCATTGATCCCAATGCAGAATGGAAAGTTGATATCGGTCAGTTCAAGTCGAAGTCAAAAAATACTCCATTTGGAGATCGAGTTTTGAAGGGGCGTGCTGTCGGAATAATGAATCACGGACAGTTGTTTTTGTATTGATGTTTGAAGTTACGCGCAAATAAAGAAAAACTTTATTTTATCATGCAATAGTTTTGTAGTTGCAGACAACTTTTTTGCGCAAGGTAATTTATCAATCGGTCTATATCTTTACTATGGAAATAATTCGCTCAGGGCTTTTCTCTTTATATCCTGAAATTGAATTTGGAATGAGCACCCGTAAAGACGGAGTAAGCCCCGGGAAGTGTGGTTTGAATCTGAGTTATCATGTCGGCGACGCTGCAGAGAATGTTCAAGAAAACCGCCAAAGATTTTTTGATGCTCTGCACGTCGCAGAATCAGCCGTAGCTTTTCCGCAGCAATGTCATTCAGACAATGTTCAGATCATCGTAAAGCCTGGCCAGTACGAAACATGTGATGGATTAGCCACTAACGAAAGGAATTTATTTCTTGCTGTCAGCGTTGCTGATTGTGTTCCGATCTTTCTATACGATAAAAAAACTAATGCGGCTGCTGGAATTCACGCTGGATGGCGAGGCACAGCATCTCACATTGTTGAAAACGCGGTGAGGCTGATGAATCAGGAATTCGGTTCAAATTCAACAGATGTGGTAGCATTTATCGGTCCGGCGGCAGGCCAATGTTGTTATGAAGTAGGAAATGATGTCGCCGCACAATTTTCTGCACAGTTTATTGCCAGAAATGGAAACGGCAAATTGAAATTGGATTTGAAGTCTGCCAATTGTTCTCAACTCATTGAAGCCGGTTTGTTATCGAGCAATATCGAGATTCATCCTGCATGCACAATTTGTACTCCGGAATTATTTCATTCTTATCGCCGGGATGGAAAAGAGTCGGGGCGTATGTTGGGAATTATTGGCATTAGATAATCAAAGAGGAAATTATGTGTGGCATTGTGGGTTATGTTGGAAACAAGCCGGCCGTTCCGATTTTACTGGAAGGTTTGAAACGCCTGGAATATCGGGGCTACGATTCTGCAGGTATAGCACTTGCTGAAATTGGCCGGCTTATTGTTCAAAAAAAAATCGGGAAAGTGTCGCAACTTGAAAAAGAGTTGAACAGCTTTAACGTTGTAGCCGCCGGCATCGGACATACCCGTTGGGCAACGCACGGAGCGCCAAGCGACATCAATGCACATCCGCACACAGACTGCAAAAATGAGATTGCTTTGATTCACAATGGTATCATTGAAAACTATAATGCCATTCGCACGAAGCTTGAAAAGGATGGGCATGTTTTTAAATCGGCGACAGATACTGAAGCACTTGTGCATTTGATTGAAGAAATGAAAAAATACAGCGGCGATTTGGAAACTGCGGTCAGGCTTGCCTTGCGGCAAGTTGAGGGAACGTACGGCATTGCAGTAATTTCTTCGAAGGAGCCGGACAAAATTATTGCTGCCCGGAAAGGCAGCCCGCTTATTATTGGCATCGGTGAAAATGAAAATTTTCTTGCCTCCGACGCTGCCGCAATTGTTGATTACACACGGAAAGTTGTTTATCTGGAAGACGGCGAGATTGCGGTGATCTGCAAAAACTCCGTTGACACTAAAACAATCGATAATAAAACGACGGAAAAACAGGTTGAGCAGGTTACAATTGACCTTGCGCAGATTGAAAAGGGCGGCTTCAGTCATTTTATGTTGAAGGAAATTATGGAACAGCCCGAGACATTGCGTAATGCAATGCGAGGCAGAGTTTTACTCGAAGAAGGTAATGCTAAGCTTAGCGGACTTGATGGTGTAAAGTCGGTTCTTGAAAATGCACAGCGAATTATTCTTGCCGCATGTGGAACATCGTGGCATGCTGGGCTTGTTGGCGAATACATGCTGGAACAGTACGGTAAAGTTTCCGTTGAAACCGAATATGCGTCGGAGTTTCGTTATCGTGATCCGATTGTGAAACCGGGCGACGTTGTTTTTCTGATCAGCCAAAGCGGGGAAACTGCTGACACGCTTGCAGCATTGCACGAAGCGAAACAAAAAGGCGCTGCCGTCTTGGGTATCTGTAACGTTGTTGGCAGTACGATTGCCCGCGAAAGTGACGGCGGAGTGTATATTCATGCAGGTCCCGAAATCGGCGTTGCATCAACCAAAGCATTTACATCGCAGCTTGTTGTGTTATCACTTGTCACGTTGCTGATCGCGCGTCAGCGCGGTATGTCTGAAAAAGAAGGGCGGAACATTTGTGCCAAGCTTTTGGAGCTTCCTCAAAAAGTTCAGGCGATTCTTCACCGTGCGACGGAAATTGAAAAAATCGCAGAAGAGTTGAAGGATAGCTCTAATTTTCTTTATTTAGGACGCGGCTATAATTTTCCTGTTGCATTGGAAGGTGCGTTGAAGTTAAAAGAGATCTCGTACATTCATGCCGAAGGATACCCTGCCGCGGAAATGAAGCACGGCCCCATCGCTTTAATTGACGAGAACATGCCCGTTGTTGTCATCGCTCCAAAGGATCGAACGTACGAAAAAATAATTTCGAATATTCAGGAAGTAAAGGCGCGTCATGGCAAGGTGATTGCAATTGTGAATGAGGTTGACCCGCGCATAGCGGCACTTGCTGATTATCTTATTCAGGTTCCGGAAACGGCAGATTTTCTTTCACCGGTCTTGACCATTATTCCGTTGCAGCTTCTTGCTTATTACATTGCCGTGAAACGTGGATGCAATATTGATCAACCGCGTAATCTTGCGAAAAGTGTAACAGTGGAGTAGGTTCATCGCCTCTGCGTTGCGGAGATTGATTTTCGGCGAAAAGTTTCTAATTTGTGTGTGTGCCTATTAATGAACATTACGAGGAAATAAAGTGAGCGTTGAATATCGTTTTAAAAAAAACGACTGGGCTGTAATTTTAGGAGCTTCCAGCGGTTTTGGCGGTGCGACTGCAGTTGAGCTTGCCCGAAAAGGCATGAACATTTGCGGCGTCCATTTTGATCGCGCTGCAACATTGCCGAACGCCGAGAAAGTAAAAAAAGATGTGGAAGCACAAGGTGTAAAAGCATTGTTCTTCAATATCAACGCTTCTGATCCTCTGAAACGCAAGGAGGTTATTGATGCGCTTTCCAGTGAGTTTTCGAAAGCGGCAGAATCAAATGTCAGAGTGTTAATGCATTCTCTTGCTTTCGGAACACTGCGTCCGCTTGTCTCGGCTGATGTTAAAGAACAAATGACACAAGCACAGGTTGAAATGACGATGGATGTGATGGCAAATTCCCTCGTGTATTGGGCGCAATCTGTGTTCAATGCCGGTCTGATGAAACGCGGCGGTCATGTGTATGCGATGACAAGTTCAGGCGGTCATTCACAATTGCCAAATTACGGAGCTGTCTCCGCCGCAAAATCTGCGCTGGAGTCGTTCATTCGTCAACTGAGCCTTGAACTCGGTCCGTATGGTATTACCTGTAATGCGATAATGGCCGGAGTCACAGATACAGCGGCGCTTCGGAAAATTCCCGGCGCGGCACAAATGCTTGAAATTGCAAAAGCGAAAAACCCGTCCTTGCGCACAACTACGCCTGAAGACGTTGCGAAAGCGATCGCATTGCTTTCGCATGACGACGCCGCATTTATTTCAGGCAACACTATCGGCGTTGACGGCGCAGAAGATGTTGTCAGTTACATCGGTCAGAAAGATGCGATTCATTTTGAACATTAACCAACCACAATCCAGAGGTACCCATGCTTTTTCTCTTACGATGGTATCTTCAATCACGATTTCCAAAATACCGGCGCGCGTATCGGTTGGTGTTTGATCCGGAAGGCTTTCATCATTATCCGAAAGAATTAAAAACTCAAGTTGAAGGACAGTCTCGCGAAGAAATACTGCGTTCACTTGAATCTACTCTTGCGACATATCGGAACAAATCCGGCACACCACGCCTGCAAGAAACATATGAAACACTTGCCGCTGTCATCATTCAACTTCCTGTAATTCTGGAGATTGTTGTTGAGATGATAAATAAAAGCTCACTTTCTTTTTCTGAGAAAAAAAATCTCATTGCCATTGTTGCTTATCTGGTGTGCCCGATTGACATCATACCCGAAGGGGCAATGGGCGGTGTGGGGTTTGCTGACGATGCAATTTGTGCCAGCATTGCAATCAATTCGGTGTTATCCGACGGGAACCATGAGGAAGCGAAGAAGCTTTGGAATTCCCACGCACCGATCTTAGAAAAAATTCGTTTGCTGAATCAGCTTTCTGAGGAAAATCTTCCCAACCTCTATTCAGAAGTCCGCGATGCATACATGAAAGTGTTTGCGTGAAAAGAGTGTAGTGCATAAAAAAAAGCCATTCCGGTATTCGGGATGGCTTTTTCATAGTTGCACGCCGGCTTGTTAAATCCGCATTTTCCATTGCTCGACCGTTTGAACGGGGATTTTCACCTCGTTGCCTATCACCTGACTCGGAATCGGATCCGGCGGATATTTTTGGCAAGAACCGCTGATGCCTTCGAGCGTCGTGAAATTCCATCGCGTTCCGCACACATCGCAGACGAGTTCATTGCCTTCGCTATGAAAACTATTTGAATTGCATGGCTCAGAAATCGCCACTGCTGTAACCAGCTTTCCTTCCGGATTAATAAATGCCATTAAGTTGACGCTTCTCTTTTTCCCTTGATACGTGAATGTGACCATCTTTTTTTGAATCACTTCATCAAGCGGAATAATGATGTAGCCGTTTTCAATTTTCGAAGTAATCGGCTTCATATCAAGATTGACGCCGCGAACTGAAGTGACTTGAGTGACAACCGGTTGATGTTGAATGATCGGCGGTTCACCGTTCGGTAAACTTTTAATAAATACGATACTCATACCGGCGATCAATATTCCGGCAAGACAGGAATACATTACTTTTGCCCGTTTGCTCATTACTTTTCTGCCGGCAATTGTTCCCGCGGAGGGAATGCCTGATGGATGGTGAAGTTTCTCTGAAACAGCGTTTGTATCAGGACTGAATTGATGTCCGCACGATGGACAAAAGGACGCGTCTTCCTTGATAAACTCGCCGCATTTGGGACAGTACATATTTTATTCACCTTTTAAAGAATAATGAGATTTCTTTTCGAAACTGTTTACAAAGTAGTAAACACAAAATGTTTTCAAAAGGTTACGCAATAATCTCAAATGCCGGCATTTTGACTGAAAATTATTCAGCGGCTTGCAAGTGTGAGGTCAAAAATATTTTTGATACCGATTGGCACGTAGGAATAAAACGGCTCGCCGTATTGTGCTCCGATTGACTGTCCGTAATACAGCGCACGTGTCTCAATTTCTTCCAAAAATTCCGGCTTGCTTAATATTGTTTCCGGTTCTTTACTTTCCGGATTATGAAATTGTGAGCGATGTGCTCGGATTGATTGCATGCGAAGTTCGAAAGTGTCGCTTACATCGACGACGAATGAAGGAATAAACTCGAACTTTTGCATGAAGCTGAAGAAATTGTCGGCGCGAAACGCTTTTTGCGCGCTGCCATTCATTCTTGTATTGATTTTCGCCAAGCCGGAATAGAACCACGCTTCACGCGCAAGCTGATGAGTGTGCATGTGGTCGGGATGTCTTTCGTTGAAATGAGGAATAAGAAGAATCCGAGGCTGCAATTCGCGAAGCAGCGCGATAAGCGTGCGGAGATTTTTCTGATTCATTTCAATATTCCCATCCGGCATTTTCAGGTTTCGTCGCGTTGCCAGCCCTAAAATGTGTGCGGCTTCTTCTGCTTCGTGTGTGCGAATCTGTTTTGTGCCGCGCGTTCCTAATTCTCCCTGTGTCAAATCAACGATGCCGGTATGCATTCCTTCTTTTGCGGCTTTGACAAGTGTTCCGGCGCAGCTGAGTTCAACATCATCGGGATGAGCGGCAACGGCAAGAATGTCGAGCTTCATTATTTCTCCTTTGTTTAAAGAAATATAATGAGAAAAAAAGATGGACTCCACCTCAGAGTTCGAAAGGAATCACTTTGGGAGTGGACTCCATCTCGGCGCGAAAGCTCATGAATCCTTATCTTTGATGTTTGCAGTTTTTCAAGTATATTTCTTACATGGAATCTCCTCGAGAAGAAAATCGCGTTTTGTCTGTGTCCGAGATTACGCGCCGCATTAAAGGTGTGCTGGAAATGGGATTTAGTGAAGTGTGGGTGCAGGGAGAGATTTCCAATTTCAAGCATCACACCTCCGGACATTGGTATTTCACTTTGAAAGATGAAGGTGCACAGCTTTCGGCAGTGATGTGGCGAAGCCGTGTGGCACAAGTGCTCTTTCAGCCGACGGATGGAATGAAAGTGATGGTTCGCGGAAATATCACTGTGTACGAGCCGCGCGGAAATTACCAGATTGATTGTCTGCAAATTCAACCGCTTGGCGTCGGAGAGCTTCAACTTGCTTTTGATCGCTTGAAAAAAAAATTAGATGCGGAAGGTTTGTTCGACGAGGAGCACAAGAAACCGATTCCGCCGTATCCGCAGGTTATCGGAATTGTTACTTCCCCGACCGGTGCGGCAGTTCGTGATATGATAAACATCCTCGCACGTCGTTTTCCGGGAATTGATGTCATTCTTGTTCCGGTGAAAGTGCAAGGCATAGGCGCGGCAGAAGAAATTGCAGAGGCAATTCGTGATTTGAATAAGTACGGCGGCATTGATGTGATGATTGTCGGACGCGGCGGCGGTTCGCTTGAAGATTTGTGGGCGTTCAACGAGGAAATCGTTGCACGCGCAATTTATGATTCCGATGTTCCTGTAATCAGTGCTGTGGGACATGAAATTGATTTCAGCATTGCTGATTTTGCAGCAGATCTGCGCGCGCCAACGCCATCGGCGGCGGCGGAATTGGTTGTCAGAGATCGTTCCGAAATTCTTGAAACTCTTCGCAATTTTTGCTATACTAATCAACAACACGTGAGCACAATTATCAATTCGAATAAGGAAAGAGTTCACCGCCTCACTGAAAGCTATTCTTTCAACAAGCCTGTGGATCTTCTTCGTCAGCGAAGCCAGAGGGTGGACGAAATGGAGCACCGGCTGATACAGTCACTTTCTCACCATATCTCGTTTCACCATCACCGTTCGGAAAGTCTGATGAAACGCGTTCATTCGCTTGACCCGCATATGGTATTGAAGCGCGGTTATGCGATGGTTCGGAAAGTGGAACATGGCGTTAACGGCGACAAAGAGAAAATTATTTCATCTGCCAAACAGCTTGCCGGCAATGACGATGTGCAGATAAAATTTCATGATGGAACGGCACATTCCGTTGTTTCCAAAATTGTAGAGGAAAAATAGCAATGCCTTCTCCGAAATCGAAAACCTCTTTGGGCAAAGAATCGAAACGAACGTTTGAGCAGTCGCTTGACCGTTTAGAAAAAATTGTTGAAGCGCTTGAGCATGGCGATGTTCCGTTAGACCAATCAATTCAACTGTTTGAAGAAGGAATTGAACTTTCAAAAGAATGCATGGAGACACTTTCGAAAGCAGAGTTGCGGGTTCAAAAGCTCATGAAAGATATAAACGGGAAGTTTGAGCTTCTCGATTTTCAATAGGACGCTGCATGGCATCAGAAGCAACGAAACATTTTTTAGATGCTATTGACACACCGGAAGATTTGCGCAGGCTTGATACGCAGAATCTTCGAACGCTGTGTAAAGAGATACGTGAATTTCTCGTTGATGCAGTGTCGAAAACAGGCGGTCATCTCGGCGCCGGTCTTGGCGCAGTTGAATTAGCTGTTGCTCTGCATTATGTGTTCAACACACCGAAAGACAAATTAGTGTGGGATGTTGGGCATCAGGCATATCCTCACAAAATTCTTACCGGACGGAAAAACCGTTTCCACACGATGCGCCAGCTTAATGGTTTGAGCGGATTTTTGAAGCGAAGTGAAAGCGCGCATGATGTCTTTGGCGCTGGACATGCGAGCACAGCGATTTCCGCTGCATTAGGAATTGCATCGGCACGCGATTTCAATCATGAACAATATAAGGTTGTTGCTATTGTCGGCGATGGATCCATGACTGGTGGAATGGCGTATGAAGCGATGAACAACGCCGGACTTCTCAAGAAAGATATGATTGTCGTGTTGAACGACAACAAAATGGTTTCGCTTTCATCGCTGACCCCGAGCATCTGGTCGCTGCATAATTATTTTTCTGAAGCTCTTACACATCCCGGCTATAATAAATTTAAAGCGAATGTCTGGGACTTAACCGGCAAGCTGGATTCTTTCGGTGATAGACTTCGCTCCGTTGCGCAGAATGTAGAAAAAGGTTTGAAGGCGGTCATGACGCCCGGAATGATGTTCGAAGCGCTCGGTTTCAGATATTTCGGGCCCTTTAATGGACACAACATTGTAAAACTTGTTGAAGTGTTTCGGCACGTCAAAAATTTGAAGGGGCCGATTCTGATTCATATCATTACTGAAAAAGGAAAAGGGTACGAGCCGGCAGAGAAAGAAGCGACGCGGCTTCACGGTGTAACACCTTTCGATAAGGTGACAGGAATTCAACTGAAGAAAGCAGGGGAGCCGCCGTCGTACACTTCCATTTTCGGCAATGCGCTGGTTGAAATTTGCGAAACAAATACAAAAGTTGTCGGCATCACAGCCGCAATGCCGGACGGTACAGGGCTGACTATTTTTCAAAAGCGATTCCCTGAGCGTTTTTTTGATGTTGGTATTGCCGAGCAGCATGCCGTAACGTTTGCCGCTGGAATGGCAACGGAAGGTTTCGTTCCTGTGGTAGCAATTTACTCAACCTTTCTTCAACGCGCGTACGACCAGATTGTTCACGACGTTGCCATACAAAATTTAAATGTTGTATTTGTTTTGGACCGCGGCGGGCTGGTTGGAGCTGACGGCGCAACACATCACGGCGCATTTGATTTATCGTACTTGCGCTGCATCCCCGGTATGACCATCATGGCGCCGAAAGACGAACAGGAATTGCGCGACATGTTGTACACCGCAATTGAATATAAAGCCGGCCCGATAGCGCTTCGTTATCCGCGAGGCAACGCTCTCGGCGTTAATGTCAGGAGGGGATTCGAAAAAATTCCAATTGGAGTGGGAGAAACTGTGCGTACAGGAAATGATGTCGCCATTCTCGCCATTGGCACAATGGTGAATAATTCTCTTGCCGCTGCAGATATTCTTGAGAAAGAAGGAATTCTTGCTGAAGTCGTGAACATGCGGTTTGCAAAACCCATCGATACGAACTTGCTTGAGAAGATCGCCCGACGATTTGATAAAATTGTTACCGTTGAAGAAAATAGTATTCATGGAGGATTTGGTTCTGCGGTTTTGGAAGCGTTGACGCAATTTTCTCACAAGCACATCAGTATCGCATTGCACGGTTTGCCGGATCAATTTATAGAACAAGGGTCGCCCGCAGAATTACACGTTTTAACCAGGCTCGACGCAAAAGGTATTGCGGGTGTCGTTAAAGAATTTCTTTCCGCAAAGCAATTGGAAAGCATCTCTATTGAACGTCGAGCATTGTAAATATTTCCAGTAGTACACCACAATGGACAAAGTTAAAATTGGAATTGTCGGTGCAGGTTGGGCTGCACAAGTATTTCACTTGCCGGTATATGCAAAGCTTTCGGAGGCGGCGGTAGTCTGCTTGTGTGATCGTGATAAATCCCGAGTGCGGGCTGTTGCGGAAAAATTCGGCATCAAGAAATTCTATACCGATTATCAGGAAATGTTAGCCGTCGAGGATTTAGATGTCGTGGATATTTGCACGACGACATCAGCGCACAAAGAAATTGCCATCGCGTGTCTTGAAGCGAAAAAAGATATTTTTGTGGAAAAGCCGGTTGCGCGCCAATATTCAGAAGCAGTTGCTGTGGCGGAAGCTGCAAAGAAATCTAAGCGCAAAGTGATGATTGGCATGAACAGCCGTTTCCGGCCCGATACGATGATTCTTCGCAGCTTCATTGAAAGCGGCGATTTAGGTAAAGTGTTTTATGTGAAAACCGGCTGGTTGAAAAAGCTGATTGATGAGCGCGTCTGGATAAAATATAAAGATAAATCCGGCGGCGGCGTATTTCTTGACCTTGGCATCGTAATGCTTGATCTCGCTTTGTGGATGACCGGCTTTCCGGAAGTACGGCGTGTGAGCACAGCGAACTACTCTCACAAAACAAGCGGTGTTGAAGATTCGTCAGCCGTGTTTCTTTCGATGAAAAACGGCACAACGATTACAATTGAAGTAAGCTGGAGTTCCTATATTGAAAACGAATTATTTTATTGTAACGTGTACGGAGAAAAGGGAAGCGCTAAAATCAATCCATTACGCATTCATAAAGAAATGCATGGCAGCGTTGTCAATGTCACTCCAGGCAACATAGACGACGCGTCGAATCTTTTTCGCCGATCATATGAGAATGAATTAAAACATTTTCTCGGCGCTGTGCGGGGCATTCATCCTGTCATCTCCACTGTTGATGAAGCGGTCGAACGGATGAAAATCGTCGATGCTATTTACAAGTCTGCAACACGCGAGAAAGAAATTTCTTTTAAATAGGCAGAGCATTTCTGTGCACTTCGGTCATCAAGGATTACTGACGCAGCCGCTCTCCTCAATGTCCTTTCTGTTTTTCTTATGAAAATGAGCGTTAACGAAGATGAAAAATGGATGAACCGCTGCCTTGCTCTTGCTGCAAAAGGATATGGCAGTGTCAGTCCTAATCCATTAGTTGGCGCTGTGGTTGTAAAACATGGAAAGATTCTTGGAGAAGGGTTCCACAAGAAATTCGGCGAAGCGCATGCCGAGGTGAATGCTATTAACGACGTTCTTCGGAAGCATCAATCTCTTGAAGGCGCGACACTCTATGTCAACCTTGAACCGTGCTCGCACGTTGGTAAAACCCCGCCCTGTGCCGATGCAATTATTGAACATCGTTTTTCGCGCGTCGTTATTGCGATGCAAGATCCAAATCCACTTGTTGCAGGAAGAGGAATTCGGAAACTTCGTAAAGCCGGAATTGATGTCGCCGCGGATGTTCTCCGTGATGACGCCGTGAAATTAAATGAAGCCTTTGTTAAGTTTATTACGAAAAGGGTTCCATTCGTGCTTTTGAAAGTTGCACAAACGAGCGATGGATTTATTGCGCAAAGCAGCGGAAGCTCACGATGGATTACATCGAAAGCGTCACGCGTTTTTGTTCATCAACTGCGTTCACGATACGACGCAGTACTGGTTGGAGCCGGAACAGCGATTTCCGATAATCCTCAATTGACAGTGAGACACATTAAAGGACGTAATCCGCTCCGCGTTTTAATAGATGGAAGGCTTCGAACGCCATTGCGGTCTAAACTCTTTACTGACCGTCATCGCTCACGAACGATTGTGTATACGGCAAATCGTAAGAAGTCAAAGCAACTGCAAAGAAAAGGAATTATGGTAAGAATCTGCCGTGAGGAGAATTTTCAAATCTCGCTGCGAGCGGTTTTGAGTGATCTCGCTTCGCATAACGTAGCGTCGGTCATGGTTGAAGGAGGACAACAAATGTTTGAACAATTCCTTCGGCAACGGTTGGCGGATAAGATTATCGTCTTTCAGTCACCGAAACAATTTCACAAAGGAATTCCGGCATTCGGGAAAATGACCAATCGGTTTCACCTCAAAAATGTTTCTCACAGAAAAATTGGCACTGATAGCATGGAGGAAGGTTATGTTGTCTATGATTAAGTCTGCGTTTTTAGGATTCCTCATTTTTTCTTTCTGTGTAACAGTAACGGATGCAAAGCCGAAAGTTCATAAAATGTCAATTCATGACTTAAAGACAAGAGTAGATTCAATTTTCAAAACTGTTGAGGGGACATTTGCACTTGCGTTCAAAGACATGAAAACCGGTACATCGTTGCTTATCAATGCCAAAATGACTTTCCATGCAGCAAGTACAATGAAGACGCCGGTGATGATTGAAATCTTTCACCAGGCAGAAAAGAAGGAATTGTCGCTCGATGATTCTGTTGATGTTATCAACAACTTTAGCAGCATTGCTGACGGAAGCCCGTATTCGTTAGACATTTCAAGTGACAGTGATGACAGCCTGTATTCCTTCGTCGGAAAGAAGCAAACGATTCGCGATTTGATGTATGCGATGATTACGATGAGCAGCAATCTTGCCACGAATATTCTCATCGAAAAAGTCGGCGCAAAGAATGTTATGAAAACGATGCGCGCGCTCGGTGCGAAGGATATTCAAGTGCTGCGCGGAGTTGAAGATGAAAAAGCGTTTGAAGCAGGTAAAAATAATACGACCACCGCTTTCGATCTGATGGTCATTTTTGAAAAACTTGCGCGTAAGCGGGTTGTGAGTAAAAAAGCATCGGAAGCAATGTGTGATATTCTTCTTCGTCAGAAATTCAACGAGAAAATTCCCTCCTATCTTCCACATGATGTGAAAGTTGCGCACAAAACAGGCAATATCACGGGAGTTGAACACGATTCCGGAATCGTTTATCTTCCAGATGGACGGTCGTACGTTTTGGTTATTCTTTCAAAGGGATTGGAGGACAAAGATAAAGGCATTGAAGCAATTGCGCAGGCTTCCAAGGCGGTTTACGATTATGAAGTTCAACGCTGATGTTTACCGGAATAGTTAAAGAAATTGGATTTATCAAATCGGTGCGCGGCCACGGCGATGGCAGAGTTTTCGAAATTACGGCGAAAACGCCGGGCATTAATGTCGATAATAGCATCGCGGTGAATGGAACATGTCTCACTGTAACTTCGCGGCGAGGCAGAAGTTTCACTGCCGAAGCGATGCGTGAGACTCTTTTGAAGACGAATCTTTCATTCTTGAAAACCGGCGATCCGGTAAATTTGGAGCGGGCAATATCCTTACAAGAGTTGTTGGGAGGACACATTGTTCAAGGCCATATAGATGCAATAGGACGAGTGACGAAAATACGTAAACTTAAAACGAGCTTGTTGGTGACGATAAGCTTTCAGGCAAAGTTTCGCAAATATTTGATACCTGTTGGATCAGTCACGGTCGATGGAGTCAGTTTGACTACAGCACGGCTTCGTGCGACATCATTTGATGTTGCAATTATTCCATACACAATGGAGCATACAATTTTTCACCGGTATAAAGCCGGAACAAGAGTTAATCTTGAATTTGACGTGCTCGGGAAATATGTCGAACAATTATTGAAGCATTCGGTACAGCTTCAATAGCAAGGTATGTTATGACGGAAAATAATTTTATTCATCATTTCTTTTCTTCTCCGCTTACTAAATTCCTTCTTAGTACTATTGCCGTTCTGTTCCTGATGTTTCTTTTTTTCGATTACATTTTCATGCCATGGTATGTCAACCGCGGCGGCACAGTAGAGGTACCAAATGTTGTAGGGATGCGGGAAGCCGATGCAATGCAATTACTTGATTCGTTGAAATTCGCACCGCGCATCGGCGAAACACGTCCTGATAAACAATATCCTGAAGGTTTCATTGTGCTTCAAAATCCTGTCGCCGATCAAGTCGTGAAGACAGGGCGGCGTATTTATCTCACAGTCAGCGGCGGTGAACAATTGGTGCACGTCCCTGTTTTAAGAGGACATTCTGTCCGTGATGCCAAGTTTATGCTTGAGCGTTTCGGCTTGAAGCTTGGCAGTACTTCTCTTCAGATCTCACAGGAATTTCCGGAAGGAACTATTATTGCACAGGATTCTTTAATTAGTGAGAAAGTTCGGCGGGGGACAATTATTGATGTCACTGTCAGTGCCGGTCCATCATTGGATAGTTTGACAGTTCCTAATGTAATTGGTAAATCGTTGAGTGATGCTCAACGAATCCTTTCCGGCAAAAATTTGAAGGTTGGTAATATTACGTATCAGATGAATTCAGGATACTTGCCTAATACAGTTTTAGACCAATTTCCAAAACCAGACGCCGTTCTCAGTGCAGGCAAAGCTGTTGATTTATTTATCGCACAGGCGCCCGAGAAAAAAAATAATCAACGTGTGAACCAATGAAATTACAAAAATCAAAAAGAAAAGTAATGATTGCGCCCTCGGTAATTGCTGCAAATTTTGCTCGCTTGCAAACTGAAATTGCTGCGGCAGAAAAAGCCGGCGCTGATATGTTCCATCTCGATATTATGGATGGACATTTTGTTCCGAATATTAGTTTCGGTCCCATTATTGTCAAGACTGTGCATCGGCTGACAAAACTTCCTCTTGATACACATCTTATGATTGAGGACCCAGATTTGTATCTTGAGGATTTTAAAAAAGCAGGAGCAGCCCGCCTCATCGTTCATGTTGAAGTATGCCGCCATTTGCATCGCACCGTTTCTGAAATTCGTTCGATGGGAATGATTCCCGGCGTAAGTTTAAATCCTTCAACGTCACTTTTTGCCATCGAAGAAATTCTCCCGTTTGTCGATACTGTGTTAGTGATGTCAGTCAATCCGGGTTTTGGCGGGCAGGAATTTATCACGACGTCGCTCGATAAAATTCGGCGCCTGCGTGAAATGCTTGATTCGCATAATTTTCATGCTTTAATCGAAGTTGATGGAGGCGTTAACGCAGCGAATGCTGCCGAAATCGTTAAAGCGGGAGCTGATATTCTTGTTGCAGGCAGTGCAGTGTTTGGAGCCGACGACATTCATAACGCGCTTGCTGCGCTTCGCAAGGAAGTCTCATAAGAGGAATGCAAATGAAATATGCATTAAAAAATGTAAAAATAATTACGCCGTTTAGAATTGTCGAGCGGGGCATCGTTGTTATTTCAGGAAGAAAAATCGACGCGCTTGGAGAAGTAGACGACGTAAAAATTTCACCCTCAACTAAAGTTTATGACCTTGACGGCATGATGCTCACGCCCGGTTTCATTGATCTGCTTGTTCATGGCGGCGGCGGCTACGGTTTTGCTGACGAAACCGACGAGGCAATTCAAAAGGCATCGGAGTTTTTCTTTTCGCACGGTACAACGGGTATGCTGGCTTCGTTATACAGCAAGCCGAGAAAACTTCTGCTGAAAGATGTTTCACGCATTGCGGGTTATGCTGAAAAAAATAAAGGCAGGACAAATGTGTGGGGAATTCACATGGAGGGACCTTTCATTAATCCTGAAATGAAGGGAGCAATGAAAGAAGAATATTTGTGGGACCCCAATGTTGATCAGTGGGAGGAGCTGTTTCATGCGAGCAACGGATACATCAAATTGATGACGATAGCGCCGGAGCTTCCGGGAAATTTGGATGTTATGCGGGCCGCAGCAAATGACGGAGTGGTGCTTTCTATAGGTCATTCGGCAGCAATGCTCCATGATATTGAAAATGCAATTGATAACGGCGCGGCACATGTCACCCATATGTTTAATGCGATGCGCCCGTTTCACCACAGGGTGCCGGGCGTCATGGTGGGCGGGTTGCTTCGGAACGAATTGAAATTGGAGCTCATCGCGGATGCCATTCATGTTCATCCGGCGGTGATGCGGCTGTTGTATAACATCAAAGGAGACGGCGGCATTATTTTAATTACTGATGCTATTCGCGCAAGCGGAATGCCTGATGGCGATTATACATTCATGGACCAAAAAATAACGGTGAAGGAAAAGAAAGCATTCCTTGAAGATGGAACGTTGGCAGGCAGCACACTCACGCTGGATCGTGCCGTGAAAAACATGGTAGAGCTTGTCGGTGTTCCGCTGACTGACGCTGTTCGCATGGCATCGTTGAACGGAGCGAAGGTGTTGGCGCTGGAAAATCGTAAAGGCATTATTGCTGTGGGAAAAGATGCGGACCTTGTTGTGATGGATTCGAAATTTACCGTGCATATGACAATCTATCAAGGCGCGATGAAATACCAAAAGGAAACCATCGTGACGGAATAGATCTATTTTTTTTCTAGCGATGAATTTCGGACAGAAGCGGCAGCAGATATTTCTGCGCCGCTTTTTTTATGAAAATAGTTCTTGACAAAGCACTCTCAAAACCTTATCTTTTTAAGTAATTAATTGATTCTCCTAAGTTTATTAGGTCAAATAGAAAATAACTTACTATGGACGATATTGACGTTACTCTTCTGGAAATATTGCAGAAAAAAGGCCGTACCCGGAGGAACGATTTAGCTGAGGCCGTTGGCCTTTCCATCCCTTCCGTCAGCGAACGTCTTAGAAAATTGGAAGAGAATGGAATTATCCTTGGGTACTATGCAACCGTTGATCCGAAGAAAATCGGCAAAGACATTACAGCGTTTATTACTGTGATGGTAGATTCGTCAAAGCATTACCTGACTTTTTTGGAGCACACAAGTGCGAATGAGGAAGTGTTGGAAGTGCATTCCATTACAGGCGACGGCACACATTTATTAAAAGTCCGCACGGAAAACACCTCATCACTTGAAAAATTGCTGTCAAAAATACAAGCGTGGAACGGAGTCGTTCAAACACGAACCAGCGTTGTTCTTTCCACCTCAAAAGAAACTTTTCGGCTAAAATTAATGAGAAGCAAAGAAAAAACGTAATCAATACTATTACACTATCACACTTTTTTTTGAAAGGATTCACTATGGCTAAGCGAGGGACGGACGTGATTGACAATGTCTTTAAGTTGATTAAAGACCGCGACGTCAAGATGATTGATTTTAAGTTTATGGATTTTCCGGGACAATGGCAGCATTTCACTGTGCCTGTGTATGAGCTGTCGCGGGATTCGTTTGAAGATGGATTTGGGTTCGACGGCTCCAGCATTCGCGGCTGGAAATCAATTCATGAAAGCGATATGTTGATTATTCCGGATCCGAAAACGGCGCTTATTGATCCTTTCATTACAATACCGACGCTCAGCCTTGTCTGCGATGTGTATGAGCCATTGACGAAAGAAAAGTACGAGCGTTGCCCCAGAAGCATTGCACAAAAGGCGGAAGCGTACTTGCGTCAAACCGGAATTGCCGACACGGCGTATTTCGGTCCCGAAGCCGAGTTCTTTATTTTTGATGACATTCGGTTCGACTCTAATGAGAATTCAAGTTATTATTTTTTGGATTCCGTTGAAGGGAAATGGAATTCCGGAAAAGATGAAAAACCGAATCTTGGTTATAAGCCGCGGTATAAAGAAGGATATTTTCCCGTTCCGCCGACCGATTCTATTATGAATTTGCGTAATGAGATGACGCAGAATCTTATCGCTGCAGGTTTGCGCGTTGAAGCTCAACATCATGAAGTTGCAGGTGCCGGTCAGTCGGAAATTGATCTGCGATTTGCCCCGCTGGTTTCTGCAGCTGATGGATTGTTACTGTTCAAATATGTCATCAAAAATACAGCAAGACTTCATAATAAAACCGTGACTTTCATGCCGAAGCCAATTTTTGGTGATAACGGCTCCGGCATGCACGTTCATCAGAGTTTATGGAAAAATGGCAAGCCGCTCTTTTTTGGAAATGGATACGCAAATCTGAGTGAGCTTGCGTTGTATTACATCGGCGGAATTTTGAAACACGCGCCGGCTCTGTGCGCGTTGACTAACCCGACAACAAATTCTTATAAGCGTCTCGTTCCGGGTTTTGAAGCGCCGGTAAACCTTGCTTACTCACAGCGCAATCGGAGCGCGTCGGTGCGTATTCCGGCTTATTCACAAAGTCCGAAGGCGAAACGCATCGAATTCCGGACTCCCGACCCTTCGTGCAATCCGTACCTTGCATTTTCCGCGATGCTCATGGCAGGATTGGACGGCATCATGAATAAAATTGATCCGGGCGAGCCGCTGGACAAGGATATTTACGATATGAGCCCTGAAGAATTGAAAAATGTACCGTCCGCGCCGGGCTCGCTGGACGAAGCGCTGAAAGCGTTAGAGCGTGATCACGATTTTATGTTGAAAGGAAATGTCTTCACTGAAGACGTCGTCGAAACGTGGATCAACTACAAGTTGACGCGCGAAGTAAAACCGGTCTCGTTGCGCCCGAATCCGTACGAATTTCATCTCTACTATGATGTCTAAGTAGACGGGAGGGAACGCCAGAAATCCTTGCGGTGGGAAACTGCTGCAAGGATTTCCTTTGTACTCAATGAGTCTTTTGGACATTGCTTCTCGAAATCATTTTGGCTATTTTCATATGGAACATGGCGTTGAAAGCGACGCAGCACAACATTTCACCACGAACATGACTGTATGAATTACACCCGCCTTCTTTACTCCGTTGAGGAACGGATTTGCTCCATTATTCTTAATAGACCTGAAAAGCGCAATGCTCTTGATGACCAACTCATCCAAGAGCTAAGCCATGCGTTTATTTCCGCATCGAAGGACACTGCTGTCAAAGTTGTTATTCTTGGAGCGAACGGAAATGCATTTTGCGCCGGCGCCGATCTTGACTATCTGCAGAAAATGTCATCCTTCAATTTTGAAGAAAATCTTGAAGACTCAAAAAATCTTATGCGGCTTTTTCAAACAATGTATTCTATGCGAAAGCCGATCATTGCTAAAGTGCATGGTCCTGCTGTCGCCGGCGGTTGCGGACTTGCTACTGTGTGCGACATTATTGTGGCATCTGAGGAAGCTTCGTTCGGTTACACCGAAGTAAAGATCGGGTTCATTCCTGCAATCGTGTTGACTTTTTTGGTCCGCCGTATCGGCGAAGGAAAAGCGCGGAATTTATTCCTGCGCGGTACTATCATTTCTGCTCGGCAAGCGCAGGAATTGGGGCTTGTGAACGACGTTGTGCCGTCCGCAAATTTATCTCAAGAAGTGCATAGTATTGCGGAGTCGTTGTGCAGAGATTCCAGCCTGATTTCCATGGGGCTGATTAAAGAAATGTTTGCAAATATGGATGGGAAAACCCTTGGCGATATGCTGGGATATGCTGCGAATGTGAATGCGGTGACGCGCATGTCGGAAGATTGCCGCAAAGGAATTGCTGCGTTTTTGAATAAAGAAAAAATCGAATGGAAGTGAAAGGGACGCGGAATGAATCTTGAATCGTTTGTTCGGAGTGTTCCTGATTTTCCCAAAAAAGGAATCGTCTTTAGAGACATTACCACTTTGTTGAAAGATGAAAAGGCGCTTCATTATTGTGCCGACCAGTTAGCGGAACATTACCAAGGGAAGAAAATTGACAAAGTTGTCGGCATTGAATCGCGCGGTTTTATCATCGGTGGACTTCTCGCCTATAAACTCGGCGCAGGTTTTGTGCCTGTGCGAAAGCCCGGCAAATTACCGGCGGAAAAAATACGTCAGGAATATCAGCTCGAGTATGGCACGGACACAATGGAAATCCACACGGATGCGATTCACAACGGCGAACGAATTCTCATGCATGATGATCTCCTTGCGACCGGCGGCACCATTGAAGCGGCGTGCAAACTTGTCGAACGCCTTGGCGGAAACGTCATCAGCTTGGGTTTTGTCATTGAGCTTTCATTTTTAAATCCGCGCCGCCGTCTTCCACGCTACGATATTTTTTCATTGATCGAATACAAAAGCGAATAAGTGCGTTATGCTTCAAATAAATACCGCCGCGCCGGATTTTGAAGCGAAACTTTCCAACGGCGAATATTTCAGGCTTTCTGATTTTAAGCACCGCTCGTACGTCATTCTATATTTTTATCCTAAGGACTTTACCGCCGGCTGCACCCTTGAAGCAAAAAAATTCCGGGATCATTATGACGAATTGCTCGCGATGCATGCGCAAGTATTTGGCGTCAGTTTTGATTCACGTGAATCGCACCAGCGTTTTGCAGAATCGTGCAGCCTTCCGTTTCCCCTGATTGCAGATGGAGAGAAGAAAATTGCATTCTTGTATGATGCCGTGTGGTTCGGCGGATTTGCTTCCAAACGGATAACTTATGTTATTGACCGCGAAGGAATAATCCGCGGCGCGTTTCATTATGAGATGCGGATAAAAAATCATAGTGAACAGGCCATCAAACTTATTCAATCGCTTCAACTGAAATAGAGATGATTTTATGAAGACAATTATTGAACCATTTAAGATTAAATCTGTAGAGCCGATTCACTTTACCACTGCCGAAGAACGAACTGCCATTCTTCAGAATGCCGGCTACAATCCGTTTATGATCAACGCCGATGATGTGTTAATTGATTTGTTGACGGACAGCGGAACTGCGGCGATGAGCGCGAAACAATGGGCGGGAATCATGGATGGAGATGAATCGTATGCCGGTGCGCGGAGTTTTTTTCGTTTTGAAAAAGCTGTGAAAGATATCACCGGTTTCACATATGTTATCCCGACACATCAGGGAAGAGCGGCAGAGCGTATTCTATTTTCCATTGTTGGTGGAAAGGGAAAGTTCATTCCAAACAATACGCATTTTGATACAACGCGGGCGAATGTGGAATTCTCCGGCGCTGAAGCAGTTGACTTTCCGACTGAAGAAGGCATTCACCCTGACCGTATCGCTCCGTTCAAAGGCAATATCAATCTTGAAGCGCTCTCACGTTTTATTGAAGAAAAAGGCGCCTCCAATATCCCATTGTGTATGATTACGGTGACAAATAATTCCGGCGGCGGCCAGCCCGTTTCAATGGAAAACATCCGGGAGACCAAAAAACTTTTGAGCAGCCGCGGCATACCATTGTTTCTCGACGCATGCAGGTTTGCGGAAAATGCTTTCTTCATAAAAAAAAGAGAAAAGGGGTACGAAAACAAGACGCCAAAAGAAATTGTCCGCGAAATGTTTTCATACGCCGATGGCTGCACGATGAGCGCAAAAAAAGATGCCATCGTTAATATGGGCGGTTTTCTTGCTTTGAACGATGACGAGCTTGCGTCGAAGGCGCGCAACCTTTTGATTATCACCGAAGGCTTTCCGACGTATGGCGGTTTGGCCGGACGCGATCTTGAAGCGATTGCACAAGGATTGACGGAAGTTCTCGATGAGCATTATCTGACGTATCGTTTGCGCTCGATAGAATATCTTGGTGAAAAATTGACGAATGCCGGTGTACCGATTCTCCAGCCTCCGGGCGGACATGCAATTTATTTAGATGCAAAACGCTTTGCGTCGCACATTCCGCCGCACCAATATCCCGGCCAGGCGATTGTGTGTGAATTATATCGGTCGGCGGGAATTCGCAGTGTTGAAATCGGCAGCGTGATGTTCGGGAAATATGATGCCGAAGGAAAACTGATCTCTCCGCCAATGGAACTTGTGCGATTGGCAATTCCGCGGCGTGTGTACACACAAAGTCATATTGATTACGTAAGCGAATGTGTTATCGATGTATTCGAAAGAAGGAAACAACTTCGCGGTTACCGGATCGCGTACGAAGCTCCGCAGCTTCGCCATTTCACAGCGAGGTTTGAACCGCTCTAAATGCAAACGCTCCGGAAAGATTTTCGATGAAACGTTAATCTTGATTTCCCCTCGCCATTTTAGTATCTTTTCATACTTTTTGCTGAAGAAACTCGGCGGCAGGACAACCCGACATGTCGGGATAATCCCAATAAGTCGGGAGGAGGGTGCAAGGTAAAAAAAACGGAATTGTGGCAAATGCTGAAGTAGCTCAGCGGTAGAGCAGCGGTTTCGTAAACCGCAGGTCGTGGGTTCAAATCCCACCTTCAGCTCACAACACCAACACTTTTTTTACTATTAGCGGTTTCGTAATCCCGACAAGGTCGGGATGCGGGTTCTGAGCCGAAGGCTCATGCGCCTCTGGCGCAAAATCCCACCTTCAGCTCAAAAAAAGGCAGCGCTGTCCGCACTGCCGTTTTTATTGTACAACAAAAAGTTTATCAAAGCATCGGCGGCGAAACCCATTCAAAAGTGTGCCATGAGATCAAATTGAATACTTTTCAACGATCCATTCAGGAATTTCAGCCGCGCGTCCATTCTCCAATGCCACCATCGTATAATGAAAATATCCGTCGCAGATTAATTTACCGGTCTCTTTTTTCACGATATGAAACGAAACTTTTACTCCATCCTTGTAAATTTCCTCGATCGATGTTCGAATAAGAAATCGTTCTCCAAGAAGCAGCGGCCGCTTAAATTCAATATGCGAAACCCGTATGACCCAGCCGTAACCAAGTTTCAGGAATTCGTCCATCGGCATTTTATAGCAGCGTGCCATTTGGTCGTAGCGAGCGGCAAGAACGTAATCAATATACCGGCTGCTGTGGACATGTTGATTCATGTCAATATCGTCAGGGCGGACTTGCAGTTCAGTTTCAAACACGGAATGTACAGGAGGCATAATAATTGTACGTCTTTTATATAGTGTGTTTATTGAAGATACGGCATTGTTCTTTCTTACATGGAATGATATAAAAAAATATTGTCTGATGATAGTGTTTTATTCCTAACAATTCGTATTTTTGAGGAAATTAAACTTAGGTGAATTGTCGAAGAGAACTCATGCCCACGCAGTTGATTAATGATCGCAATCTACGCCTTCCTGACTTATCCTTGTGCAGCGCTTCTGCCGGTACAGGAAAAACTTATACGCTTGCGCTTCGCTTTCTCCAGCTTGTTTTTTCTAACCGTATCACCCACAACGGTCTGCAAAATATCCTTGCGATCACTTTTACGAATAATGCCGCCGCTGAAATGAAACAGCGCATCATCAGGTTTCTGAAGAATATCTATTTCGGCGATGAAGAACATACGAAGGCAGTATCAACGATACTTGATCAGGACAGTGATCTTCTACGAACGAAGCCCGAGGAGCTGTTGACGACAATCCTTGATAATTATTCGGATTTTCAAGTGAAGACAATCGACAGCTTTGCGGCATCTGTCTTCAAAACTACCGCGCTTGAATTTGGCTACCATCCGGATTTTGAAATTGGCGTGAGTGATACGCAATTGGTGAACCATGCGCTTGATGTCTTCGCCCGCAAATTGCGGCCCGGGAGCGTTGAGGCAGAATTGTTTCATGAATTGATTCGGCTAATCGAAGAAAATCGTTCTCACGATGAACCTTTTTTTTGGAATCCGTATTCAAGAATTTCATCGGAGATGCTGAAGCTGTACCGGATTTCTGCCAACAAGGGGAGAGATATTGTTCCGCATGATTCTTCAACGGCAGCATTGTCAGGTGCCAAGCAAGAACTTAAAGCAAAGGCTGAAGAACTGCGGAGCTTTCTGCTCAGTACCGGATTATCAGTGAACAAATTGTTTTTGAATGATATTCAGGATGTGCTCGATGGAAATATTGAAGGCGTTCTCGCTCGGACTGAGAAAAGTTTAATCATCAACGCTCCAAAAACAAAGGAGGAAAAGAAAAAATATTCCGGCATTGCTGGGCGCGCGGCGGGCGATCTTGCCGAATGGAATGCTCTCTTAAAAAAATATCTTGTTGCTTCGGCGTACAGTTATTATTTGCCGTATGTCCAGGCGTTGAATGAAGTAAAGAAGACAATTGACCTTGTCAAGCGCGAAGTTGGGGAAATCTCACTTGCGGATGTCTCCCGCGAGCTGCTGAAAGAATTGAACA
This sequence comes from Bacteroidota bacterium, assembly GCA_021796275.1. Classification (GTDB taxonomy): domain Bacteria; phylum Bacteroidota; class Ignavibacteria; order UBA10030; family UBA8401; genus JAJYOI01. The sequence goes on from JAJYOI010000023.1 coordinate 28,181, forward strand.
GTGAACGCGTCCCGGAGGTTTACTTCACACTTGGTGAAACGATTTATCATTATCTCATTGATGAGTTTCAGGATACGTCGCCTGTTCAGTGGCAAATGCTGAAACCATTGATCGAGAACTCGCTCTCGCAGGGAGGAAGCCTGTTTGTCGTTGGCGACATGAAACAATCGATTTACAGTTTTCGCGGCGCAGACTGGCATATTATGGACTCGATTGTTCGTGAGAATCCTTTCCCTGCGGCGAACCGTAATCATCTTTTATTGACAACAAATAGGCGCAGTTGTGAGAAAGTGCTGCAGTTTGTGTACGATGTCTTCGCAAAAAATATTCCCGCAATGAATAATGAATACTCTGCTGCTGCTCAGGTCAGCGGGCTTTCCGATGTCAAAGTGGATACGATACCTGAACACAGCGGCAAAGGGTACGTAGAAGTTGAAGTCGTTGAACGAAACGAAGAAATATTTCCGGAGAAACAAAAAATTCTCAGCACCATTCATGATTGCAGGGAACGCGGCTACTCGTGGCGGGATATTGCGGTGTTGACGCTTCGTAACAGCGATGTGATAACCGTAAGCTCATGGCTTAACGCGCAGAGCATTCCTTTTATTTCGCACAGCAGCCTTGATATTCGGAATAGAAAAATCATCGGAGAAATCCTTGCGCTGCTGCGCTTTCTTGATTCTCCGATTGACGATCTTTCTTTTTCAACCGTTTTGCTCAGCGAGGTGTACGAACGCCTAACCCGTTCTGTGAACAATCAACCGGCGCGAAGTGCGTTTGAAAATTTTCTTCTCACGTACAGCGTATCCCGCGGAAACACCTCGGTGCTCTATAGGTTTTTCCAATCGTCGTATCCCGGACTGTGGGAAAATCATTTTGCAAAACTCTTCTCCCGCGTAGGCTACTTGCCGTTGTACGACCTGATCTCGGAAGTGTGCCGTGTGTTCAACATCTTTTCACTTTGTAAAAACGAAGAAGCGGCGATTATTAAATTGCTGGAAGTTGTACAGAGTTTTGAACAGCGCGGCAGTAATAGTCTGCGCGATTTTCTTGAATTTGTTGATGCCGATAATGAATCATCCGAATGGGAATTGGACGCGCCGAAAGAGATTGATGCTGTTTCTGTGATGACGGTTCACAAAGCAAAAGGACTCGGCTTTCCGGTCGTTGTTGTTCTTCTTTACGATAAAACTCAGCGCAGTTATGGCTACATCGCCGAAGAAACGGCGTCGGGGCTTGCCTTGGTTCGGGTCAGGAAGAAAGAGAGTGAGCGTGCCGATTCATTACGGAAACTGTATGAAGAACAATCTCTTCGGAAGTGCGTGGACTATCTGAATACGTTGTACGTTGCGTTTACCAGGGCGACGACGGAAATGTACGTCGTCAGCGTTTATTCGAAATTGAAAAAGGCGGCAGAGAAGAACATTCCATCGTCCTTTTTCCCGCTCAAGAATTACGCGCGGGCAGAACGCCCTAACGCGCCGGCTGCCGAATTACACACAGAGCGTAACCAGGCAACATTTCACCACACCACAGAACAAAAAGCCGAAGTTGTCGAAAACGGCAAATTAGGGTTTGCGGAAACCCGCCGCGGCGATTGTTTTCATCTGCTTCTTTCCCGTATTGAATTTCTTGATACAGGTATTGCTTCAACAGTAGACGTATTATTGCCCGATGTTATTGAGGAACTGGGAGCTCGCCAAACGGAAGATGAAATCAAACATTCGCTGACGGATTTCTTTTCGGAGACGGCGATTGAAAAATATTTCCAGCGTGAGACGGGGAGAAGTATTTTGAACGAACATGAGTTTGTTAAAGCAGACGGCTCTCTTTTCCGGATGGATAGAATTGTCATTGATCCCAATGCGGTAACCATTATAGATTACAAAACCGGCTCTGCTGAAAAACAAGGGAAGTATCTTGAGCAAGTGAAAAACTATATGAACATCCTTGCAGAACTTTTTCCCGGGAAGATCATTCGCGGAGTCATCGCTTATATCGATGTGAAATCTCTCGTGGAGGTGCGATGAGCAGTATTCGACCGCTCCCGCCGTCTGCTGATCTCGTTGAAGAAGTTGCAACAATCCTTCGCTCGGACAGCAGCGATTACTCCCGCAGCCTTGTCGTGTTTCCGGGAAAACGTCCGGCACATTTTCTGCGGAAGAAGCTTGCAGGGTTTGCGAACAAAAGCATTATCCCGCCGCATATTTTCTCCATTGATAATTTCGTTGAATTCCTTTTTCGTGAAAAGCTCAATCGCCGCGACCGATTAATAGAGCCTTTGGATGCTGTCGCGGTTTTGCATGACATTCATTCGGCTGCCGGACATAAATTTGGCGGCGAGCACTTTTTGAAATTAGATAAGTTTTTTCCGCTCGGCATGAAAATTTTTGCAGAACTGGAAGAATTGAAAATAGCCTGCGTACCTTTGTCGGTCGTTCGCGAAAAAATCAGCGGTATTTCATTCGGACAAGTGCAATCGCTTGCACAGTTGTATCAGCAATTGTATGCGGCACTGGCTCAACGGAACTTTGTAACGCGTGCAATGGAATACGACGCTGTCGCAGCTGAAAGCCGATCGCTTCAGCTTGACGAATATGACCGGATTGTTATTGCAGGCTTTTTCGCATTGACGACTTCCGAGCAGCTTCTTTTTCGTGAGTTGCTTCACCGCGATAATGGTGTGTATGTGTATCAAAAGGGAAGAGGGATTGAGAAACATCTGCGGCTTCTCGGCATTGAAACAGAAGAAGCATCGCACGAACGAACGATGCCGGATGTAACGATGTACAGAAGCCCGGACGCTCATGGTCAGGTCTTCTCGCTCAGCGGCGTTATCCATGAGTTGTTGAAAGCTCCCGCGGGGCAGCCGCAAGCGGTAACGTTAGACGAAAAAACGGTGATTGTGTTAACGACTTCGGGCGCTCTTTTTCCGGTTGTCAATCATGTGCTGCCATTGATTGACCAGTACAATATTTCACATTCTTATCCGATTATTCGCACGCCTATTTATGGATTCTTCAGCAGCTTAATGAACGTCATCGAAACGATGGATGCCGGAAAATATTATGCGCCGGCGTACATCAAATTTGTTTTGCACCCCTACACCAAAAACATCCGCTGTAACAAACGCGCCGATGCGACACGCGTATTGTTTCATTCGATAGAAGAATATTTCGTTGAACGGAAATCTGAGACCTTTTTTTCATTGGATGAATTGGAACAAGAGCCGTCTATCTACGAGGCTGTGCAAAAAATTGATGAATCGTTTTCGCGTAACGTGATGGAAGCTCATCTTCGTTCAATTCATGATGCGCTGCTCCGCTCATTTCTGCATTTTACATCGCTGAGCGATTTTGCGTTGAAAAGCATTGATGTGCTGGAATATATTGATCGCAGCAGCACGGCAAACCTTCATCCTCTTTTCCGCCCGTTCGCTGTGCGATTCATTGAGTCGCTCGATGTGCTTCGTTCTTCTCTGCTCAACGAGCATTGTTTTGATGAATCGGCGTCCTATTTTACTTTTATCAAGCATTATCTCTCAACAGTCGAAGTTCCTTTTACCGGTACGCCGCTGCACGGAGTGCAGGTGCTCGGACAGTTGGAAACGCGCAGCGTAAAATTTGACCGGGTATTTGTGCTTGATGTTAATGATGATGTTATTCCCCGATCAAAGAGCCAGGACATGCTTTTACCGCAGCAAGTACGCCGCGCATTGCATTTGCCAACGTACCGGGATAGAGAGGAAATGATTTCGTATTATTTTGACACGCTTCTTTCCGGCGCGCAAGAGGTTCATCTGTTTTTTATTGAAAACGGGCAAAAAGAACGGAGCCGTTTGATTGAGAAATTGCTGTGGGAAAAGCAAAAAAAATTGAGAAGCGCAAATGATTCAGAATTGATCCGCACAATCAAATACGATGTTTCTTTGTCCAATGATGTTCCGAAGCCCATCGGAAAAACAAGCGGCGTTGTTTCCTTCCTGAAAGATTTTTCGTTTTCCGCTACCGCGCTTGACACGTATCTTCATTGCCAGCTTCAATTCTATTACCGGTACGTTTTACGTTTGGCGGAAAAGGAAAACGTATCCGGCGATGTTGAACAATCCGACGTTGGCATTGTCGTGCACAAAGCACTGGCGGAATTTTTCAGACCGTGGCGGGGCAGCGTGCTCACGGAAAATGAATTACGGTGGGAAGATTTAGAGCCGATACTTGACAGAAACTTTTCAGAGCGGTTTGGAGATGATGTCATCGGTGCTGCATTTTTGCTGCGCGATCAAATGAAAAAGCAAATGCACAGCTTTTTGGAAAACTACCAGCTCCCGCTGATTCGTCGTGAAAAAAATACGCTGGTTGATGTTGAAAAAAAGTTAGAAGTTGAAAAGGAGGGCGTGCGTTTTCGGGGAACCCTCGACCGTATTGAAATGCGCGGCGATCAACTCGTTATTCTCGACTACAAAACCGGCGGGAAGAGCAGTCACTTAAGAATTCAACCCGGCAAACTCGATGCAGCAGACCGCGAATCGTGGGAAAAATCAATCGGTTCGCTGCAGTTGCCATTGTATATTCTCATGTATGCCGTTCAGTCAAATACCGGCGTTGACGAAGTGTCTGCATCGTACATAGTGCTTGGGAATCACATTCTCGACGCAGGATGTGAAGAACCATTGTTTCAGGAAGCGCAATTGGCTCACGCGGAATATTCGAAAATTGAAGAAATCATCTTCCTTCTCGTAGATGAAATTCAGGATAGTGCAAAGCCCTTTGTACCGGCGAAAAAATTGCAGGACAATTGTCCGCGATGCCCTTATTCCGCAATTTGCGGGACATCATGGATTAAGAAATGGTCCGCCGATTGAGCCGCATTGATTCTCGATGTACGATTCCATACATTTTGCCAGCAGAAATGAGCACCGTTTGTTTCCTGAACAGCGCGCACCATAGACTACATGCGAACATTCTCCTTTCTTTTTCGTATAACAAAATAGAAAAATCGGCGAATCATCACAGATTATGAACGGAAAGCATTATGCCATACTTTGAAAATCATCCGAATGTGTTTCGGGCTGTCACGATTGCATTGCTTTCGCTGCTGGTCTCGATTGCCATAACGTGCTTCTATGATTATGTTTCCTCGCCTACTGATGAGAACTGGTTTCGGGATTCGCCTTCGTTGGTCTATGTTGTGAAGACTATTCCGGTGCACAATGCCGGTGCGGGTTTTCAATCTGGAGAAGGGCCTGAACAATCCGATTCCGTCAATGCAGGTGATCTTATAGTCGCGCTCAATGATCAGCACGTGAAAGACACAAGCGACGTTGTTGCCGCACTGCGACAGATTGACCCTGCTTCTTTTATCACAATGACAATTCTCCGGCCGGGTGCAGATAAAAGAATCTCATACCGGGTGCAAAGGAAGAATTTTACCCGGGACGATTTCGTACAAATTCCATTCACTGTGCATGTGTTTGATATTTTTCCGGGAGGAGCGTCAGATCGCGCAGGAATGAAAGTCGGCGATCTGGTTGAACGCATCAACGGCAAGCAATTCAACAGTGCTCTCGAAGCAGACCGCATGCTTCGGACGACAGGATCGGGGAAAACCGTTCGATATGATATCTTGCGGAGCGGGCAGCATCTCGTGTTGAATGTGACGCTGGCAAATTTCGGAATCACTATCGGGGTGTTGATTTTTGTGCTGGCTGGTTTTTGGTATATGGCAGTCGGGGCGTTCATCGCGCTGAAGAGGCCGAAAATAAAAGCAGCCCGCTTGCTTGGCTATGCATTCTTTTTGATCGGCTTTTTCCTGTCTGTGATTGTTGATAGCCGTGCGACTTCCCCCGGCGTCTTTCAATATGTGAGAGGATTTTTCATTGTTAACGGCATGTGCTTTGGGTTTGCTCTCTGGGTTCATTCGCGGATATACTTTCCCAAAGAATTAACGTTGCTGGCGGGAAAGAAATGGTTATTCAGAATTTTATATGGCGTCTCGGTTATTTCCGCAGTCACGGTTGCAGTGTTTGGAGACAGGGGATTTTTAGCCGCGGTGATATTGATTGCGCTCGTTACGTCTGCAGGATTTTTTACACTGAGGAAATATACAACTCCGGACTACAAAAAAATAAACGGCGCCCTCACACTTGCCGGTTATGTAATGCTTCTCGCATTATTCCTTCTCCTTGCATTGTCATTGCTGAAAAGCCCGACACAGACGCAGATCATTATCGGCGTAGTCGGCGCGCTGATGTTCCTGGTTCCGGTTTTTTACCTTTACGCTATCGGGCGCTATCGCTTGCTCGATCTCAACTTGCGCGTGCGCAGGAACGTTCAGTATTCGCTTCTTACCGTCGTGTGGGCAATTGCCGTGTATTATGCGTTAGTGTGGATTTTTTTCCAACTGCCTTCATTGAGCTTTCCTTCAACGAATGTCGTCTTTACCGGTGCTTCCATTGAAATCGGCAACGTTCAGAATGTCGGCGTTCAGGTAATCCCGCTGGAAAAAGTACTTCTCATGTTCCTTGCAATCACCGTGACATACGGTTTTGTCTATGTCCGGCGTGCCGGCCAAAAATTTATTGACTGGAAATATTACCGCACTCGTTACGATTACCGCCGTGCGGGCAACGAGCTTGCCGAAGTGCTTGCATCGAAATTGGATCTTGTGGAACTCGCGCAGGGGATAGCGGAAAAGCTTGCCCGGTTAATGCGATTGAAACGTTCCGGCGTCCTCTTTTTCCGGAATGAGCAGCAATGCTGCTGTGAAGAAGCGTACGGTTTCGACGGCGCAGGCTGGAAAGAGTTTTGTCTGACGAAAGAGCACGACATTCAGGATGCGATGAAAAAATTTGCCGCAGAGTTCCGCGTAGATTATCTTCCGCCGGATATTCGTGAGAATTTCCTTCAGCAGGGATTTCAGTATATCGTCCCCGTTCGTTCCAAAGAAAAATTGATCGGCGCATTGCTGGTCGGAGAGAAGCTTTCTGAAGCGGCGTTTGGCGAGGAAGATTTATCGTTCCTTTCCACGGCGGCTCGTCAGGCTTCAGTGTCAATCGAAAATGCGTTCCTGTATGAAGAGCTGGCGGAAAAAGAGCGGCTGAAACATGAGCTTGAAATCGCGCGGCGCATTCAGCTGGAATCGCTCCCGCAGAATATCCCGCTCATGAAAGGGCTTGATATCGCCGGTAGTTCGCTTCCGGCTCTTGAGGTAGGCGGGGATTTTTTCGACTACCTTAACGGCGTTGCCCATAAAATCACCGTCATTGTCGGCGATGTGAGCGGGAAAGGAACATCGGCGGCACTGTACATGTCGAAAGTGCAGGGTATTTTTCGCTCGCTGCATGCGTTCAGGCTTTCACCGAATGAGTTATTGATTCGCGCGAACGGCTTGTTGTGCCGGGACCTTGAGAAGAGTTCCTTTATTACAGTTCTCGGCGCAGAGTTCAACACGATGACGAAGCGCATTGTCATCGCGCGCGCCGGACATCTTCCGTTGTTTTTCTACAGCGCAAAGGAAAAACGGGTTGAAAAAATTACGCCCCGCGGGTTAGGTCTCGGGCTAAATGATGCGGGCGTGTTTTCGGATGAATTGGAAGAAAAGAAAATCCGTTATTCATCCGGAGACGTTTTATTGTTCGTTACCGATGGGATCACCGAAGCGCGGAACGATAAAAATGAAGATTTCGGTGAAGAACGCCTTACCGGCTTGCTCAAGCAATTGCACTCAGCTTCTGCGGAGGAAATTCGCGACAGCGTGATGAAAGAAGTCAGGCAATTCGCGGCTGGCGCGTATCAGCACGATGACCAGACTGTCGTTGTGGTGAAAGCTGCAACTTAAAAAAACGATACCACACCAAAGGTGTGAAAGAACGCATTAAAAAATGCAACGCCGGCGAAATTGTCTGGATTGAAAACACGGGGCACTGCGTCCTTCTTTTCGCTAAATCCTCCTTAGCCGCCTGCCATAGCACTTTCTCTGTGCGGCGGGCAGGTATGTCGGGGAAAAGCAGCGCCCACTACTTCCGGGCTTTAGCCCAAAAAAGGTTGTTTTGGCTAAAGCCGGTTTTTATTTTGACTTCTAAATCCACGACCTGAAGGTCGTCGCAATTCAAAATTATATTCTTGCGTAACTTCAGTTAATAAGAGAAAGAAAATACTATGAACACAAAAATAAAACGCATAGCTATCAGCACGGGCGGTGGCGACGCACCCGGATTGAACGCTGTCATCCGGGCAGCAACAATCGCCGCGATCAATCGCGGTTGGGAAGTGTTCGGCATTCGTGACGGCTATAATGGTTTGTTTCTCCCGCACGACTATCCTGAAGGCGGATTGATGCCCCTGACCCGCCATGCAGTACGAGGTATTACGCATCTCGGCGGCACGATTATCGGAACAACGAACAAAGGTAATCCTTTGAAGTATCCGACGAAACGCAAGGATGGAACGATGTATGAAAAAGACAGAAGCGATGAGATTATGCGCGCATTTAAAAAACATAAGATCGACGCGCTGATTGCAGTGGGAGGCGACGGATCGCTCTCGATTGCAAAAGTATTTTCAGACAAAGGAATGCGTGTGGTTGGTGTTCCAAAAACAATTGATAACGATCTGAGTAAAACTGTCATCACGTTCGGTTTCGATACCGCCGTTTCGTTTGCCACAGGATGCATTGATCGTTTACATTCAACTGCCGAAGCGCACCAGCGGGTGATGGTTGTGGAAGTGATGGGACGGTATGCGGGATGGATCGCACTCGAGTGCGGCGTTTCAGGGACTGCCGATGTTATCCTGATTCCTGAAATTCCATACGACATGAACAAAGTGGCGAAAAAAATAAATGATCGGACAAAAAGCGGCGCGAAGTTTTCCATTGTCGTTGTGGCTGAAGGAGCCAAACCGATTGGCGGCAGCACGTCGGTGATCGGCAAAGAATTAGGCCGTGCCGAACGGATCGGCGGAATCGGCGAGCGTGTTGCAAAAGAAATCCAAAAGCTGACGGGAAAAGAATCACGCTGTGTCGTGCTGGGACATTTACTCCGCGGCGGTTCTCCGACGACGTTCGACAGGCTCATCTCGTTGCGATTCGGTGCGGCAGCAGTGCGTGCTCTTGACGAAGGAAAGTCCGGAGTGATGGTCGCACTCGATCCGCCGACAGTCCGTTACGTTCCTTTAGAAGAAGCAACGAAGCGTTTGAAGAATGTTCCGCTCAATTCCGATGTTGTGCTGACCGCACGGGATTTGGGCACTTCGTTCGGCGATTGATGCTGAAAACAATGCACGCTCTTCATCTCGTTCTACGTGAGACGCCTCCTTGGGAAAGAATGGCATCAAGCCGTAGTCGCACTGAGCGAAGTCGAAGGGCGACTGAGCATGGGTATGTTCTTGGCAGGGAGTGAAGGGCAAAATTTTCTCCCCCTCATAGGAGGAGAGCCAGCTTGCCCGCCGTGCTTTCCTTCTTGGCGGGAGAGGGGTCAAAGGCTGCAAATCTGCCGCCTTTTTGGCGGAGAGCATTGCAGTGCCTGCCGCGCTCTCTGTGGGATTCCTTTCCCGTCTTTCCATTTACCATTCCTGTTGCATCTCCAATATTTTTTCTTTATGTTTTCCCCATCTCAACGCAGGGTTTTCTGAACGGCTGTTGAGATTCCGCCCTGCCTCACCTTTAGGCGGATTTGTCCGCCCCGTGCTTTACCTTAGGCGGAATGTTTTCTCTTCACAATTGAGGTAATACCTACACAGAGCGTGCGTCGTCTGTGCATCACCTTTTTTAGTGGAAAAGGAGCATGTTCATAGTCCGCATACTGCAAAGAACCAATCAGAATCTCACGATGAAACACTCCCGGGAGAACCGCACATGAATAATGAAGAACTCGAAGCATTATATGAAGAGATGAAGCGCTTGTATGAAGCAGGACTGACAGCGAGCGCACGATCAAAAGCATTTATTGCGGAAGCAAGTACAGTGTTAGGCGCTGTGGTGGTAAAACATTTTCCCGAAGTGTATCAACTTGAGCCGGGGCAATACAAGATGCTCGGTAATATTCTCTGGAAACACGCCGACAACTTGGATACAGATTTGGATAATCTCGTGAACGGTCATCTGGAAAATATTTTCGGCGCTGGTCAACTTGTCTGACCAAATAATCAATACTGAGAGGCATCTGAAAAACTACTTTAGCCAACGAATAACCGCATTGAATGAAGTCGAAGCGTGGAATTTTTAACAGAATTACGTATCGCTGTACGGCAACCCGTAAGGCTGGAGTTCGTCGCTGTTTCTCATAATAAACTGATGTAACTGGCAAAAAACGGTAATGCCGTACAGCTTCACTCATCATATATAATATCGGGAAAATGAATATGGAAGAAGATTTTCCGGTCCTTGATTTGAAAAGCGATCGTGTGATGAATCGGTTTTTATTTCTTACAATAGTTCTGGGAGGCGAAGTATTGGGAAATGATGATAATGAAATAAAGAAAAGCAAAGCGTTTGATGATGATTATTCTCACCTGACAACGCCGGATATTAAGGCGCTTACCGCGTTAATTACAAAACTGTCTTCGCTCTTTCATGAGGAGAAAGAGATCACACTGCACGCTTCGGAAATGCCCCTCTTCTACGTTATGATCAATATTACAGCGCGCGCGTTTGCATTGCTCGATATGGAACTGTTACGCCGTCTTGGGCAGTTGGAGGACCAGCCCGAAGACTTTTTTCATAAATCGCGAAAAGATTATTTACAGTGTGCAGACGATATGATACGGACTCTCCACGACGGATATGGCACGAATGGAAAAGTTCTTTCGGAGATTGAGCGCCTTTCACAGGGAAAAATTACAATGGTGGAAAGTTAAAATGATTTTGGTAGGTCAGACATTCGTGTCTGACCAAATACCGGACAACAATATTGACAGGCAAGTCACGAAGTGATGCCTTTGGCAAATGCCTGTCCTACTGTGACTGGCGGAAAGAAAAAAATAATTTCGGT
>JAJYOI010000024.1 GCA_021796275.1 Bacteroidota bacterium
AGAAAGCTTGAGCTTGTTGGTGTCGGTTATCGCGCGGAGATGAAAGGAAAAGTTCTTCAGCTCGCGCTTGGCTACTCTCATCCGATCGTGTTTCGCGCACCGGACGACATAAAACTGGAAGCGCCGACCCAAACGAATATTACCATCAGCGGAAGCGACAAGCAGCTGGTCGGATTGGTGGCAGCAAAAATTCGTTCATTGCGTCCGCCGGAACCGTACAAAGGCAAGGGAATTAAGTACGAAGGCGAATACATTCGCCGTAAAGCCGGCAAGACTGCCGCTTCAAGCGGCACAAAATAATTTACTGATGTTCAATTGGTGAAGTAAGAACGTTATGATCAACAAAAATAGTGCTCTGCGGCGAAAGAAAATTCAGCAACATATCCGTAAACGGATCACCGGCACAACCGCACTCCCGAGGCTCAGCGTGTATCGCAGCTTGAACAATATTTTCGGTCAAATTATTGATGACACAACCGGCACCACGCTTGCCGCAGCGTCATCGCTCTCGAAAGAATTAAAGGAAGAAACTGCCGCAGCGAAAGGCAAAGTTTCAAAGAGTGCGCTCGTAGGAAAGTTGATTGCAAAAAAAGCGCTGGAGAAAAATATCAAGAACGTTGTGTTTGACCGCAGCGGTTATCTTTATCATGGCAGAGTGAAAGCCTTCGCCGACGGAGCGCGGGAAGGTGGATTGAAATTTTAACCGTCAGCCGGGAGGCGCCGAACACGACAGCCGAATAGTGTCGGGTCGTCTAATGGCAGGACAACGCCCTTTGGAGGCGTCTGTAGAGGTTCGAATCCTCTCCCGACAGCAAAAATAAATTAAAAGCCAAGAATGAAAAATGAAAAATTAAAAGACGGAATGACGGCAGCTTTTGCGTTCGATTGCTTGAACCAAAAAGCCCACCCGTTTTCAGCAGGCGTGTTTAATTTTTCGTTTTTAATTTTTAGTTTTTAGCGTTTAATTTTTCATTTGGAGTACACGTGGCACGCATCAAAGCAAGCGAGCTTGAATTAAAAGATAAACTGGTTCACATTAACCGCGTCGCAAAAGTGGTGAAGGGCGGACGGCGATTTAGCTTCAATGCTATTGTCGTTGTCGGCGACGGGAACGGGCACGTGGGCATCGGCCTTGGTAAAGCGAACGAAGTTGCCGATGCAATTTCTAAAGGCGTTGACGATGCAAAGAAAAATGTGGTGAAAGTTCCGATTGTGAACGGCACAATTCCACACGAAGTGATCGGTAAGTTCGGTGCGGGAAAAGTTCTTTTAAAGCCGGCGTCGCCCGGAACAGGATTGATTGCCGGCGGCGGCGTGCGCGCGTTGCTTGAATCTGCCGGTGTGCGCGATGTGTTGACGAAACAAATGGGCTCATCGAACCCACACAATGTTGTAAAAGCAACGCTGCAAGGACTGTTGAGTCTCCGCGATGCGCAGGCAACGGCGGAAGCGCGCGGTGTTTCGGTTCAGGAATTATTTCAAAACTAACAGCGGTAACGAATTATTATGGCAGCGCATAAAATCAAGATTACTCAAATTCGCAGCGTGATTCATACGCTCGAAGCTCACAAGCGCACAATCAAAGCGCTTGGTCTCGGCAGACCGAATTATTCCGTTATTCATACAGACACGCCGCAGATCAGAGGGATGGTCAATACGGTGCGCCATCTGGTTAAAGTAGAAGAAGTGAAACCATAATGCCGTTTCATGTTTCAGTGCGGCGATCAACGCAGAGGAAATTTTCATGGCAGTAACACTTAGCAGTTTACGATACGCGAAAGGTTCGCGAAAGAAAACAAAGCGAATAGGACGAGGCCAAGGATCCGGCCACGGAGGCACGGCAACACGCGGACATAAAGGTCAACATTCCCGCTCCGGTTCAGGTTTCAAGCGCGGGTTTGAAGGCGGGCAGATGCCGTTGACACGTCGGCTTCCGAAATTCGGTTTCACAAGTCCTTTCAGAATCGAATACCGCATTGTGAATGTTGAAACGCTGGAAAAGCTTGCAGCAGAAGGTAAAATCAAAGACACGGTAACACCGGAAGTGTTGTATGAGACAGGCGCAGTTTCTAAAAAAACAGAACTGGTAAAAATTCTTGGCAATGGCTCGTTGAAAGTTAAGCTCAATGTATCGGCGCACAAATTCAGCAAGTCTGCCGTTGAAAAAATTACGGCAGTCGGCGGCACAGTGAAAGAGCTGCAGCAGCCAGTTTCTACCACAGCGAAATAACTTGACTAAATCTCATGAGCAGATTTAACGAAAACGTTCGGAACATTTTCAAGATTCAGGAATTGCGGACCCGTGTGTTGTTCACCGCGGGACTCCTGATTGTTGTACGTATCGGCGCACATGTGACATTGCCCGGGGTTGATGCTGCCGTGCTTGCCGAATCCATGCGCAACCAGTCATCCAACACATTGTTTGGATTGTACGATTTGTTTGTCGGCGGCGCATTCAGCAATGCGGCAGTTTTTGCCGAAGGCATTATGCCGTACATCAGCGCCTCTATTATAATCCAATTGCTGGGTGCGGTTGTTCCCTACTTCCAGAAATTGCAAAAGGAAGGCGAAAACGGGCGAAAGAAAATTACTCAGTTGACGCGCTATGGGACGGTGTTGATTGCAGCGCTTCAAGGCTGGGGCGTGAGTGTGCGTTTGACAAGTTTGAATGCCGGAGGAGTTCCGATTGTTCCGGAAGCGGTGCAAGGACTTGGATTCACGATCAGCACACTTATTATTTTGACTACCGGCACAATCTTTATGATGTGGCTCGGTGAGCAGATTACAGACCGCGGAATCGGCAACGGAATTTCACTGATCATTTTTATTGGTATTCTCGCCCGCTTTCCGCATGCGATACTTGATGAATTTCAACTGGTGGGTTCCGGCGCACGCCCCATTATTGTTGAATTGATCATTTGGGGGCTGATGATTTTGATTGTTGCCGGCGTTGTGCTTGTCACCGAAGGAACACGCAGAATTCCTGTTCAATATGCAAAACGCGTTGTCGGCAGAAAAGTGTACGGCGGCGTGACACAATATATTCCAATGCGCGTGAATACGGCAGGCGTCATGCCGATCATTTTCGCGCAGTCTATTATGTTCATACCGAGCACGATTCTTTCGTTTTTTCCGAATAGCGACTTTGTTGCTTCGATTGCAGGATATTTTCAATATACGTCGTTTACCTATTCCGTGATCTACGGTTTGATGATTGTGTTCTTTACATATTTTTATACCGCCATTGCATTCAATCCGAAAGACGTTGCCGATAATATGCAGAAGCAAGGCGGATTTATTCCCGGCATTCGCCCCGGAAAAAACACCTCAGATTTTATCGACAATATTTTGACGAAGATTACTCTTCCCGCATCGTTCTTTCTGGCAATCATTGCGATTCTGCCGGCATTCATGGTGCGCTTCGGAATAACATCGAGTTTTGCATCGTTCTTTGGCGGAACAAGCTTGCTCATTATTGTCGGCGTGGCACTTGATACGTTGCAGCAGATTGAATCGCATCTTTTAATGCGCCATTACGACGGATTTATGAAAAGCGGAAAAATTCGCGGACGTATTGGACGCGGTTAAGGCAGAGGCGCGGTGATTGTTGATGATCAAAATAAAGAATGAACGTGAGATCGCCCTTATCCGCGAAAGCAGCAAAATTGTTGCGGAAGTGTTGAGATTATTGGAGTCGCAGATTCGCCCTGGAGTTACGACGCAGGAGTTGGATCGAGTGGCGGAAGATTTTATACGCAGTAACGGTGGCACTCCCGCGTTCAAAGGTTATGGACAAGATCGGTTCAATCTTTTTCCTGCGACGATTTGCACTTCGATAGATGATCAGGTTGTCCACGGTATTCCGGGTAACCGGGTGCTGCGAGAAGGAGAAATTATTTCGATCGATGTTGGAGTTCGCAAAAATGGTTTTTATGGAGACGGCGCTGCAACATTTGCAGTCGGAAAAATCTCCGATACGAAAGCGCGCCTGATGAAAATAACGCGCGAATCGCTGGCAAAAGGAATTGAGCGGGCGGTCGCAGGAAATTATCTTCATGATATTTCGGCGGCAGTGCAGGAATATGTTGAAACGGCTGGCTTTTCCGTTGTCCGCGACCTTGTCGGGCACGGCGTTGGAAGCGAATTGCATGAAGACCCGGCCGTGCCGAATTACGGGAAAGCCGGAACCGGCTTGAAGCTGAAAGAAGGATTGACATTAGCAATTGAACCGATGGTGAATGGCGGAACATACAAAGTGCGTATTGCAGATGATGGATGGACAGTGTACACGATGGACGCCGAACCATCAGCACATTTCGAACATACAATTGTCGTTCGGAAAAATAATGCAGAAGTACTTACAAACTGACCGAGATGGCAAAGCAAGGTGCAATAAAAGTTGACGGTACAATTACAGAAACCTTGCCGAATGCTTCATTCAGAGTGAAGCTCGACAACGGACACGAGATTCTTGCACACATCTCCGGTAAGATGAGAATGAATTACATAAAGATTTTAGTCGGCGACAAAGTGACGGTTGAATTGTCGCCGTACGATTTAACAAAAGGCAGAATCACATATCGCTACAAGTAAGTGAATGACAAAGGATGATTTATGAAAGTCCGTGCATCAGTAAAAAAATTGTGCGACAACTGCAAGATCATTCGACGCAAAGGCGTCGTGAAAGTGATCTGCAAGAATCCGAAACACAAGCAACGACAAGGATGAAATAAATGGCTCGTATCGCTGGAGTAGATTTACCGAAAAATAAACGCGCAGAAATCGGGCTGACCTATATCTATGGTGTCGGCCGCCCGACAGCGCTCGAAATTCTGCGAAAGACCAATATTGATCCGAACAAGCGTGTCGGCGACCTGACCGATGAAGAAGTGAGTCAGATTCGCACGCTCCTTCAAGCCGAATATAAAGTAGAAGGCGCAATGCGTTCGGACATGCAAATGAATATCAAGCGGCTGATGGACATTGGTTCGTACCGCGGCTTGCGGCATCGCAAAGGGCTTCCGGTGCGCGGACAGCGCACGCGGACAAATTCACGCACACGGAAAGGCAAACGCAAAACAGTCGCAGGAAAGAAGAAAGCAATTGCCAAGAAATAGTTATTGACAGGCGAAACAGCAAATGTTTGTTAGTTGAAAGGATGACAGAGTGGCAAAACCAGCAGCACAAACCAGCAGCGCACCGACTGCTGTAAAAAAGAAAAAGAAAATTCACGTTGATGTCAACGGCAAAGCGTTCATCAAAGCGACGTTCAATAATGTGATCGTTACTCTGACCGACACCTACGGTAATACGATCGCGTGGTCTTCCGCAGGAAAAAACGGATTCAAAGGCTCGCGGAAAAACACGCCGTTCGCCGCACAGGTTTCTGCAGAGGCGGCGGCAAAAGAAGCGTACGATCTTGGATTGCGTAAAGTTGAAGTGTTTGTGAAAGGCCCGGGCTCCGGGCGCGAGGCTGCCATCCGTTCGCTGCAAACCGCCGGTTTGGAAGTGACGATCATCCGCGATATCACGCCGATTCCACACAATGGATGCCGCCCGCCAAAGCGCCGAAGAGTGTAACGGAAAAAATGTACTACTAAAACAAAAAGGAATTTTTCTTCAATGGCAAGATATATTGATGCCAGCTGCAAATTGTGCCGCCGGGAACGACAAAAGTTGTTTCTGAAAGGCACGAAATGTTTTACCGAAAAATGTCCGCTTGAGCGGCGCAACTATCCGCCGGGACCGCACGGACAATCACGCCGGCAGAAAGTTTCCGAATACGGCGTTCAGCTTCGCGAGAAGCAGAAAATCCGCCGCCTCTACGGTTTGATGGAAACGCAATTTCGCAATTATTTCGAGAAGGCGTTGTCGCAGACCGGAAAGACGGGCGAAATTCTTGTGAAAACACTCGAACGCAGATTCGACAACGTCGTCTATCGGCTCGGATTTGCCGCGTCGCGGAAAGCGGCGCGACAGCTTATCCGACACGGTCATTTTTCTGTCAACAGTGAGTTGTGTAATGTTCCGTCGCTGCTTTTGAATGCGGGCGATGTTATTCAAGTGAACGAGCGCAGCCGAAAGCTCGATGCGATTCACAGCTCGATGAAGCGGATGAAAGATAATACGATGCTTCCGTGGCTGAGTTTGGATAAAGCAAATCTGCTGGGAACATTTCTGCAGGTTCCGGAGCGCGCCGATATCCCTCTGCCGGCAAACGAGCAGCTTGTGGTAGAATTGTATTCCAAGTAATTCATAAAATTTTTCATTTCACTAAGTGCGAAAGTGAGTTGAACTCATGAGTACTGTTAACTTTCAAATGCCCGAAGGAATTGTGTTGGACGATGCCAGCCATACCGGTCGCTTTGGTCGGTTTGTCGTTCAACCATTGGAAAAGGGATTTGGAGTCACAATCGGAAATGCGTTCCGACGCGTACTCTTGTCGTCGCTTCCCGGTCATGCGATTACCGCCATTCGTATTGACGGCATTGTACACGAATTTTCCACACTGCCAGGCATGGTTGAAGATGTGTCTGACATGATTTTGAATCTGAAAGAAGTCCGTTTGAAAGCCACCAACAAAAAAGTCGGGAAGGTGACAGTGCACCTCAAAGGTCCCGGCGAATTTAAGGCGGGCGATATTCAGGAACAAAGTCCGGAAGTTGAAATTCTGAACCCGGCTCATCACATTGCCACGCTCAACAAGGACGCAGATTTCGATATTGAATTCCGCATCGGACGCGGCAAGGGATATGTGACAGCGGAAGAAAATAAGCTGCCTGACCAAACGCTTGGTGTGGTCGCTATCGATTCGATCTTTACGCCCATCACGAACGTCCGCTATTTTGTCGAGCCGACGCGCGTGGGTCAGCAGACAGATTATGAAAAGCTGACGCTCGAGATCGAAACCGACGGTTCAATTTCTTCCGAAGAAGCGCTGACCTATGCAGGAAAAATTCTGCGCGATCACGTCCAGCTTTTCATTAACCTGACAACCGAACCGGAAGGCGAAAAAGAAGAAATAGAAGAAGATGCTGAAGTTGCGCGTATCCGGAAGGTGCTGAAGATGAGCGTGGACGATTTGGAACTGTCCGTTCGTTCGCACAATTGCCTGCGCGCCGCTGACATCAAAACAATTGCAGATCTTGTCCGCCGCGATGAAGCGGAATTGCTGAAGTTTCGCAATTTCGGACGTAAATCGCTCGCCGAATTATCGGCAATTATTGAAGAGCAAGGGCTAACATTCGGAATGGATGTGGACAAGTATTTGAAAGACGGTGATTAAGAAAAGGATAGTACCATGATTCACGGCAGATCAGGCAGAAAATTAAAACGAACCGCAAGCCATCGTAAAGCAACGCTCAGCGCACTTTCTACGTCGCTGCTGCGCCATAAGAAAATCCGCACGACGGTTGCGAAGGCAAAAGAGACGCGCATGGTTGTGGAAAAAATAATTACGCGCGCAAAGCGCGCAGTGGCAAAAGAAGGTGAAGGCGCGCCGAAGAATGTACATGCGCGCCGTGAAGTGGCGCGCTTCATTCACGATAAAGAAGTAGTAAAACTTCTTTTTAATGAAATTGCCCAGAAAGTTGCGCACCGCGCAGGCGGTTATACGCGCGTGGTAAAGCTTGGCCAGCGTTTGGGCGATGGCGCCGATGTTGCAATTCTTGAACTTGTTGATTATAACGTTGCGCAGGAAGAAGCAAAGGCTCCGGCGCGTCCGCGCCGAGCGCGTCGTCCGCGAAAAGCCGGTCAGACAAAGACAGCGGAAACGGTTCCGGAAAAAGCGGAAGAACCCGCATTGGAATCAGATCAAACTTCTGCGCCAACAGCGCATCAGCCGCAGGCTGAAACCCCGCCGGAAACAACTGCATAACAACGCCGCCGGAAGGATGGCTGAACGCCACCCTTGGTTTGTTCTATGTCCCACGCGAACATCGGAATAAATTCTATCCGAAAAGTAGATGTATGAAAATTGTTACTGTTGACTTTACTGTTAGTGCTGCAAGCCTTCAACAACTTCCGAAAGACAATTTGCCGGAAATTGTATTTCTCGGAAGGTCCAACGTCGGGAAATCGTCTCTTCTCAACAAATTATTCAACCGGAAAAACGTTGCCCGCATCAGTTCAACGCCGGGGAAAACCCGCGAATTGAATTATTATCTCATCAACAAGCAAATGTATTTTGTTGACCTTCCGGGCTATGGCTACGCGAAAGTTGCCGAACATGTGAAGGCGGGGTGGACTGCGTTGATTGAAGACTATTTTCACTCCAGGAAACAAATCGCTTTTGCCGTACAAATAGTTGATGCACGCCTTGGCCCGACCGACCTTGATAATTTAATGATCGGCTGGCTTGATTTTTACAAAATACCGTTTGTGTTGGTTCTCACGAAGGCAGATAAAACGCCGTTCAGTCGTCTTCAAACACAGGTGAATAACGTAAAAGTGTCAATGAGCAAATATCACTACGTGCGCGGAATCATGCCTTTCTCTGCAATGACAGGAGATGGCCGTGCCGACTTATTGAAAATGATTGAAGCTCACATCACATTTGCGCAGCATTCATCGTCGAAGAGATTTATTTCTTCGGCTGTTGCGTAAGAACAACAACGCGTCGCTCGAGTTTTGTGGCGCCTCTTCGCGCTATTTTCAGCTTGTGTAACTTTCCCTTGATTGCTTGATTCTCTTTCGCATTTGCAGTATTTTCGTTGTGTAGAAAGAAGCTTTTCCATTCATTTCGCCGACAATTTTTCGCAGGAACTTCAACATGAAAAAACGATTATTCACCCCAGGTCCCACCCCGGTTCCGGAACACGTGATGCTGGCAATGGCCGAGCCGATCATTCATCACCGCAATCCGGAGTTTAATGAAATTCTCACCCGCGTCAACCGCAATCTCAAATATCTTTTTCAAACAGAACAGCCGGTGCTTACGCTTACGAGTTCCGGCACGGGCGGCGTAGAAGCAACGTTTGTCAGTTTGTTCTCACCGGGCGACACAATTATTTCAGTCAATGGTGGAAAGTTCGGAGAGCGCTGGGTGAAGATGCCGCGTGCGTTCGGTTTGAACGCGGTTGAAATTAAGTTGGAATGGGGAAAAGCGCCGACGACAGATCAGATTCTTTCGGAATTACGAAAGCATCCCGAGACAAAAGCAGTGTATCTTACGCACAGTGAAACATCCACCGGCACTGCAACGGATGTGAAATCACTTGCCCGCGTTATTCGGGAAAATTCCAACGCGCTTGTGTGCGTTGACGGCATTACGGCTGTCGGCGCGCACGAATTACGTTTTGATGAATGGGGAATTGATGCCTGCGTGACCGGCTCACAAAAAGGATTAATGATTCCGCCGGGACTTGCGTTTGTTGCACTCAGTCAGCGCGCCATCGCAGCAATGGAACATTCGACGCTGCCGAAATTTTATTTTGATCTCCGTAAGGCAGTTAAGTCATACGAAAAAAACGATACGCCGTTTACACCGGCGGTATCGCTCGTCATCGGGGTTGATGTTGCGCTCGAAATGATCCGCGCTGAAGGAATCGAGAATATTTGGAAACGCCACGAGCGGTTAGCAACGGCGATTCGCGCCGGCGTTTCTGCGCTCGGATTGAAGCTGTTTTCCAATTCACCGTCGTACGCCGTTACGCCGGTGTGGGTGCCGGAAGGCGTTGAGTGGAAAACATTCAACAAGATTTTGAAAACGAAATACGGCATCACCATTGCCGGCGGGCAGGACGATTACACAGGGAAAATTTTCCGCATTTCGCATTTGGGATATTATGACGAAATGGATATGGTGATAATGATGACAGCGCTGGAAATGACTTTGCGCGAGAGTGGCTACAAATTCGATGCGGGTATCGGTGTTCAGGCTGTCGTAAAATATCTTCAAATTGGAAATGGCGCCTGAAGACGGCGCACAACGGCACATCATCAAGCTATCCGATTCTTAAAGCAATCGGATGACAAAAAATAAAATTTTACAATTCACATCGTTGTACATTTATTCACTTACTCACATACTACCATCATGAAAATACTCATCAGCGATCCAATAGAACAAAGCTGCGTTGACATTCTGACCCGCGAAGGGTTTCAGGTTGACGCGAAGCCGGGAATTCCGGCAAATGAATTGAAATCCATCATCGGCGATTACGATGCGCTTGTGGTTCGCAGCGGAACAAAAGTTACTGCCGACATTATTGCACAAGCAAAGAATATGAAAGTCATCGGCAGAGCCGGTGCCGGTGTTGATAATATTGATGTTGAAGCGGCATCGCGACGCGGCATTATCGTGATGAACACGCCGGGAGGCAACACGATTTCGACGGCTGAACACACGGTTTCTCTCCTGCTCTCGCTTGCGCGCAATATTCCTCACGCTCAGATGAGTTTGATTCAGGGGAAGTGGGAGAGAAAAAAATATATGGGGACAGAACTTTTCGGAAAAACACTCGGCGTTGTTGGTTTAGGAAAAGTCGGCCGCGAAGTTGCGGTGCGCTGTCAATCGTTCGGCATGAACGTGATCGGTTTCGATCCGGTGCTTTCAAGCGACGTTGCGCTGAAATTAAAAATTGAATTGGTGTCGCTCGACGAAATTTATCGCCGGTCGGATTTTATCACTGTGCATACGCCGCTGAACGATGAAACGCGCGGACTGCTGAACGAGAAAACAATCGCTCAATGTAAAAAAGGAGTTCGGCTCATCAATTGCGCGCGCGGCGGGATTATTGATGAAGCAGCTTTGCTCGCCGCTTTGAACAGCGGGCAGGTTTCCGGCGCGGCGCTCGATGTGTACATGAGCGAGCCGCCGAAAGATAATCCGTTGGTTCAACATCCACACATTGTGTGCACGCCGCATCTCGGCGCTTCAACAGAAGAAGCGCAGGAGAAAGTTGCAATTCAGATTGCAGAACAAATCGCCGACGCACTTCATGACCGCGGAATTTCCGGTGCCGTCAACGCGGTTGCATTGCAGGCAGGAATTCCAAATGAAATCAAGCCGTATCTTTCGCTCGCTGAAACACTCGGCAGTTTGCAGGCGCAGTTGATGAAAGGAACGCTGCGGGAAATCACCATTGAAACGCGCGGTGAACTTTTACAAAAACATCATGAGCTGCTCGCAGATGGAGTTCTGAAAGGATTATTCTCGCGGCTGATGAGCGAACCGGTGAATTATATTAACGCGCCGATCATTGCCGCATCGATGGGTATTCACATCAGCGAAAAGAAAGAACGCGACAGCGAGAACTATTCTCATTTATTGACGGTCGAATATTCCACCGATGTTGAAGAAAGAATATTTGCCGGCACGGTGTTCGGCACAACAAAGCCGCGCATTGTGCGGATCGATTCGTTTTATTTTGAAGTGAACCCGGAAGGCATTCTTTTATTCTATACCAATACAGACAAACCCGGAATGCTTGCACAAGTCGGTTCTATTCTCGCGTCGGAAAAAATAAACATTGCAGGGTTAGCACTCGGCCGCTCGAATTTTGGCGGCAAAGCGCTCACGGTCGTCAGCGTTGACAATCCGATTTCCGACGGAGTGCTTGCAAAAATGAATTCCATTGATGGAATTTTTGAAGCAAAAGTTATCTCGTTATGAAATTAATGTGCGCGAATGAACCGCACATGTGCCGAAAAAACCATTAAAAAGAGACGCGGATTGCCTCTTTCCGCAAGGAGTTAATTGTTGAAAAATTTCTCCTTTGCACTTGACAAAATAGGATTGAATCTCTATCTTTTGCATCACACTCGATAATGATGATGAAATGTCTAACAATAGTTTTTGCTGCTGAGGACAAGAAAATGCGCGGGTCGAGTATAAAGAAAGTTTTTCGCCGCGAAAGGCAAATCAGCCTGTGGCTGAATGATTTTTTGCTTGTGTTGAATAAGATAGTTGTGCAGTTTGCCCGTAAATCCTTTTTTATGACCGCTGAAATAGTTGCCTGCAATCGGAGTGCAGTTATTACAGCCTCCTTCCTTGAAACTTCTTCACGTGCTATACGTACGGCAGTTTTTTTTTCAAAACAAGCTGTTTATGCTTCATTAAATTCTTGCAGTATGTTCGTTGTTTCTTTCACGTGCTGGCTGAATATAGTGAGCGGCACTTTTCGATACGGTATTGTCGGAAAAGAAGATACAGCGAATAGCACTTGACAAATGAATTCGTGAATCGTAAATTAGCGAAGTCAGTAACGCGGAACGAACGAGAGAGTACGTGAAACGATTGATACCAGACGAAAGTCGAAATTTTCCATTGCCGATTCAATCCAAGAGACGAAAGTTATGGAGCCCGCCTTCTCAGGTGAGCGGTGTCTATTTTTTTCATTGCATTTTAATTAACTGATCCCGTGTAGTTTTGTACGGCGCGCAGATCACAATTGTCCACAAGAACAAACCAAGGAGACAAAACATGCAACTGAAGCGTTACACCTTACTGCTCGTTGCCTTGCTTTTGCCGGCGATCTTAATGGCTGCCGGCGGAAAGATCAGAGGAAAGGTGACTGATCGTGAATCGGGGGAAGCACTGGTTGGTGCGACAGTTCAGGTTGTAGGAACATCCTACGGCGGAACGACTGACGTCAACGGTGTCTTTACAATTCTGAATCTCGATCCAGGCACGTACACTCTGAAGGCATCGTATATCGGCTACCAAGCGATTACATTAGCCAATGTGCGCGTGAATGCCGATTTGACAACAGAGTCAAACTTTGCGCTTCCAGCCGAAGGCGTGAAAGTGCAAACGGTCGAAATTATTGCCCAGCGGCCGTTGATCAATAAATCGGCGACAAACTCAGTGCGCATTATAGATAATGACTTTTTTAATACCGTACCGTTTCGCGGTGTTACAGCGGCGGTTGCATTGCAGCCCGGTGTCGTAGAGCGTAACGGCAACATCTATATTCGTGGCGGTCGCGCCGATGAAACAGGATTTCAATTGGAAGGCGTGAATGTCACGAACGTGTACTCCGGCGGAAGGGCAGTAACATTCAGCCAGGATGCTGTCGAACAGATTCAAGTTCAAACCGGCGGTTACGGTGCAGAGTATGGCGGAGCTAATGCTGGTATTGTAAGCACACAGCTTCGAAGCGGTGGAGAGGCGTGGAAAGCCTCGCTATCATTGGAAAGCGATAACTACACTGGCCAAGCGAAAAAATCACTTGGCGGATATTCGTACGGATACTCTGATTATGTCGCTACGTTCGGCGGGCCTGTTATGTCGAACAAGATTCGTTTCTTTGGTACAGTGGAAAATCAGTTTAACCGGGATCCGGGAGCGTTGACAGGCGGGGTTGCCACGCCATCATTTTGGGGCGGAGCAAATTTTAAAGGTTTAGTAACGGACCCGCAATACACGGCGAAGCATCCGACGCAATCTATATCGGATACTCTAAACATTGCATATCAAGCGGGGAATCGCCTTGGCGGTTCTTCGAATGTCTTTAACTACGCAGGAACATTGTTGTTCGACCTTGGAAATATCCAAGTGCGCGGTGCCGGTTCATACAGTACGAACAGATCGCAAAACGCGGCAACCGTCTCGCAAATATTTAATCTGGCGAGACTGCCACTTAACTTATCATCGAATGGTTTTGGTAACGTGAAACTTACGCAGTTCCTCAATCCTAAAACCTACTATGAAGTAAACCTGAATTACTTCACAAACGATGGCAAAACGATGGATCCCCTTCTTCAAGAAAATTACAATGTGTACGGGGATTCACTTGCGAATGCGAAAGTTGGACAAACGCTTATTCAAGCAAACGGCGTGAAGGGTGCCAACAATACTGCGTGGACTGTCTTCGGACCGACAAGCGGCGGCGGTATTTCTTTTGATCAGCCGGGAACAGTTGAAACAGGATATTCGCACACTTCGCAAAGTTCTATCGGAGGCAGGCTGGATTTCTCCTCTCAGATGAACAACCACGGATTGAAGTTTGGCGGCGAATATACGCGCTACACAATTCGCCGTTTTGTCCCTTCAAGAATATTAGGGCGATATCTTACCCTGAACGATCCAAGCTTAACACAAGCAGAAAAAGCCGCAGTGCTTAGAGGAGGCGGGTCGGATAATTTTGGGTATGATGTGTTTGGCAACCTGATCGACAGCGATGTAAAACTTGGCAATACCGTTGTTGATTACGGTCCTCGACACCCGGTCTTTGGAGCTGGCTATGTTGAAGATAAGATCGAGCTCCCCGACATTATTCTCAATATTGGTTTGAGATACGATTATATTAGTTCCGATGGTATTGCGTTGGTCAACCCGCACAATATCACTTTTGTTGATTCGTTAAACGTTATTTCCTCGTCGTCTATTAAAACTACACCGGCGACAAGTCAGATCAGCCCGCGTATAGGATTCTCGTTCCCGGTTACTGACAGAACGGTGTTTCATGCACAATACGGTAAGTTCATTCAGCAATCTCAATTAGTCGATACCTACGAAGGCACGGGACGCAGTTTCAACATCGTGAATGGTGGAAACTACTACCAGTCGCCTCAAGGATACGGACTTTTACCGGAACGAACGACGCAGTACGAAATGGGTTTTTCTGATCAGGTAGCAGACAACGCATCGTTTGATATTACTGCGTTTTACAAAGATATCCGTGACCAAATTCAATACAGGGTTATCACCCCTGCGGCAGGTGCAGCGAACCGAAACTATGTAGCGCTGGAAAACGGAGACTTTGCAACGACGAAGGGTGTTGAGTTTAAAGTAACAATGCGGCGCGTTCAACGCGTTCAGGCTCAAATCAACTACACGTTTTCCGATGCACGCTCGACCGGCTCAACTTCAAACAGCGAAGCCGGCGGCGCAACGGATCAACATGGTTTTGTTCCAACAATGATCACTCCGATGAATACGAACCAAACGCATCGCGGAAGTGTTTCACTGGACTATCGCTTTGCAAAAAATGACGGCGGCAGCATTCTTGAACGTTCAGGGTTGAACATCCTGGCGCAGTTTGCGAGCGGCTATCCGTTCACTTTGTTGCGAATTGACGCAAAAGCAAACGAGGGAGATTCTCGTTTCCAAATTCCGCTGGAGCCGTTAGGCTCATCAACAACTCCGTGGACATTTGAGGTTGATGCCCGCCTTGATAAAACTGTCACCTTCGGGCCGATGGATGCAACATTTTATATCTATGTGCAAAACCTCCTCAATTCACATAATGCTGTGGGTGTATATCCGCGAACCGGTGATCCGGCCAATGATGGCTGGTTAGGTACAGCGGCCGGTCAACAGCAAGTGGCAACCTATGGTCCTCAATACGCCGATGTGTATAACGCTGTGTTTTTGGGTGATAATTCCGGCAACTATGCTGCCCCAAGACAAATCCGGTTTGGCGTAAAAGTTGAGTATTAATTCATAATGAAAAGTCTAGGAGGAACACCTTATGGTTCGTAAAGAAATTCTTAAAGGTATTTTAGCTGCCCTGCTTTTTCTTGTCTGGGTTGCTGCGCCGCTTGAAGCGGCAAAGCCGACTGAGAAAAGCGGCAGCAAGAATACATTGGCAAAGGTGAGCACAAATGATGTTTACCGGCCGATGGATATCAATAATATTTTCAATTACTATAGTAATAACGGTGATGGTTCATTCAATAAATTTTCTGCGAGCAACGAAGGGTTTGAATTCCCCAAGGGCTCCAATGACGGAACCGTTATTTTTGAAGATGGACTTGTATGGGGAGGATATAAAAACGATACACTGTACGTTGGAGGCTCCACGTATAACCACGGCTTACAAGCCGGAAAAATCCTTTCAGTTGGGGTTGCAGATGACCCCGGTAAAGCTTCTTATAGAGTATATCGTGTTCGTCCCGATATGCCGCCTGCAAGCATTTTCCCTGCCTCGAAACAAGATTCTGTTACAAACGCAGAATTAAATGCATTGACATTAAGCGAGGTGTCATACGTTGATCGGTTTGAAGCGTATTCAGCGGCGGATCTTCAAAAGCAATATTGGGATGACTGGAATCAATGGCCAGCAGCCGATGGCGCCCCATACACGGATGTCAATCATAATGGTCACTACGACCCAGCGGTTGATGTTCCCGGTATTCCCGGTGCCGATCAAACAATATGGCACGTCTCTAATGACTTGAGCGTCACCAGAACACAAAATCTTTATGGTTCAAATCCAATCGGTATTGAGGAGCAGAGGACAATTTGGGCATATAACCGTCCCGGTGCGCTTGGGAATACAATTTTTGTTCTTTACAAGCTCATTAATAAAAGCGGGTTTGCAATTGATTCGATGCGTGTTTCCCAATGGGCTGACCCTGATCTTGGCGATGCTGGCGACGATTATGCAGGCTGCGACACGGTATTGAGTCTTGGATTTTGTTATAATGGACAGGCACGAGATGCCAACTATGCGCGGTTGAACCTTCCCCCGCCGGCAGTCGGTTTTGATTTCTTCCAGGGTCCGATTGTTCCAAGTGCAGGCGATACCGCAATCTTTGCGTTGAAAAAGAAACCCGGATATAGAAATTTAAAGATGTCCGCATTCAATTTCTTTATCAATGCCAACGCATTGTATGCTGACCCGGCATTGAACGACCCGCGTGGAACGCCTCAGTGGTGGAACCTTATGAGAGGGTTGGTTGGCAACACTGGTCAGCCCTACACAGATCCCAACGGCGTCGTTACTAAGTTCGTTCTTGCAGGCGATCCTGTACTTAATACAGGCTGGCTTGATGGACCTCCGTTGGCTCCTCCAGGAGACCGCCGCATGGCATTGATAACCGGTCCGTTCACAATGGCGGCTGGCGACACACAGGAAATTGTGGTTGCTGCACTTGCGGCTCAAGGCAGCGATTACCTGTCAAGCGTTTCATATCTGAAATATTACGACCAAATAGCCCAAACTGCTTATGATTATCTCTTTGATCTTCCGTCTGCACCGCCGACACCGCAGGTTAAAGTTGCCGCGCTTGACGGCAAGATAGTCCTGAGCTGGGGCGACCCAAGCGCGTCCGCCACAACGGAAAATTTTGTTTCGAAGGGGTATGCCTTCCAGGGCTACAATGTTTGGCAAATGCCCACCAATTCGACAAGCGGTGCCAAACGCATTGCCACGTACGACTTGAAATCAGGCAAAGGGTTAATTCAGGATTTAGCGTTTGACCCCATAACAGGATATATCGTAACGGAGCCGGTTCAATACGGAACCCACTCGGGTTTGAAGCGTTCCATCACTATTACACAAGATGCATTCACGAGTGCACCGATTGTGAATAACCGCGACTACTATTTTGCGGTAACGGCGTACAGTTACAATGGAACAGGTGTTGAACCGAACAACCTTGAAAGTCCGATTTCGGGCAACATCCAGCGTGTTCGCGCTCAATCACCGCAGTCAGGAATAACCGCTACGGATATTGGCTCGTTTTCGAATGTTGTTCATACCGGCACGGCGAATGCAAGTCTGAATGTGACCGTCGTTGATCCTTACCAAATAACCGGCGATAACTATCAGGTAGTGTTTCATAATGAAACCTATTCGCTTGGTCAGGATGGTAAATGGGTTGATGTGACAGCACTCAGCAAGAAAAACAGGTTGGGCAAGGACCTAACTGGATCATCATTGACCTCTGCGGCGACGTGGAGCGAAACAAAAGGTTCTTTTGATATCCACTATTTGGCTGATGTTGTATCGATCGATTATGATTGGTGCGATGGGATCCAAATAAAATTACCCGCTGGTGTTGCTATTGATACTGTTTTTAAACCAGTAAGTAATAACGACGGTTCGGAAATTAGTTATACACTTAACAGAACCACAAACACGATATTCTTTGGCGATAGCAGCCGATCTAAGAATGGACTCTTTGCCGGCGGCGAAGATATCGTTGTGCGGGTCCATTCAGCAAGCTTGCCCATGGTAACTCATTATACTATGTATGATGATAATTATGGCGATAGCCTTATTGATGTATCCAGCACTGATACGCTAAAACAAATCGCAAATAATATTGTCACTCAGAAGCAATGGGATGTTAAGGACGTAACAAAAGGGACGACTCCCCTTAAGAATCAGACAATACTGAGCGGCGCCGACATTTATGACCAAAATACATATTTCAAAGCTAATAATATTTTTGGTCCCGGCGGCTCAGCAGGCACTAACGGCTATAATGTTGGTGTAAGCCCGGTTCTATTCGATGGTATGACTGTAGAAGTAAGCGGCAGTTATGCAGCACCCACTACAATTGGTAAACTTATTGTGAACGGTACAACGATAAGACGCTCTTCTAATGAATATGTCACCGCTGATGGAAACTTTGACATGGCCGATTTTGTAATATTCGGCTTCGCTGCAGGAACGGCTAATGCTTCATTGTCGTCGTATAATGGAGGCGTAACAGCCGGTGCAACGAGTATTGATGCATTACAACAGGGTTATGAACTACGGTGGACTGGTGTAACAGGCGATACCACGATCAATGGGCAAACCGTTGTTATAACAAAGTCCGGCGGTTCAATAGCAACCCTTATAGGTGCCAGCAACTATAATATCAAAGATCATCCGTTAAACCCAACTCCGGGTACAAAAGCTCCTTTTACAATAAGGATTCCTTTTGAGGTTTGGAACATAGATAAGAACGAACAGGTGAACCTGTTGGTCTATGATCGTAATGCGGGCAAGACGAATATCCCGGGCGATGCTACGAAACAATTTCAAGTATGGAATACACGAGATAGGGTGTATGTCTGGGCAGTAAGTACTAAATACGCTACTGCTGTCATAAGTCCTACATCTCAAACTGCAAAAGATAGTGCAACGTGGAACTGGGTATTCTTTAAGTCTAATTTTACCACTGGCGACAAAATTCAGTTTCTCTATAACAAACCGCTGCAAATTGGGAAAGATAATTTTACTTTCTCAATTCCTAAAGCACAGTACTCTTCAACACTTGCCAAAAACGAGGTTGATCAAATCAATGTTTTCCCCAATCCGTATTTTGGGTTTAACAAACTTGAAGCAGACAAGTACACTCGTTGGGTGCGGTTTACGCACTTGCCGCAAAAAGCGACTATACACATATACAACCTGGCAGGTATTCTTGTCCGAACATTGCAGAAGAATAACGCTGACCAATACTTCGATTGGAATCTCTTGAACGAGTACCAATTGCCTGTTGCAGCAGGTATGTATATCGTATATATCGATTTGCCTGATCTTGGTCAGACAAAGACGCTGAAGCTGGCAATTATTCCTGAACAGCAATTTCTGGATCACTATTAAGAATCCGGAATTATGGAAACAAAAATGTTGATCGTCCCTTTAAATTCAACGAAAAGGAGATATTCTATGTATATCACAGTAAGGCGGTTGGCGAGTTTCCTCGTGCTGGGCAGCCTGATGTGCTTGTCTGCCATCGCAGGAAACATAAATCGCACAGGTACTGCCGGCGCACAGGAACTTCTTATTCCTGTCGGAGCCAGAGGGATTGCGCTCGGCGGCAGCAACGTTGCATTTGTCACTGGTGTTGATGCAATCTACTGGAACCCGGCTGGCTTGGCACGGTCAAGCTTCGGCACGGAGGCGCAGTTCTCACACATGTCCTATCTTGGAGGCATTGGTGTTGATTACGGTGCTATCGGTGTTACAGCAGAAGGTATCGGAACATTTGGTATTTCCCTGAAGTCAATCAATTTTGGAAATATCCCGGTGACAACCGAAGATAATCCCGACGGAACAGGACAAACCTTTTCGCCAACCTATGTTACCACAGGATTGACCTATTCTCGTCTCTTGAGTGATCGTATTTCAGTTGGTGCAAATTTCGATATCGTGAGTGAAGCCATCATGAGCACGTCGGCAACAGGATTTTCCTTCGATGCCGGCGTGCAATACAGCGGGCTTGGTATTCCCGAGTTGAAACTTGGCGTCGCAGTAAAGAACATCGGCCCGAACATGACCTACAGCGGATCCAATTTGCTTCGTCAAGGATCAACCGTGGGCGACAGCCGAGGCACACAATGGTACGATGTTCAAGCGGCATCGTTTGAGCTTCCATCAAAAATGGAAATTGCTTTAGCGTATGATAAGAAGCTTGACGAGATGAATAATGTTTCTATCTTTACAGACTTTGAGAACAATAACTACCAAGACGATATTTGGAAGTTTGGCGGAGAATACGCCTTCCGTAACTTGTTCTTTGTGCGTGCCGGCTACAATCTTTCTCCGAACGCGCCAAAGGATCCAACAGGCAAAACATCCCAGCTCTATGATTACACATTCGGAGCGGGGATCAACTATGATGTTGGCGGAGTGAATTTAACGCTTGACTATGCGTACCGGCATCTTGTCTTGATGGATGCGAACCAGGTTTTCACAGTGAAGCTTGGGTTCTAAAGTCTTTTTAGTTACAAAAAGAAAAGGGGACGCCGAAGGGCGTCCCCTTTTTCATTTTTACCGATTCTATAGGATGGTCGAATGAAGTTCACAAGGCTCTCGTTCTTTTTCACCAGAAGCGCATCCGTCATCGTGTTAGGCGGATTTCTTTTCGCGATTTTCGCAAGCGCGCGTGCTCAACAGTCATCGCCGTATTTTCCCGGCACTGGCAAAAAAGCCGTCGTGCAAAACATCGAAGAAATCAAAAATCCGAGCGTAATTTTAATGCTTGCGCTTGCGCCGGGTTTTGAGGATCGTGCGGCGATTGCTTACTATCGAATTGCGCGAGGTGCAACAGTCGCGGTTGCGTACGTTACCAATGGCGAGGACCTGCCGAGTGATTTCAGCGGTGAAATGTTCTATCAACTTGCCGCGCGAAGAAAAGAAGAAGCATATCAGGCTCTTTCATTTTTGGGTGCGCAATCTTTTTTTCTCAATATTCCTGTGGATGAATTTTCTGCGGGTGGCGGCAGTTTTCATCCGCTACAACATCTTGGCGCTGTGCTCGACAGTAAGCTTGATACATTGATGGCGCTTGTAAAGCCGGATATGGTAGTGCTCAATAGTGACGCTCTTTCGCCAACAGGAAAATCCGCGCGGCTGGCTTATCTTGAACGTTCGGTTATTGACTATTGCCGCAGGACAGTTGTTCATCGAAGTGAGTGGAACATCAAGCGTGTTTTTGTTCAAACAAACGACGAAGTGAAAATAGTCAAGATTCCCGTTGAACAAAAAAACTCTTTGTGGAGGAAAAACTATATATCCATCGCTAAAGAAGCAGAGGCATGGTACAAAAGCCTGAGATTCCAGATTTCATTATGGGATAATAAAAAGCATTATTATCACCAGCTGTATCCGATGACCGCCCTCCCGCCTCCAACGCTTGATGCCGGCCTCCCGCAATTCGGGGCACAGATGAAGAAACTTTATTCTTCTATCAGCAGAACCTTTTCTATTGAAAACGAAAAGAGCGCTCAAAGCGGACTGGAAATTCTTGAAAAAACAATCAGAGATGTTGATGCTTCCATTGGATTGTACGAACACACACTGAGTGCGAGCGATCTGAGAATTCTCACAACATGGAAAATGGGACTTGAAAACTTGCGCTGTGCTTTGCTGGGGGTCGATATTCCGTACAGTGTGGGTGACAGCGTTGTCACGCAACTGCAATTATTTTTTTTCCACGTTGAGCGGCTGAGTCCCTGGATGAAAAAGGGGAAAACACAAATTGTTTTTCCCGGTACAATTCAGAAAGAATGGATAGTGAACGAGAGCGAAAATTCGTTTTACGCACTTCAAGATACGCAGGAATTTCGAGTCATCACGCCCAAGCACATTCCGTTCACTTCAACAGAAACGCCGCAAGGCTTTTCATCTCTTCAGAATCGGACGTTCTTCACATTTATTGTGGTGCATCAAGATAAGAACGCAATCCGAAATTTTATGTACCGCAGACAAATCCCGCTCATCATAGCGCCGGTTCGGTCTGTGGAAGTGCTGACTCCGCAGGTTGTGTTGTACCGGGACAGTTCGGTTTTTGTCCGCTTACGAAGCAATGTACGCGACCGCTCTGGAGGAGAAATTTACATTTCAGATTCCCTTGTTTCTTCTCTAAAAGTGAAAGTGGAATTACCCGGGAAAAATTTTGTCGTAACAAAAACTCTTCCTTTGCAATGGAAAGATACCCTTAACACCAGCAGCCATAAGGTGACACTGTGGGCGAGCGGAAATCTTTCCGTCGGAAGTTTTGTATGTCGTTACCTTGACGTGAAAAGTAATACAGCGGCAAAAGTTGCATTGTACTCTATCATCAATAACAGCCCGGTGCAGATTGCTTTGTCCCGGCTTGGGTTATCGCCAACGCGGTTGGATGCAGCGCAATTCACAGAAAATAATTTATCGAAATTTACAGCGATTGTGATTGACCAATTTTCAGCCCAAAACTTACTTTCTTCTCCTGAACGCGTATCTGAACTGCTGCAATGGATCAGCAAAGGTGGAAAGCTGGTTATGCTTCCTCAATACGGAAGTGAAATGGGAAATCGGCTATTGAATTCAACGATCAGTTTTTCCTATCTTCCTATCATCGGCGGCAGCGAGGCAATAAAAATTGACAGCACGGAAAGTGTTTTTGAAGCGCCAAATATGATTTCAGAAAACAATTTTAATACCGCACTATTCCCGCTTTCATTTGGCGGAGTGCGCGGCGTTTTTGACAAAGATATGAACGTGTTGATGAAATCTGCTGTTAGCAATGCACCGCTTCTTGTTAAAAGAGTTATGGGCAGCGGAACTGTTTACTATTGCTCACTGAATTTATTTCCCCGGTTTCTCAGTGTTGATGAAGTGTCATACCGTCTTCTTGCTAATTTAGTGGCTCAGTAGCATCATACATTGCTTCGTTCGGCATCATGGACCGCACTTTTCTTTTTTTATTTTATCAACATTCAGCGAAAATGGAACATGGCGCTTCAGGTGGCAATGCAGCGGTTTTTGTTTGCTGTTGCATATTGTTGATCGGAGTTTTTCTCGGCGCTCAGACACATAATGCCGGAAGTGAGCGCCGGCTTTCCGATAGCGCTGATTCTTCTTATCAAGCAATGTTCGCGGTTGACCGCTCCTTTGGCAATTTTGTTGATGCCGTATCGCTTTCGACGAATGGAAGCGGGGAAATATTTGTTGTGGATGCTGGCGCCAATAAATTGTATCAAAGTGAAGAAAACGGTGACCAGCTCAAATTTATCGGCGGCCAGGGTTGGGGCGATTTGGAGTTCGATCACCCAACCGATGTGTGCGCTTCATTTCCGCTCGATATTTACGTTGCGGATTATAATAATCGCCGTGTTCAACGATTTGACCACAAGCTGAATTTTATTCAATCGTTTACCGAAGAGAATTTGCCGCCGTCGTACGGCGGCGGATTTTACCCGCGTGCATGCACCATTTCGTCGCAAGGAGAGTTGTTTGTTGTCGAATCTGAAGGCAAACGCATCATCAAGTTCGACCAAAATCAAAATTTCCAGAAAGAGTTTGGTTCATATTCGGCTGGCGCAGGGGCATTGAAAGATCCTCGAGATATTGTCATAAGTTCCGGTGACACCGTTTTTGTTCTTGACGAACATCGCGTCGTTCAGTACGATACCTTCGGCAACTATCTCGGCAGTTTTCTCTTGATCGAATCAGAAAACCCAAGTGCAATCAGCTGCTACAGCGATGGCATACTTGTTTCTTTTCCTTCATCCATCGAAGCGTTTTCGTTTACCGGTGCGCCATTGTTCAGGCTGATGCGTGATCATATTGTTGGATTCCCGCCTGGCGGGGAAATTCACGACGCCTTGACTCTTTCCTCAAAACTTTTTATACTCACTAACCATACAATCATTGTAGGGAAGACAATTGTTTCGACACATCAATAAGCAGCAGAAATCAATTCCCCAACATCGGTTGTGTGTAACTAATTCATATCATTCTCTCACAAAATGAGCGGGGATGTCATGGCAAAAAGCCTCAACAAAGTCCAACTGATCGGCAATCTCGGAAAAGATCCTGAGATGCGTTATACAAGCAGCGGTATTGCTGTCGCAACGTTTAGCGTTGCAACGTCGGATTCCTGGAAGGGCCAGGACGGCAATATGCAAGAACGTACCGAGTGGCACAATATTGTTGCGTGGAGAAAGTTGGCAGAAATATGCGGCGAGTGGTTGAAGAAAGGCAAGAAAGTGTACATTGAAGGCAAGCTTCAAACTCGCAGCTACGAAAAAGACGGCGTAAAAAAGTATATCACTGAAATTGTCGCCGAAAACCTGATCATGCTCGACGGCGGCGGCAAGGGTACGCAAGGCGCACCACCGGCTGATACTGATGCCTCTCCAAATGTATCCGATGCTGTACCTGAAAAAGATGACGATTTGCCTTTTTAGCGCGTTAATTCATCGCAGCAAATCAACGATTCTTTTTTGTTTGAGAATAGCCCTGCAGCAGCGGGGCTATTCCGTTGTTAATGGTGCACGTAACAATTCGACGATCAATAAATGAGCGAAGTCACTATTTCAGTTGCTATCACAATAGCCGTTCTTCTTGCATGCTCTGCTTTTTTTTCAGGAGCGGAGGTTGCATTATTCTCGCTCCATGCATCTGCGATTGAGGAACTCAGTTCAACGAAATCTGCCGGGTGGAAGTATGTTGTCCGTTTGTTGCAGCATCCCCGCCGCTTGCTTATCACTATTCTTGTTGGAAACACACTGGTCAACACCGCCATTGCAGTGATTGTCGCTTTGCTGACCGCACAAGCGGTTGTCCAATTCCGCTGGAATGAAACACTATCATTTGCTGTGGATGTGGTTGCGGTAACGTTTGTTCTCATTGTGGTGAGTGAAGTAACTCCCAAGGTCATTGCGGCCCGCATGCCGTTATCATCAGCCCGGAAAATTGCGCCACCGCTGTATCTTGTTTCATTACTATTGTATCCTCTCATAATTTCTCTTGTCGGATTGATTCATGCCATTGAGAAAAAATTGCCGCTCGATCAACAGCGTGAGCCGCTAACAAATGAAGACGTAAAAATTCTTGCCGATGTTGTCAGCGAGGAAGGCGAGATCAATGAAGAGGAACGGAATATTATTCACAGTATGGTCGATGCGAAAGGGATGGTCGTGCGGGAGATTATGACGCCTCGTACAGACATGGTGGCGCTCGATTCCCGTACATTATCATTCGATGACGTTGTTGTTTTTTTTGCCGAAAAGCACCATTCGCGCATTCCTGTATTCCGTGATTCAATTGATACCATCATAGGAATCTTATATGCGAAAGATATTCTTCCTCTTTTTGCTTCGGGGAAAAGAGGTACCGATATTCTTTCGCTGTGCCGCGAAGCATATTTTGTTCCGGAAAGTAAAAGCGTTGAAGCGCTGCTCGAAGACTTTCAGGAGAAGAAAAGTCACATGGCGATTGTTGTCGACGAATATGGAGGGACTGCGGGCATCGTAACATTTCAAAATGTTATCCGCGCTGTTGTGGGAAATGTTGCCAGCGAATCTCATGCAGGCGAGTCGGAAGTCGAGAAAATTGCCGAACGGCAATTCCGTTTCAATGCGAATATCGGTATTGACGAGGCATCCGAAATTCTCGGCATTTCTCTCCGGTCGGGAGATGCAGAATATGACACGCTCGGTGGTTTTATTCTTCATTTATTCGGTAAAATACCGCGCGAGCACGAAAGTATTCGCTATAAAAACATCCGGTTCATCGTTCAACATATTGACAAAAACCGCCTTCAGTTCGTGACGGCAGAAATTCAAAAGACACAAGGAGATCGTCAATGAGAAAAAGCTTACAGTTCATTGTTACTGCGGTTTTTCTTTTTGTTCAACAGCCGTTTCTGACGGCTGCTTCGCGCGCTCCGGTGAGAGCGCATCACGGCATCGTTGTATCTGACGATCCGATTGCGGCACGTACCGGAATGGAGATTCTCCAGCGCGGCGGAAACGCAATTGATGCGGCTGTCGCAGTTGCGTTCACAATGGCGGTAACCTATCCGGAAGCTGGCAATATTGGCGGCGGCGGTTTTATGGTCGTTCGGCTTGCAAACGGCACAACGGAGACGATTGATTTTCGCGAAAAGGCGCCCGCCGCAGCGACACAAAATATGTATTTGGATGAACATGGAAATTTTCTTCCGGAAAAAAGTACGTACGGGCATCTTTCAACCGGCGTGCCCGGCTCTGTTGCAGGTTTGCTTTTGGCGTTGGAAAAATTCGGCACGATGAAACGCGCTGATCTTTTACAGCCTGCCGTTACGTTTGCAGAAAATGGATTTCCGCTGACCTACGAAATGGCAGAGAAGTTCAAGCGCGTCGTTCCGGAGTTTTCAAAATTCCCGGCTTCGATGAAGCAGTTCACGAAAAACGGCGTGCCGTACGGTGAAGGCGATCTTTTCAAACAGCCCGACCTTGCGGCGACGCTCCGCAGAATTCAGGAGTACGGGCACGACGGCTTTTATTCCGGTAAAACTGCCGACATGATCGCTGCTGAAATGAAACGCGGCGGCGGATTGATTTCGAAAGAAGATTTGCTCAGCTACGAGCCTGTAATGCGCGAACCTGTGCGCGGAACATATCGCGGTTACGAAATCATTTCAATGGGTCCGTCAAGTTCAGGCGGAACAGCGCTCATTCAAATTCTCAATATTCTTGAAGGTTATGATGTGCAAAGCCTCGGATGGAATTCGGCGCGCGAAGTGCACCTGCTTGCCGAAACGATGCGGCGCGTTTTTGCGGATCGTGCCGAGTTTCTTGGCGATGCCGACTTCGTGAAAGTTCCTCTTCCGTGGCTGCTTTCCAAAAAATATGCAGATGAACGCCGCGCAACGATTGATTCTCTCAGGGCAACCCCGAGCAGCGCAATTTCTCATGGAATTCCACCGGCGCATGAGTCGGATCAAACGACGCATTTTTCGATTGTTGACAAGGACGGAAATTGTGTGAGTGTAACAACAACGCTCAACGGCCTTTTTGGTTCGAAAGTTGTTGTCGATGGAGCCGGATTTTTGTTGAATAATGAAATGGACGACTTCAGTGCAAAGCCCGGCGCGCCAAATATGGACGGTCTTGTCGGCAGCACTGCAAATGCTATTGTACCGGAGAAAAGAATGCTGAGTTCCATGTCTCCAACCATTGTGTTAAAAGAAGGCAAACCGTTTATGGTGCTCGGCGCGAGAGGAAGCTCGCGGATTATTACTTCAGTCGCTCAGGTTATTATCAATGTTGTGGATTTTCACATGAATATTCAGGAAGCAGTGGATGCGCCGCGCATTCATCAACAATGGCTGCCTGATAAAATCTTTTCTGAAGAGCGCGGACTTTCACCGGATACTGTCGAGAAATTAAAAGCGATGGGATATGATGTTGACACGCACAGCTATTCTGCAATTGTCAACGCTGTTCTCATTAATGTACAGGATGGTTTTCTATTTGGCGCACCGGACGCACGCGGTTCTGGCGAAGCGGCCGGCTATTAAGTTGAAAACCACACCAAAGGCGTGCGCTGTGAACGCGGTGCAAAAAATCGTATATTAATATATCTGAAAAGAATAATTCGTCACGAAAGCAGGAAATGAGTTCGAGTAAAAATTTTGATGTGTGGAAGCCGGTCAATCCCGAATTCAATCCGAATGAGCCGCTGCAAGTTGGCGGACAGGCGGTCATTGAAGGAGTGATGATGCGGGCGAAAAATATTATTGCCACCGCAGTGCGCAAGCCCGATGGTGAAATCGTGGTGAAGAAAGAAGAATTTCATTCGTTGCTTGAACGTTACTCGTGGTTGAAAGTCCCAATCCTTCGCGGCGCCGTCGGTTTGCTGGAAATGATGTACATCGGAATAAAGACACTGAATTATTCCGCTGAAATTGCCCTTACCGATCCGGCTGATTCCGCAAACTCAAAAGCAGCAGACGTTAAGAAAGAAAAAACAACGCTTTCTCTTGTACTCACCTTACTGCTTGCCCTGGCGCTCGGCATAGGCATTTTCTTTTTTTTCCCGCTTTTTATAGCAACGCGCTTTTTCAATGTTGAGCAGCAGCCGTTGTCATTCAATCTCATTGCCGGCGGCATCCGTATTGCGATTCTTCTTTTATACCTCTACAGTATTTCACTGATGAAGGATGTCCACCGGTTATTTCAATACCATGGTGCTGAACACAAAGCTGTATTTACGTTCGAGCAAAACGACCGGCTGGAAATTCCGACGGCTTTGAAGTACACACGATTCCATCCGCGTTGCGGCACAAGCTTTGTGTTGATTGTCATGCTCATTGCAATTTTTCTTTTCTCCTTTCTTGATCTTGTTGTTCTTCAATTTGTCCATCCGTTATCTTTGCCAGTTCGTTTGCTTACCCATCTTCCGTTCATTCCGGTCGTTGGCGGCATTGCGTATGAGCTTCTCAAATTCTCAGCCCGGCATAGCACGACGCGGCTCGGAAGAATTCTTGTGGCGCCGGGATTATGGCTTCAGAAAATCACCACGAAAGAACCGGACGAAAGCCAGATGGAAGTTTCGTTGGCAGCAATGAAAGCCGCTCTCGGTTTGGATACAGCAAAAGCCGCTGCTGAATTTCAGAATGCTGCGCTGGGGTGATTGCCGCCGTTTTTATTTTCCACGCATATTGATGTATGATTGAAAAGTTAGAAAAAATCAAAGAGCGTTACGACGAGGTAACACGCCTTCTTTCCGATCCATCTGTTATATCGAATCAGGAGAGAAGCAAAGAATTGGGGAAAGAATACCGCGAGCTTTCGGACATCGTCAAAGTCTATCACGAGTACAAGCGTTTGTATGTGAGCATGGAAGGAAGTAAAGAGATTCTCGAACAAGGCGGCGAGGCGGAGTTGAAGGAAATGGCAGAAATGGAATTGGCGGAGCTTCAACCTCAACTAGAAAAGCTTGAAGAACATCTCAAACAACTTCTTGTTCCTAAAGACCCCAACGATAGCAAAGATATTATTGTGGAAATCCGCGGCGGCACCGGCGGCGAAGAAGCCGCTCTTTTCGCTGCCGATTTATACCGCATGTACACGCGCTTTGCCGAACAAAAAGGATGGAAAGTTGAAACGCTCGATTGGAATGAAACCGGTAAAGGCGGATTTAAAGAAGTTGTCTTCAGCGTTATCGGCGAAGATGTGTACGGCATGATGAAATTTGAAAGCGGCGTGCATCGAGTGCAGCGTGTTCCTGAAACTGAGGCACAAGGGCGGGTCCATACTTCTGCAGCGTCCGTTGTTGTTCTGCCGGAAGTGGAAGATGTCGAAATCGAAATTAATCCTGCCGATTTGCAGATTGACACATTCCGTGCCGGCGGCAAAGGCGGACAGAATGTCAACAAAGTAGAAACTGCCGTACGTATTACCCACAAGCCGTCGGGAATAATTGTGGCGTGTCAACAAGAAAGATCGCAATTCCAAAACCGCGAACGTGCAATGAAAATGCTTCGTGCTAAATTGTACGAAGTCAAACTCGAAGAACAAACGGCATCTACTGCGGCGCAGCGAAAATCAATGATCCGCAGCGGCGACCGCAGTGATAAAATCCGGACATATAATTTTCCACAGAATCGTGTGACCGATCACCGCATCGGGCTGACATTATACAATTTGTCGGAAATTATTGACGGTAAACTGGATGGGTTGATTGAGCAATTGCGGCTGGCTGATCGCGCAGAAAAACTTCATAGCGGTACCAGCACTGCATTGTGATTGTCGAAGTGTGTTAGGTTACAACCTTCCTTTTTTTCAAAAAGAACTGTTTCAGCAAATTTCCGCTTTCGTTATCAAGAACCCCACCGATTGTATGAACGCGGTGATTCAATCGTTTATCTTCCACGATAGAGTACAATGTGCCGCATGCGCCCATTTTTGCGTCATAACTTCCGAAGACAAGAGTAGAAATTTTGGACAAAACGACGGCTCCAGCGCACATCGGGCACGGTTCGAGCGTGACATACAACGTGCACTCTTTCAATTGTTTTGAATGAAGGTGTGATGCCGCCGCAGTAAGCGCAATCATCTCTGCGTGCGCGGTCGGGTCGTTCAGCGTTTCAACTTGATTGTATCCGCGCCCGATGATGATGCCGCGATGCACAACGACAGCTCCTACCGGGACTTCATTGCTTTGAAATGCCCGCCGCGCTTCAGAGAGAGCGTGTATCATCCAACGTTCGTGCAGCGTCATGGAAGGTGTAACTAAGTTTTTTTCTTTTCGGAAGGGAGGATTACAAGATTGCCAACCGGGGATTCCGTTACCTCGTACACGCGTGTCAGTGTAAAGTCGCGGACAATAATATTGATACGCTGGGCTGCAACTTCTATTTCGTTTAACTTCTTCGCCAGTTCTTGATCAGTATTTTTCTTTTGCGCTAAACGGGTATATCCGAGAATAATGGCAAGAGGATTGTTGATTTGATGTTTCAAGGTCATAACAACTTCATGCAATGTTCTCAACTGCGTCTCTTTTACTTGAATCGTGTATTGGTGCTGGAGGTTTTCTTTTTCTTTCGCGTGCAGTTTTTCACGAAGTTCGATAACGCGGACGAGAATCCATGCGAGGAGCCACATCCAGATCACAGTATCAAAATGTGAGAACACTTCGCCCGCGCCGAAATGTTTTTGCTTGAACCGGATGTAGAAATTCATCGTAGAAATAAAATAATAGCCGTAGATAAAATACGCGGAGAGAATTGCGGGGTATTGGCTGATAAACTTTACAATAGCATTGAACACATTTTTCGCTGGATGAGAAATATTTGCGGGTGGGTCAACGGTTGCTTCCAGTGTATCAGTTGGCATGAATATTCTTGTCGTATTTGTTGTGCGCCGAGAGGGAGTCGAACCCCCAACCGCCAGCTTCGTAGGCTGATGCTCTATCCAGTTGAGCTATCGGCGCTTGGAAAAACGATTAAGCGTGTTAATCCCGCCTAATTATCTGCACCAAGATAAGAAAGATTTTCTGCGTTTTCAATAGGAAATATGAGGCAAGTGAAGCTCGTCACATTTGAAAAATTGCGATTCCCAATCCTCAATATCTATTGTACAGGGAAATGCGCAAAACGTAGACGTAAATCCGAAACAGAATAGCAATGTTAGCTGAACCGCAAAGAAGTGATCATCCGGAAATTAGCGCAAGAGTGCTAAGAGGTTTGCATGCAGTTCATTATAATGCTGTGACATGAAAAGTAAAAAGAAAATAATTATTCGCGTTAAACTCTACCCTGCCGTGAAGAAAGTAACCTTAGAAATGTTCTGCCAAAAGGGTGTTTCAATTTAATAATGGATTGAAAAATACCACTTGCTAATATTTCAGTATTACTTTTTTGGGGAGCGAAACAGCCGCACAAAGTGGCATTTACCCTGCAAAAGCGGCAAATATTTTTTTCATAAAATAGTACTTGACAAGTTGACAGATTTTTCTTAAACTCAATTTGTTGGTTGGAACAACAAACGAATATTAAGTTTGCCATAAATAGTCAATGTTAGCAATATGAGTGTATTTCTGTTGAATTATTTAATAAGTTGTAACAACCAACAAATTATATTTTCGACCGTATGACTCTCGCTAAGAAAGCTAGGCACGGTAATATTCTCAGCATCAATGCAAAAGTAGCGCGGAACATCAATCGTGCAATCATTCTGAATTCTATTCGTGAAAGGCAACCCATCTCGCGCGCAAAGATTTCTGAGTTAACAAAACTTAACAAGAGCACTGTTTCCAGTATTGTCGCGAGTCTTATTGCCGAAGATCTGATTATCGAAGAGCCAGACCATAACAGAGGCGTCGGTCGAAACCCGATAAATTTACGTGTGAAGAGAGGAAAGCATTATGTTGGCGCGATCTATTTTGATTCTACAAAAACTGAACTTGCGGTCATTGATATGGACGGTACAATTATCAGCAGCACGGAGATAAAAACAGAAATGGGCAATCCTTCTGGGTTTGTTTCGTTGTGCATCGAAAAACTAAATGCGATGAGAGGTCAATTTCATCCGCATCATTTCAGAGGCATCGGTGTCACAGTCGCTGGAATAGTTGATGCTGCTCAATCAAAAGTTGTATACGCTCCGAACTTAGGGTGGCAGGATTTAGATTTGGGACAGGTGGTTCGCCAACATGCGCCGAACATTGAAATGGTTACAGTAGAAAATGATGCAAAAGCTTCCGCCTTAGCCGAACTTCTTTTAGGAACACACAGGGTTAACCCGAACAATGTTGTTTTTCTTTCTGTCGGCGCCGGCATCGGCGCGGGCATTGTAGTTGACAACCACATCCTTAGCGGCGGTTCGCACGCCGC
The DNA here is from genome assembly GCA_021796275.1 of Bacteroidota bacterium. Lineage (GTDB taxonomy): Bacteria > Bacteroidota > Ignavibacteria > UBA10030 > UBA8401 > JAJYOI01. The sequence goes on from JAJYOI010000024.1 coordinate 32,260, forward strand.
AGGAGAATTTGGTCACATGACAATCGTGGAAGGGGGAGAACAATGTACGTGCGGCAACCAAGGATGCTGGGAAGTGTACGCATCAGACCGTGCAACGATTCGACGTTATGCTGCAGGAAAAAATTTGCATCAAGACCAAAGCGCGAACATATCCTTAGCGAACATTATTGAATTCGCTAAGCACGGTGATACTGTCGCGCGAGAAGCACTCACAAAATCGGCGCAATATATCGGACTGGGAATTGCCAACATCATTCGATCATTTGATCCGGAAGTGATCATCATCGGAGGAACAATTACACAGGCATGGAATGTGATCTACCCGGAAATTATGGAGACCGTTAACAAGAGAGGATTTTTCGGAAAACAGCGGAACACCGCAATTCTTCCGACATCGTTGACTGCGAATCCGCCGCTGCTTGGTGCAGCGGCGTTATCTATTCGAAAAATATTTACTGACTATCGCATTGCTCTTTAAGAGGCAGACATTGAAAGATTCAGAATATAAGATCGGCATTGATATCGGCGGCACCAATACATCTCTTGGCATTGTGGACAATAATGGCAGATGCATCAAGAAGAAAAGCTTTTCCACTTCTGCTAATAAGAGCATAGAAGAGTTTATTGCTAAACTGGTTTCTTCCATCCGTGAAATTTCCACAATTAGCTCCCGTGAGGTACGGCCTGCTGGTATTGGCATCGCAGCGCCGGCGGCACAGCGCCGCGAAGGACTTATTCAAAATCCGGCAAATCTATTGTGGGGAACAGTCAATATTGCGGATTTACTGAAGCAGCATTTCGATATTCCAATTGCCGTCATTAACGACAGCAATGCAGTGGCTCTTGGTGAAATGAAATATGGATTGGCGCAGAACATGAAAAATTTTGTTGCCATCACACTGGGGACAGGATTAGGAGCAGGTGTTGTCGTGAACGGAGAATTGGTCAACGGCGAAAATGGCTTTGCCGGCGAGCTTGGTCATATTGTTGTTGAACCCAACGGCAGAATGTGTGGGTGTAAACGAAGAGGCTGCGTGGAGACGTACGTTTCCGCTACCGGAATTTGCAGAACGGCAATTGAACTTATAGCGAACGAGCTTGATGTATCAAAGCTGCGCGCGCTAACGTACAATGAATTGACCGCGAAGACACTCTATGATCTTGCAGTTGCCGGCGATGTCCTTGCACTCAAAGCTTTTCAGGTGACCGGCGAAATTTTCGGAAAAATGCTTGCCAGCACTGTTGTCTCGTTTGACCCGGAAGCAATTATCCTGTCAGGGGGATTAGTGCGTGCCGGAGAATTGTTGTTGAAACCAACACTGAAATCGTTTGATGAGAATGTGCTCAGTTCGCTCGGTGGAAAAGTGGCAATTCTCCCATCGCGGTTTAGCAATGGCGAAGGAGCAATTCTTGGAGCGAGTTCAGTAGTTGAAATTACAGAGACGGTGAGTGCCGATTAACTCTTTAGTGTGTTTATGTCTTCGCGGCTGAGCAAATGCAAAGAATGAAGAGAGAAAATTTTCCATTGGAATCAATTACCAAAGGAGAAAAAAATGTGTAACAGGATTATTGTCGCCGCAAGTATTGTAATCCTCAGTGTTGTTTTTTTTACGCCTGTTATGGCAGCAGCAAGTTCGAATCTTGAAGGATATGTGAAAGACAGCCAAACCGGGGAGCCGCTTCCCGGTGCGACTGTGTTTCTTACTGGGACCAGTTTGGGAGCGTCAACGGACATCAATGGAAAGTATGTAATCAAAAATGTGCCGAGCGGGTCGTACACCGTTCGTGCAACGTATATCGGTTACAAAAATATCCAAGTGACAATCCAGATTCAGAAAGGTGTTGATGTGAAACAGAATTTCAAACTGGAGGCAGTCGGAGTTCAGGGAGAAACCGTTGTTGTAACGGCACAGGCGGAAGGACAGAACGCAGCGATCAACCAGCAGCTTTCGGCGATGCAGATAAAGAATGTCGTTTCTGCGGCGAGGATTCAGGAATTGCCGGATGCGAACGCCGCTGAATCCGTAGGAAGGCTTCCGGGCATTTCCATTCTGAGAAATGGCGGTGAAGGAAACCAAGTTGTTATACGCGGGTTAGCCCCAAAGTACAATGAGATTTTAATTGACGGGGTAAAAATAGCTTCATCAAATTCCGGCGACCGGAGTACAGATTTGAGCATGATTTCCCCGGATATGCTCAACGGGATCGAGGTTTCAAAAACTGCAACGGCGGATCAAGACGCGGATGTATTAGGCGGCTCGGTAAACTTCACGCTCCGGCAGGCGCAAACGACGGAAGAAAACAGAATTTTCAGAATTAATCTTCTTGCACAAGGGTCGTACACCGGTTTGCCTGATGCCTACCGCAAGTTCAACAATTACAAGTACGTTGTAGGGATTGAAAATCGCTTCTTTGAAAGTCAATTAGGCGTTCTTGTGCAGGCATCGTTAGAAAGGCGAAATCTTTCCTCCAATGAATTAGGCGCGTCGTATCTTCCTCAGGGTAATTCCTTCGTAGATTATCTGACTCAAAATATTCAAATAGACGATATAGCGAGAGACAGACAGCGGAAAAACGGAGTAGTCGGTTTGGATTACAAATTTTCAGGCGGCAAGGTATCGCTCACCAATTTTTTTAGCACCGGTATTACGGAAACAGAAGATCGTCAGGAACTCTACACTATTGGAACGGCATCAAACCAAAAGTTTGTACCGCAATATTCAAAAAGCACGTTGAATATGATTACCAACGTGTTTGACTATGAACAGCAAGTTTCATTTTTGCATGCCATCATAACACTTTCTCATTCATATTCTGAAACGAAAGACCCTAACGACTGGACGTTTGCCTTTATAAACAACGGCGCCAATCTAGGTCAGTTTTTTAACAAAGCAAATCTGAATCCGCAGATTGTTGCAAATGCTGCCAACGATAGCTTGGCAAATACTTCTTTGAGCACGGTATCATCAAGCAGCAGTTTTACGCGGGAACGAAATTTAACAGCTGCTGTAGATTTTGATCTTCCAATCAATGCCTCGGATGTGCTTACCTCAGTTCTAAAGTTTGGCGGAAAATTCAGGCATCAAACGAGGTCGTATGATTTGAATGCAATTGATGGCGAAGCCTTTCTTTACGCCAGCGGGGGAGCAATTATCAGTCAATTAAAAGCAGCGTTCCCCTGGTTTCAATCGGTTCCCGGCGATCCCAATACGGCGCCAATGTCAATTTTTATTGATCCGAATTTTAATTACGGAAAATTTCTTGACGGAAATTATACGATGGCTTTGCCGCAGGATTTTTCCCGCTTACACGCAATAGTGGATTTCATGAATGCACACCAGCTTCCGCAAAATATCAGTTACAATTACGATTTAGGAAACTCAACGAGAAGCGATTATTCAGGAACGGAAGACATCAGTGCCGCCTATGTTATGGCGACTATCAATGTAGGAAATGTATTGACTGTCATCCCCGGCGTTCGGTATCAACAGCTTAAGACGGTTTATACTGCCGCTCAAGGATTGCAGGGACCTAATCCGTACGATGGTTACGATGACAGCGTGGTCACAATTACAGCCTACCACCCATATTGGCTTCCTGATGTGTCCGTACGGTACAAACCGTTGGAATGGTTCGATGTACGCCTTGCGTATTCCAGCACTGTATCGTATCCGGATTATTCGTCGTTAGCGCCGATCATTACTGTAGCACAGAACGCAGGAACACTTCAATGGAATGGTTTTAATTTAAATCCCATACGGTCGAAAAACTACGACGCTTATTTTTCATTTTATGATAATACGATCGGATTGTTTACAGCGGGCGGATTCCTGAAGCAGATTACCGATTTGATCTATCAATATCAATTCACACCTCCCACAGCGGCAGAACTGGCAAAGTATTATCCTGCGTGGTCAGCACCGCCCACCCAAGGAGGAATTGCCGTTACAACGTACATCAACAATCCGTACAGAATAGATGATTACGGAATGGAGCTTGACTGGCAAACGCATTTCTGGTATCTGCCGCAGCCTTTGGATGGTGTAGTACTGAATGTTAACTACACGCACATTTTTTCAAAGGCAAAATACCCGATCACGTTTAATTATACCCGCCCCAACAGATATGTTGATTCAAGCTATTACGCGCCGCTTCTTTATCAGCCGGATAATATTCTGAACGTTTCACTCGGATATGACTACGAGGGATTCTCGGTTCGTGTGTCCTCTATCTTTTCGGATAAAATTTTTACGGGTCCAAATTTCTGGCCGCAGCTGCGAACGTACACTTCAGCATATCGCCGCTGGGATATTGCCCTACGGCAGAAACTGCCAATAGATGGGCTTCAGGTATTCTACAATTGGGATAATTTTTCCGGCGCCAACGACGTCAGCGTCATTGCTGCGCCAACCGGCGTGCCGTCGCAGCAGCAAAATTATAAGTATACAATGGAATTAGGGCTCCGTTATCAATTGTGACCAAGCTCGTTTGATGGAAAATAAAAGGAGTATCAAGTACACCATGGTACATAATAACTCGGTTCAATGCCTAAGAAAGGAGGTAGCACAATCAAAAGGCAGATGGAAAAAAGTTGTAGGAGTAAAACCATTTTCGACAATATAGAACAACCGGAAATGGGCAATCAACACTATCCTAATCAAAAGAAGGAGAGTTAAGATGAAACGCTTTCTCTACGCAACTCTTTTTGTTGCACTGATGATGTTGCTTATTATGCCACGCCGGTCGTTTGCTGCAAACGACACGCTTGTGGTGTATGCAACACCGATAACCAATACGCTTGATAAAGTTGTAGCGCAAGATCAGGCAAGCGGCACCCCTCACCTTGTGTATCAACTTGTCTCTGTTGATACACCATATACGTTTGATGCGTCTGTGGTCGTGGATAACAGCGTGACATTTATTGGAAAACCAGGCACCGGCGGAAGGCCCCCGTGCATCCAGCCGGACGTGCTTTCCGATGCATCAATACCGGGGCATTTATTTACCTTCACCAAGTCCCGTTCGGTTGTGAAACTCAAAAACCTTTACCTCATCGGCATCTCGGTAAACAACACGATAAATTCAGGCGATGGGTTTGGAGTAACGGTAACCGGCGACAGTGTCAAATGCTATATTGATAATGTCGTGTTTGAACAATGGAGCCAGTTCGGTATTGACTATTCCGGGAACTGGGACAGCTTCTGGATTACAAATTGTAAATTCAGAAATTTTGTGAATCCGGGCAGCGATTACACCGGAGAGGCACTCAGGTTCAGAAACGATCTCGGCCATTTCCCCACCGATAC
>JAJYOI010000104.1 GCA_021796275.1 Bacteroidota bacterium
GGTGAAATAGATGAATAAGTCCGAACTGCCATCGGGTTTCAAATACGATGGGAGTATGGATTTGACGTATGTCTGAATTCTTCCATAGGTGAGTTGCTCGTCTGCTATTCTGGGCAGAATATTTTCCGGCTTGAAACCCAGCGCCTTTATCAAATATTGCCTGAGAATCTCTGCATCGTTCTTGGCATATTTTACTTTCGGAATTGCAGCAGATTGATAGTGCGGAATTGCCAAAATCAGAGCAATGGCATTCCTCCGCTGTTCCATGGCATGCGGAATAATTGAGTCAACTCCTGCTTCGATTTCAGTCGCTGCAGAAACCGCCGCGACAGATACTGTAGGCGAATCCAAAACAGACGGAGTTACTACTTTCAGAATTGGCGGCGGTACGGACTGTCTTGCTGAATCCTGTGACGGAGTTGAAGTCACAGCCTGTTCGGTCTTAGTTTGTTTTTCGCTCGGCGTCAACAAAGCGATAGTGTTTTGCATGATGTGTTCACTCGCCATAGTAACTTGTGAAGTATCTGCAGTTGAGGCAAGATATCTCTGCCACGCCTTGTTTGCTTCCGGCAGCATAGCTTTTTTTTCGTAAGCAAGCGCAAGAAATTTCAGCCCTTCTTTGTCAGTTGTGTTTACTAACGAGCTGATTAGCTGGTCGTAGTGACCTGCCGCATAGTAGGCTTCTCCAACTTTGAGGCTCGCTGTGTGATTATCGGGGTCGAGAGCAAGAACCTTGTTCAGGATCGTGATCGCTCTTTCCCCATTCCCCAATTCTATGAAGATCTCTCCAAGTGTTGTGTATGTTGCATTGAGATCTTTAATATTCAGCCCATTAAGTTTCAAGAGGACACTCTTCGCTCCTTTCTTTGTACCCTGATTCAGAAGCGACTGAAAGGATTGCATAAAATCATCTGTATATCCTAATACATCCAGCTTCTCTTTCACAAAATATTCTCTTATCGCCAAGATAGCGTCTTCATTTTTGTTTTCCTCAATCAATATCGCAGCCAAATGCAGGTAAGGTTCCTCGATTCCGGAGGTGGTGTCCATCACCATGTTTGTCAAATCGGCTGCAAGTTGTGCCGCTCCTTGCGCCAACATAAAATCATGCAATGTAAAGAGCGGAGCAAGATCTGTATCGGGTAAGCCGAACTTACTGGCCGCGAGTTGGTGAAACAGCACACTTGTTCTCTGAATAAGCTTCGGACATGGAGCCCTCATGCCATATGAAACTGAGAAGAACATTTTATCGAGAATGATTTGGGAAATTTTCGGTTTGTTAAGCCCCCCAAATAATTCTTCTGCCTCGGTGAAACGTTTCTGTTCAATAAGGCATTTAAAGGCTTCACCGATGGCGTCAAAATCATATTTTCCTTCAAATCTTGTATTTAAAATGTTCACGAACTCTCGTTCAGCTTCACCGACATCTTTGTTTTCGATGTCGGACTGAAAGAGATACATTTCTACAAAAGCATTTTGTTCCCAGTTAAGCTTTGTCTTGTCAGTATAAAAGACAGCTATAAATTCCTCTGTCGCAGTTTGAATATTGCCAGCGTTGAACGCCTGCACACCTGCAGCCAAGCGGCCTGCAGTAAATTTGGGCATTTCCTTGGCGGCGGACTGAAGAATTGAAATCGCTTTATCATTTTCTTTCAACTTTAATAGGACAAGGGCATATGAGTAACATAAGTCCGCAAATGAATGACTTTTTTCGTAGCCCTGCTTAAGACGAATATATGCCGAATCTAAATTTCCAAGTTTTCTAAAGCTTTCGCCGGTATAATAATAGAACGAAAACCTGTCCGGCAACTCCTCCATTACTTTCTTTGAGAAGTCTATCACTTCGCGATATTTCCCATTCATAAACAGCAGATGGATGAGCGAAGCCCGAACTCCTATGTCTTCGGGATTTGTTTGAAGCTTGATCTTTAGTTCATCAATTTGTTGTGAGGCGTTTTGCGCTTGCACTGCACCGGCAAAGAAAACTGTCAGTAGAACAAACGCTAAAAAGAGATTTTCTATGTGGCGGGACATGGTTAGCTCCTTTATTCATTCCAATATTTTTTGAAACACGTGTTACATTTTCACTTTTCTATTCTCTCAATCACCGTTTGTCTGTTTCCTTCCATTTGCGCTTCCTGCGGTCGTTGGTACAGGCGGTTGGAGTAATATGGCAATCCATCATTGGCATCATTAATAAACTTTATCAATTCATCTGCGGTTATTTTTCCGTCGTTGTTTGCATCGGCGGCCCCCTGCAAACCTTTCAGAAAGAAGTAGGTGAACATTCCGTGTCGCTTTTCATCATACCAATTCGAGACTTGATTTGCACTTGACGACTGGAAGATTACTGTGTTTGCGTCAGCAACAAGAGGGTTATTAACTCTCAACAGTGCCGGACTAGCGTTTTGTATCAACGTTGCACCGTTGCCAGCCTGTCCGGAGAAGCAGGCATCAATAACGATTGTTTTGTGTCTCGCGTTCAGCAATTCGACGTCTAAATAGAACTTTTTTATGCTATACGAATTGTTATCATTCACATAGTTCGGGTCGCCATCCCAAGGAACAAGATACGCTTCATGGTTTGTTGTACTCGGCGCTCCATGTCCGGTGTAGTAGATGAATAAATCGGAACTGCCATCGGGTTTCAGGTACGACGGCAAGATGGATTTGATATATGTCTGAATCCTTCCGTAGGTAAGCTGTTCATCAGAGTTTGCAGGAAGAATATTTTCCGGTTTGAAACCCAATGCTTTTACCAAATATTGCCGGAGAACTTCGGCATCGTTTTTCGCATATTTAACACTGGGAATACCTGAAACCTGATAGTCAGAAATTGAAAGTATTAATGCCACTGCGTTAGGATTGTGTTCACTCGATACTTGCGGGATATTTGTGTCAACATCAATGCTCAATCCCTTTGCAACTTCTATTGATGCGGCAGCTTGTTCTTTTGGCTGGACAACGATCTCGTTCAGCCTAGCCATCGGTTTATTGAACGCTAACGGCAGTTTAATGTTGCTTGCGCCGTAAGAACCGTAGTGTTCGGTCAAGTCCAAAAAGACCGGCACATCGGTTGCCCGGTTGTTTGTGTAAACACTAAACTTTATGTCTTTATATTCCCCCGATCCGAGATTGCTAATGTAAAAATCTGTTTTGCTGTCCTCAGCAAAGAAAACATTCTCTCCTTTCCTTATGCTTGCTTTCACATCTGTTGCATCTCCTATACCTGTGTTCTGTATTCTTGCAGTGACAGTTACAACTTTCCCAGGTTGAATTATGCTGCCGCCATTCGCATCCTCAACACCGACATCTGCAACAATGAGTTTCGGCGGAGCAAATGCTTTTGTGGTCAATTCAATTTTTGTCGGTGAGGGCTCAAAACCATTCGCTTCAGAAAACTTCAACACAAGCGAGACTTTACCAGATGGAACATCATGGCTTGCTGCGATTGGAATCTCAACTGTTTTGGATTGACCAGATCGAATATCACCTATTTCTGTTGTTGTCTTAAGCGACAAGCGCTCTGAAAGTAACAATGCGGCCGTGTTGGGAGAAGAATTGCTTGGTTCGACGCTCGCTTCTAAACCGTAAGCATCGCCTTTGCCTGAATTAGTAACACGAATGATAATCTTGCCTTGTTCTTCTGCATCAAGCATACCGTTCCCTGAAGGCTCGGTAAAGGAGACTTGAGCAGCTAAGGAAGGTGGCAAAGATGGGGCAGGCGAGATTTCCTCGATAGCGCAGGACCACAAATTTCCCTGCATATCTCCGGCAAAAAGATTTGTACTTGAAGTGGCAAGAGTTCTAACCTGAGTTGGAGAATTGTTTTTAAACTCTCTCCAACTTGAACCGTTGTTACTGGAAACAAAAACCCCATTTGCTGTCCCGGCAAAGAGGTTCTTTCCACTAACAGCAAGCGTAAAAACATGCAAATCAGCCAAACTAGAATTGGCAGCAACCCAACTCGAAGCGTTATCAATGGAACGAAAAACACCATCTCCACTAGTTCCTGCAAAAAGGTTCGTACCATTTACTACAAGTGCATTCACTATCATGTTTGACAATCCATAATTGACGGTAATCCATCTTACGCCGTTGTTGGTCGAACGAAAAATACCGTAGCCGTGGGTACCAGCAAAAAAAATGTTACTATTGACGGCAAGTGACCACGCATACAGTTTGTTCAACGAAGAATTTAGAGCATTCCAACTATTACCATTGTCGGTGGAGAGAAAAAAGCCATCACCAGCAGTACCTGCATAAACCATTGTGCCTGTGACATTAAAAGATGTTACAGTTGTGTACGGTGGCAAGCCTTTGTTGCTCAGAAGCCAATTTGAGCCGTTATTTTTAGAGAGGAAGACCCCCTTATTTGTTCCCAAGAGAAGATTTTTACCACTCTTGACAAACGCATAAATGCTTTGATCTGTCAATCCTCTGTTTGCAGAGATCCATCTTGTTCCGTTATCGGTCGAAAGAAAAACTCCATTTGTGGAAGTCGCGGCATATATGTCTGCATCGTTTATTATGAGCGCAACGATTTCATCTGTTACTGGCAGTTTGTTTCTTGCCCACTGAGCATTCAACTCAGCACTACCAACGGCAAATAGGAGCACTAAACATGTACATTGCAAATAGAAATTCTTTGTAAGCATTTTGGTTTTCTTACCAGAAGAGGAAAAAGCTTTCATTTTGTTTCAAATTCGACAGGCAGGAATGCCTGTCCAACCTTGAAAAATAGTTTTTTCTACAGCCTGTTAAAGAAATTTCTGGCATTTTTATTCTTCATCTATTCGGCATTCTCATCAAAACATAATAAAGCCCTCGCCCTGCATCTCTCCAGCGATAGACAACTTCGATATCGTGGAGCGCTTCTGAAACTATTTCATTCCTAATCTCCTGACCGGAGCGGTTGCCGACTTTTTGCATCGTTTCCAATGTTACTCTTTTATTCCTTGCAAGATTAAACCGCGCTTTCTTTTCGGCAGACTCCCATGAACTTGACTCGTAGAAATATTGCGGCGCCACCCCTAAACCATAAACATAAGCATTGCTTTGAGGAATGCTTTCAACCCAAGCAGGCGCTTTTCGAGAACATTTTACAACGGACCGCAATGAATCTGGAATAGTTATACCACCGCTCGAAACGAGTACAAAGGTCATGGTTCTTGTTGAATACTTAGCAACCTTTTTTCCCTGTGACAAAATATTTTTGAGAAACGAACTGTCTATTTCTTCGGTAAAGTTATCGCCCATCCAATACACTCCCGCCTCTGTTTCCCAATACGCTTCGCCGCCTTGAAACTTTGTGTAATGTTGCCGCGCAAGATTCTCGCATCCTTTTAAGAAAGCGACAGAGTCAGATGAGCTTTGATAGGCAAAATTTTGAGTATATCCGGCAGCAGTGCCGGAAAGATTTGTCGGTTCAAGAAACCAGCGGGGATATACCTGAGCATAAGAGTCTAAAGACGTCGTCAATAAGACACACAAGACCACAGACAAAAAACGGAACCTTGCCAAGGAAAAGCTTTCAACCTTGACAAGGTCGTGAGTGAATGTCTGTCGCATTTAAGGGTTAATGCTGCTGCGGTTGAGCTTGACCTTGGGTTTGCCCTTGTTTGTACTTTTCGTATTTATCAACTTCGTTTTGAAGTTCTTTAAAACTTTCTGAAGCCCTGAACCGAGTGTACATTTGTTCGTTGTTCTTTATCTGCTGCATAAGTGCACTATTCGCTGCACCAATGGGGTATTCGACCAGAACGTATGCTCTCCAAAGCTCTCCATCTTTTGCTTGTTGCTGATGTTTTACGCGGCTGCCGTTAAGAGTGGTTGATACGACCGTTTTTTCTGCTTGCGTAAACATTTGTAACAACTGTGCATCGTTACCCGTACCTGTTTCTTCTGCGAACTTCTTCTGCAAACCTTCTAACTTTACCTCCAGTTGCCTGCCGATCTCCGATCTTGCTCCAGTAACTGCTTTGTCAATTGCAAGCTGAAGATCCTGAGATACCTGTGTGTTTGCAGAATAGAGGAAGTTTGGATCCTGTGGAATATTGCTAAACCAATCAGGAATATCACCTGTGTTTGCCGACTGCATAGATTTCGATCCGCCGCAGCCGACTATGCCAACCATTAACACTGCGGTAAATGCTGCTAAGTACTTCATACTTTTACCTCCATTGTTTAGAATGTGAATTGATGTGCGTCTATTGGGAGAAATCGAGTTGGAGGGCAAAAAAAGAGGAAGCAGTTCTTTACCTTTTCGAATAACCCTATAACTGTAAAGCTTTTTCCAGACATAAAGCCACCCTCTTCGCTTCGTAGGAACGCATACAGCTTAAACTGTTAGAGTGTAATACTTACACATGCAAAAGTCAAGTAGAATTTCGGTAATGATACAGTTTGATGGATTTGGATCAAAAACGAATGTCATGCCAGCGAAAGCTGGCATCCAGTGCTCGAATTTTGGGATCCCGTCTGGAGTTTACCCCGCTGCAAGAGGGATCGGAATGACGCAGACGCGAAACTGAAACACCGCTAAAATCTCATTGAGATCCTTAGGTGAATCAGCAAATCACTGTCTGTTGAGATTTTTTAGGTGTGCCTGTGGATTGTACAAATCTTTCCCTATGCGAAAGAGCTCCAACAGTTTAACTTCACTCGCCCCGCCGACACTTTTACCCAATACTATTGCGCGCCTTCGAGATGCCTCGCATGAAATTGAAGGTGTTCAAAAATATGTCCGCTCCAATAATCCCAATTATGCGCTCCGGGAAATTCTCCGTACTCGAAAGAAATGCCTAAGTCCTGCAAACGCTGTAAATATTCACGGTTATCGTTTAAGGTATGGTCGTCAATGCCGACATCAAACTTTATCGCTACCTTGCCCTTCAACGCAGGAGCAAGTTCGAGCAAATCATTCTCTTTCCAAACGTCCAGATGTTCCTTTTGAGAACCGAAAACATTCGGCATTGACCAATTATCCGGATGATTGAGAATTGCCAGCACGCCGCTCATCGAAGAAGCCGATGCAAACATTCCGGGATATTTTGACGCAAACTTGATCGCGCCATAACCACCCATACTTAAACCGCAAATTCCCCGCCCGTCTTTTTCCGCGTACGTGTCGAACGTGGAATCAATAAACGGAATTAATTCTTTGATGATATATGATTCGTACTGATTGTCTTTTTCGAAGGGACTGTCGGTATACCATCCGAATTGTCCCCCGTCCGGCATGACGATAATCAAATTGAATTTGTCCGCAATGTTTTCGATATCCGATTTATCCACCCAATCAACATAACTCCCGTAGGCGCCATGAAGCAAATAGAGAACACTGTGCTTGCCGGGTGAATTCGGGACGTACACATTCAACTTTTGTTCCTTTCCCAAAAAATGACTGAAGTGCGAAAGTGTTTGGATATTCTTTTCTGTCGAATACACAGTGGCAAAAAGGAAAATCGAAATCAGCGCTGTGAGGCTAAGAATAGATACCGTTTTACGACGAGAGAAAAATTGTTGTTTGTCATTCTGAGAAGCCCCGCTTCCAGCGGGACGACGAAAAATCCAGTCTTTTGGCTTAAAGAAAAATCCTGGTTTCTTCGCTTCGCTCAGAATGACGGTGGACAAGCAGCGCATCAGAATATTATTCAAGGAGGAATATTTTTTCAGAAGCTTTCTCTTCATAACTTTTCCAGAATAAAATTGGTGATAAGCGTGAAGAGATTCAAGCGGGTGTTGCCGCCGTAAATGCCGTGATTTTTATCGGGATAATACATTGTCGTAAATTGTTTGTTTGCATTATGCAGCGCAGTGACAAAATCCGCTGAGTTCTGGAAATGAACATTGTCATCGCTCGTGCCGTGGATCAACAGGAAATTTCCTTTTAACATTGCCGCCGCATTGAGCGGCGCGCTTTCTTCATAGCCTTCAGGGTTTTCTTCAGGCGTTCCCATGTAGCGCTCGGTGTAGATCGTGTCGTAAAATTTCCAGTGCGTTACCGGCGCAACTGCAACTGCCGTCTTGAAATAATCCGCGCCGTGAAGAATGACCATGCTCGCCATATAGCCGCCGTAGCTCCATCCCCAAATACCGATGCGGTCCTTGTCAACGTACGGCAATGTTGCCAAATACTTTGCTCCTTCTATCTGATCATGTACTTCCCATTTCCCTAAATGATGGAACACGATCTGCTCGAAATCTCTGCCCCGCGCTCCCGTTCCGCGATTATCAACTGTGAAAAGAATATAGCCATGCTGCGTAAGGTAGGTATTCCACATCATATAGCGATTCCACGAATCGGTGACCAACTGTGAACTAGGTCCGCCATATACATAGAAAAGCACCGGATATTTTTTTTCAGCCTGAGGCTGATCAGCCTTTGGCTGAGTTGAATCAAAATCTGCGGGCACCGTTATTGACGCATTCAACGAAACCCCGTCCGACGTCGTAAAACTGATAAGTTTCGTTATAGGAAGCGCGTATTCTTTGAGCGCAGGAATTTCTCCGCTCACAACCTTATCAATTTCTTTTCCGTTGTCATTTCTCAGCACAATGCAGGGCGGCGTTGTGAGATTGGAATAATGATCGAGAAAGAATTTATGATCGGCGGAAAATGTTGCAGTGTGCATTCCATCAATATGCGTCAGTTGTTCTTTCTTCGTTCCATCCAAACGGATGCGGAATATCTGACGCTGTAACGGCGAAATTTCCGTCGAAGAATAATAGAGCGTCTTTGAATGTTCGTCAACGCCATAATAGCCGTCAATTTGCCACTGCCCTTTTGTGATTTGGTTGACGAGCTTTCCGTTTTTGTCATACAAATAGAAATGAAGATATCCATCCCGTTCCGACGACCAGATGAACTGATTATTTTTCAGAAACGTGAGATCGTCGCGGATGTCAATCCACCCGCCAGAAAGCGGCGAGGTCTGCGATTTTTCCGCTTTCTCTGTTAAAATGAGTTTTGTCGAACCGGTGGACGCATCTGCAAAAAGAAGCTCAAGCTCGTTCTGCGCACGATTTAGTTTTTCAATCGCCAGCGTGTTATTGTCCTTCGTCCATTCAATACGAGGGATGTACATGTCGTCATTGCTTCCAATGTCGCCTTTGGCGCCATGTTCCATATCCGCCCATGCGATGTTCCCCGTGGCAATATCCACAATGCCGATTTTCACAATAGAATTCGGATCGCCGGCTTTCGGATACCGCTGATGAATCAATTTCAAATGCAGAGAATCCCATTCGGTGATCGTGTATTCCGGCACGCGATTTTCATCAAGATGCCAGAACGCAATGCGTTTGCTGTCCGGCGACCAACGCCAGCCGCTGATGATTGCAAACTCTTCCTGATAAACCCAATCGAATTGACCGTTGATGATATGCTCGGTCCCGTCAAAGGTAATTTGTGTTTCTTTCTTCGTTGCCAAATCCATCACAAACAGATTATTTGCGCGGACAAAACCAATCATTTTTCCATCGGGAGAAAATGCAACGTTGCGCTGTTCTTCTTTGGAATGAGTCAACTGCGAGAACTTTTTCGTTGAAAGATCATACAGATAGAAATTTCCTCCCGACTCGAGCGTGCGCGCCGGAACGATTCCTGTGAAAAGAATTTTATCTTCATTCGGCGACCAGATATAATTGCTGATCGAAAACGAAGAATCGCCGGCATTTTCTTTCAGTTCAGTACCGCTTAAGAAAACTGTCCTCGATTTCGTTTTCACAGAATACATCCAGATGCTTCTCGATTTAGTCACTGTGTCGAAATCAAGATAACTGAACCGTTTACCGTCGTTCATCCAGTGAATCTCGCCAAGCGACTTTCCCCTGAATTTACCCGATGCGAAAATATCCTTCAGCGTCAACTTCTGGTCCGGCGTGCCTGCCCATAGCGGGTTTACAACAAAAAGATTGAGCGCCGCCACACACAATACCGACACAGTCAGCCAGAGGCTGATGCGCCTTTGGCGCACAAAAAAATCCTTCACATTATGCATACATTTTCTCCTTTACTTTACAATTAAACACTGAATAGCGGGACGCTCATCGTCCCTTCATTTGTTTCAACAGAAACTTTATAAAGTTCCGGCTTAGAAAACTCTTCCGCATCCCCCATCGGCATAACTGCTATTTTTATCACCGATTGTCTTTCAGAAATCGTCATCGGTAGATTCAAAATAGAATGAATTTGTTCCTGGATCTT
>JAJYOI010000025.1 GCA_021796275.1 Bacteroidota bacterium
TTTTATTGATGACGACAATCGGTTGAAGATGGAGATCAAGCGACTTCTTCAAAACAAATTTTGTTCCGGGAAGCGGGCCTTCAGCGGCGTCAACAAGCAAGAGAACACCGTCAACCATTTTCAGCGTACGCTCCACTTCGCCGGCAAAATCTGAGTGACCCGGTGTATCAACAATGTTAATCTTATATTTTTTCTTCGACGCTTTCGACGTATAGAACACAGCGGTGTTCTTCGCGAGAATGGTGATGCCGCGCTCGCGCTCCTGATCATTGGAGTCCATCACGCGCGTTTCGACAACCTGATTTTCCCGGAACGTTCCGGTTTGACGCAGCATATAATCTACGAGCGTTGTTTTGCCATGATCAACATGCGCGATAATGGCGATGTTGCGTATATCTTCCCGATGAATCATTTTTTTTCTTTCGCTTACAATAAACAAAATGGCGCCCGCGGCGCCATTCACTATTGAAAAAGATACGAAATTTTTACCGGTATTCCAACCACGCAATTATTGATCGTACTCAAACAGCAAAGAATCAACCGTCACTGTTCCTTCCGGCGGTATGCGCAAACGGCTGCTCACCCAGCGCGGATATTGAAAGTTTCGGTCGTCATCATCATAAATCATCAAACCCCGCACAACAGGAAGAAGGCGTGTTGTGCCATCATCAAAAAGAAACTTTTCCAAATCCCGAAGCGTGCCGAATACGACAATGTCGTCTCCCGGCGCAATCCCTCTGAACGCATCGCCTGCGTTCACTTGAATGGGAAGAGGGTGATCAAGCTGCACTGCCACATTTGCCGCGTGATTGTTGTAATAACTCTCAAGGTAAAACCAATTGTCGGAAGAAGCACCCACCTGCATCAATGCGTTAGACGATTGTCCTGAGTAATGTCCATAGATTGCAACAATTTTGTTCCGCCATGCACTCTCGTTCTTATACATCTGCGCATTATAGAAATCGTAATAAGCATTTTTGAGAATGTGTGCCATGAGTTCTTTGTCGTACGGAATCAAAGCGTTTTCCATTTGGCCCGTGGAGTCCTCCAGTGTGGAAACGACCGGCGTACTTTCGTGTTGCGATGCATCGCTAAAGATATAATCCGAAACAGTCGAGCAAGAAATAAAGAATAACGGCAGAATGCCAACAAGAACTAACAATTGTGTTGCTGAAAATACTGCTTTCGATTTCATTGGAGCCTCCTTTCGATAATATGCCAAATGAGAGTTGCCTTCTCACCGAACAACAACCATCGGCTCCTGCTGGCTGATACAATGCAATGTGCCGAGCCCCCACACTAAATCAAAACAATCAATGCCGATAACAGTTCTCTGCGGAAACTCGCGTTGGAGAATCTCAAGCGCGATCGCGTCCTTCGGATCGCGAAATGTCGGCACTAATACAACACCGTTTGCAATCAAAAAATTTGCATAACTTGCCGGTTCGCGTTGCAAACCCCCTTGGAGCTGATTGTTGTAAAACATCGGAGCCGGCATTGGCAATTCGACAACGCGGAACGGCTTGCCATCAAGATCGCGGAGAGAATTCAATCGCGTTAAATTATCCTGAAGAATTTTGTAATTCTCATCAGCCGGATCGTCTTCAACAACGGCAACAATCGTCGAAGGATTAATAAAACGCGCTGTGTCGTCAATATGTCCGTCCGTATCATCGCCGGCAATGCCTTCATCAATCCAAAGAATTTTTTCGGCGCCGTAAAAATTGATGAGATAATTTTCGATTTGTGGCTGAGAAAGATTTGGATTGCGGTTCGGATTCAACAGGCACGATTTACTTGTAAGCAAACAGCCTTTACCGTTGACATCAATCGAACCGCCTTCCATAACAATGCCGGGAGTAAACAACAGCAGATTTCGTGCTTCTGCGATACGCACCGGAACAACATCATCCAAATCGAACGGTGGATATTTTCCGCCCCACGCGTTGTAGCCCCAATCCACAATTGCCAGCGGCTCCTTCGCTTTCGGATTCACAACAAATGCCGGACCATGATCGCGGCACCACGCATCGTTTGTCGGAATTGTATACAGCGTAAGCCGCGAACGGTCAATGCCCGCTTTCGTCAGCCGCGTCATCACGTCTTCCCGCATGTCGTCATCGTTTACATTGATGTTGACATGCTGAAACTGCGCAAGCGTTTTGACTATTCCGGTGAAGACATCAGGAATCGGTTCGAACTTTCCGGGCCATGTGTCTTTGTTGTGAGGCCAGGAAAGCCACGTTGCGGCTTGCGGTTCCCATTCGGCGGGAAAACGGTAGCCTAGTTCTTTCGGAGTTTTCATAGCTGTTGAGCCACGAATGAAAAGCGAATCGGTGAATGGTGAAACGGAGAATGGGAGAATCTCCGATTCACCTGTCGCCCTTTCCCCGATTCAGTTTTGTTTGAACCTGTCTTAGTGGTAAAAAAACTCAATCAAGAAATCGTTTGGTAATACCTTCATAGGCATCAATTCTCCGGTCGCGGAGAAACGGCCAGTGCATTCGCGTCGCGTTAGATTGCGAGAGATCAACTTCAACAACATTCACTTCTTCCTTGTCGTGCGACGCCTGAAAGACCAATTCGCCAAACGTGTTTGCGACGAGCGACGCTCCCCAAAAATTGATGTTCCCTTCTTTCCCGACGCGATTCACCGCCACAACCGGAACGCCGTTCGCAATTGCGTGTGCACGCTGAATCATCTGCCATGCCTGAAATTGATTCGTGCAGACGTTCGGGTCCTCTCCTTCCGCCCAACCAATCGCTGTCGGATAAAAAAGAATTTCTGCGCCGGCAAGCGCCGTCAACCGCGCTGCTTCCGGATACCATTGATCCCAACACACCAGCACGCCGATTTTCCCGAAACACGTTTGCCAGCTTTTAAAACCGAGATCGCCTGGCGCAAAATAAAATTTTTCATAAAACGAAGGATCGTCCGGAACGTGCATCTTGCGGTATTTCCCGAGATATTTTCCATCGGCATCAATAATTGCCGCCGTGTTGTGGTACACGCCTTCCGCCCGTTTCTCAAACAGCGATGCAATAATCACGACGCCGGTTTCTTTTGCGACGGCTTGCAATTCTTCCGTTGATTTTCCGGGAATCGGCTCCGCGAGTGCAAATGCGTCGTAATCTTCCTTAATGCAAAAATATTTCGAACGAAATAATTCTTCCAAACAAATGATGTTCGCCCCTTTTTTAGCCGCTTCACGAACTCCGGCGACTGCCTTTTCCATATTCTGAACGGGATCATCGCCGCACTTTGTCTGCACCAAGCCGATTTTCACGATTCGATTTAAAGAATCCTTTGCATCCGATGTCATATTCTTTCCTGCTTCTCTACCCGTTCAAAACAGACTGTTGCGTTGGTGCCGCCAAAACCGAAACCGTTCGACAACGCGTAGTTGATCTTTTTCTTTCGCGCCGTATTCGGAACGTAATCAAGGTCGCATTCGGGGTCGGGCGTATCGAGATTGATCGTCGGCGGAAGAATTCCTTCATAGAGCGCAAGCACGGTGAATGCTGCTTCGATTGCCCCCGCCGCACCGAGCAGGTGTCCCGTCATAGATTTTGTCGAACTGATTGCCAGCTCTTTCGCATGCGAATTGAAGACGAGCTTTACCGCTCTCGTTTCGGCAGCATCGCCAAGTTCGGTTGATGTGCCGTGCGCATTGATGTAGTCAATTTGTTCCGGTTTCAAGCCGGCATATTCAATTGCGCGTTTCATTGCAAGCTGTGCGCCTTCGCCGTTTTCCGGCGGCGCGGTAACGTGAAACGCGTCGGCACTCATGCCGCAGCTTAACATGCGGGCGTACATTCTCGCGCCGCGTCGCCGCGCAAATTCTTCTTCTTCAAGAATCAAAATTCCTGCGCCTTCGCTGAGAACAAATCCGTCACGATCTTTATCAAACGGACGCGACGCTCGCGACGGTTCATCGTTGCGCTTCGACATCGCTTTTGCAGAACAAAATCCTGCGAAACCCAACTCCGCAATTGAAGCCTCCGCGCCGCCGACAATCATCACATCCGCTTCACCGCGCCGTATTGTGTGAAACCCATCGGCGATAGCGTGATTACCTGTCGCGCATGCCGAAACGACGGCGTAGTTCGGTCCGCGCGCGCCTGTGCGAATTGCGAGATACCCTGACGCCATATTGATAATCGCACCGGGAATGAAAAACGGCGTCACGTAGCGCGGTCCATCTTTTGCCAGCATCAATGTTGTGTCGGTAATACTGATAAGTCCGCCGATGCCCGAGCCGATGATGATGCCGACCCGCTCTGAATTTTCCGGCGTGACATCAAGTTGCGCATCTTTCAATGCATCGAGCGCGGCACCGGTTGCATAATGATTGAAGAGATCGAAGCGGCGAATTTCTTTCGGCTCAAAATATTTTTTCGCATCGAATCCCTTCACTTCGCCGGCAATGCGCGTAGGATATCTTTCAACCGAAAAGCGCGTGACGGGACCGATGCCTGATTGTCCGGCAATGCATGCTTTCCACGATTCTTCTGTGGAAATTCCAAGCGGTGTAATCAGCCCGATACCTGTAACAACAACGTTCCGCATAGCTTGTCCTTCCCTGGTGTGAATGGGTGCTCAGCTTCCTTTTCGCAGGACAGCGATTCGAAAAAAGATAGGGGAAATTCCTTCGTGAAACAAGTTGAAAACCCCCATGGGGACGAGGCAATGAAAAATCATTCTGTGATCACTCGCGCTCCTTCATTCTCTATATTCATGACTTCATACGATGCTTCGCTTTTATGTGTTGCAAATGCTTTTACCATCGCCTTGCCGATTTCATTTTCATTGGAAACCGTAAAACAGAACACTGTTGGTCCGGCGCCGCTGATGTTAAATGAAATCGCGCCCGCATCGAGCGCCGCTTTCTTCACATCGTCAAATCCCGGAATAAGCGACGCACGGTACCGCTCGTGAAGAGCATCCTCTGTCGAGTACCTCAGAGCCTCAATGTCACCGTGAATGAATGCCGCGACAAGCGACGCGACGTTTTCAATATTTCGCACAGCATCTTTCAGCAAGATATCTTTGGGGAGAATCTGGCGTGCTTGTTTCGTCAATACCTGAAAGTGCGGGCTGCATGCAACAACGGAGAGCGGTGCACCAATTTTCACGCTTCGGCAGCGCACCGCTCCGTTATCAAAACAATTGATCGTCAATCCGCCCATAAGCGCCGCCGAAACATTGTCCGGGTGTCCTTCAATCTTCACCGCAATGTTCAGCATTTCATCCCGTAATAATTTTGCCTTGAGAATTTCGTTGGCAAGAAAAACGCCGCCGCTGATTGCCGCGCCGCTTCCGCCAAGTCCGCCGCAGGAAGGAATTCCGTTGTTCAACAAAATTTTAATCGAAGGAAGCACGGCACCGATATGTTGCGCAACGGCAAGCATTCCTTGGTAAACAAGATTTGCTTTGTCTCTGGCAATGTGTTCAGCGCCGTTTCCTTTCACAACAATTTCCGGAGAGTTTTCAGACTCAGTCTGATCAGCGTGCAGCTGATTCGTTTCAACAACCTCGCCGGAGATTTCAAGATAGCGGTTCAGCGCTAAACCGAGCGTGTCGAAGCCGGGACCTAAATTTGAGGTTGATGCTGGGATTTTGATTTTCATGTTTTGTGCAATAAATATTTCATTGCGTCATAGCACCTTTGCGGTAAAACCTTTTTCTTCACCGCAATGACGCAAAGCCGCTATGATATAAATAGAAATTTTTTTACGTCCTCAATCATTGCTTCAATCTCCACCGGCGGATTTGCAAGCGGACGGTGATTGTTGAAATGATAATCTACAATGGCTTGCGGGTCTTTCAGAATATTGCCGGTGAGAATGCCGACAATGGTTTCGTCGTGTTTGATCGTTCCGTTTCCTGCAAGTTTTCTGATTCCTGCAACGGTAGCGCATGATGAAGGCTCGGCACCGATGCCGGCAGAATCGACGCGTGCTTTTGCTTCAAGAATTTCTTCATCGCTGACGCTTTCGACAATGCCGTTTGTCCACTTGAGCGAGCGCACCGCTTTCGAATAATTTACCGGATTTCCAATTCGAATCGCTGTTGCAATCGTCTCCGCCTTTTGCGGGATCAAATTCTTAAATCCATTTTTGAATGCTGTGTAAAACGGACTTGCACCTTGCGCTTGGATGACGGCGAAGCGCGGCATTACATCAATAAATCCGAGTTGATGAAATTCGCGCAGCGCTTTCCCGAACGCACTTGTGTTGCCGAGATTTCCACCGGGAAAAATGAACCAATCCGGCATCTTCCAGCCGAGCTGCATCAACGTTTCCCAGATAATTGTCTTCTGTCCTTCAAGTCGAAACGGGTTGATCGAGTTAAGCGGATAGGCGCTCAGTTTTTCCTGAGCATCTTGAATCAATGTCATACATGTATCGAAGTCGCCGTTCACGACGAGCGTCTTCGCGCCGTACGCCAGCGCCTGTGAAATTTTCCCGATCGCAACATTGCCCTTGGGAATCAGCACGATACCGGTGATGCCCGCTTCGGACGCATACGCCGCAAGCGACGCCGATGTATTGCCGGTGGATGCGCACGTGACTGCGTTCACGTTCAACTCTTTTGCCTGAGTTACCGCAACCGTCATACCGCGATCTTTGAACGATCCCGTCGGATTTTCACCTTCGTGCTTTAAGAAAAGATTTCTCACTGACAGCCATTGTGAAAGTTTTCGATTGCGGTAGAGGCGCGTATTTCCTTCCTGTTTAGAAATAATTTTCTCATCAGAAACGGCAGGCAGCACAAGCTCCTTGAATTTCCACACTCCGCCGCTCGGCTGATTGCTCAATGTTAATTGCCGTTCTTCAAAAAATTTCCGCGAGAGCGAAAAGCTTTTTTTAAGCTTTTCTAGGTCGTGAGCAACATCGAGAAGATTTCCGCACGTGCAGGTAAATCGAATATCCGACAACGGAAATTCTTTTCCGCACGCGACGCATTTCAACAATGATAACACTGGCGCCATTTTTCTCATTTCCTTAAAATTCAATTCAGATGAAAGACGTCGTGAATTGCCTGCACAGCTTTCCTCACTTCCGCCTGCTTCACCACAAATGAAATATTCAATTCCGATGAACCCTGAGCGATTGCGACAAGATTGACATCGGCATTTGCAACAGCGGTAAACGTTTTGCCCGCGATGCCGCGTGTTCCCTTCATTCCTTCACCGACAATAGCAACAATAGAAACCTGATCTTCCACGGTAATGTCGTCAATCATTTTTCTTGCAAGATCGATGTCGAATTCTTTTCGCAGTTCGGCGAGCGCTCTTTCACAATCTTTTTGTGGCACGACGAAACACACATTGTGCTCGGACGATGCTTGCGAAATCATCATCACATTCACGCCAACGCGCGCAAGCGACGAAAAGATTCGCGCAGAAACGCCGGGCACGCCCATCATGCCGTTCCCTTCAATTGAAACAATGCTGAGATGATCAATGGAGGTAATGTTCTTGACAACAGAACCGGAGCTGCCGCTTTTTTTCGAAATCAATGTTCCGGCGTAGGACGGATTAAATGTATTTTTGATGCGAATCGGAATATTCTTTTCGATTGCCGGCATCATCGTCTTTGGGTGAATGACCTTCGCGCCGAAGTACGACATTTCTGCCGCTTCCCGGTAAGAAATTTCCGGAAGCACTTTTGCTCCATTCACGTACCGCGGATCGGCGGTCATCACGCCATCAACATCCGTCCAAATCCAAATTTCATCAGCATCGAGTGCGGCACCAACGATTGAGCCGGTGTAATCGGAACCGCTGCGGCCCAGCGTCGTGGTGATGCAGTCGTCCGTGGTTGCAATAAAGCCGGTAATCACAGGAACAATGCCCTGTTCGACTTTTGGCAAGAGAAGTGTTTGAATGTTTCGATTTGTGACATCAAAATCCACCGATGCTTCGCCAAAATGATGATCGGTGCGGATGAGCGTCCGCGCATCAACAAATTCAACGGGCACGTTATAGTCTTTCAAGAGCGCCGCAAGCTGCAGACACGATAAAATCTCTCCGTACGATGCAATTGCATCGAGCGAACGCGAGCTGAGTTCTTTCAGCAGGCTGACGCCGCGGTATAAATTTGCCAACTCTTCAATCAGCGTTGTCTGATTATTGATCAATTCTCTGTGGCGTGCGGCATCTTTGAGAAGTGTATTGGCAACATTGAGATGCTTTTCTTTCAGCGACTCAATATTTTTTTTCACCGCTTCCGCATCGCGATGGAGAGCGTGCGTTGCAGTTTCAAGAAGAAGATTTGTCACGCCGCTCATTGCCGATGCGACAACGACCGGGCGCTCCGGTACATAGCTTTGAACAATTGACGCGACATCCTGCAGCCGTTGAAGGTCGCCGACGGAGGTTCCACCGAATTTCATCGTAATCATCTTGTGAATTCCTTTTTGCACCTGCCTTCGGGCAGGCAATAAAAAAGCCTCGAGAGTTTCCTTCGAGGCTTCGTGAACTAATGTCCTAAACAACTATGACCCGCACGAGAGCGCTCGAATTGTGCAGCGCGGCGTTAGCGTAGTCGTTGTTGCTATAGTCTTCATTGTTTGTAATCGGTTATGAAAGAATCGCGGCGCAAATTTTTTCTGTCATTTCCTTTGTGCCGACAAGTGCGTTTCCTTCTGTAGCAATATCGGAAGTTCGGAAACCATTATCAAGCACTTTTTCAATCGCCGCTTCAATCGCATCGGCTTCATGCTGCAAGTCAAATGAAAACCGCAGCATCATCGCGACGGAGGCAATTGTCGCGATCGGATTCGCTTTGTTCTGTCCTGCAATGTCGGGCGCGCTGCCATGCACGGGTTCATATAATGCGACTGTTCCGCCGAGGCTTGCCGACGCCAGCATGCCGATCGAACCGGTGAGCATTGCCGCTTCATCGCTTAGAATGTCGCCGAACATGTTTTCCGTGACAATGACATCGAACTGGCGCGGGTTGCGAATCAATTGCATTGCACAATTGTCAACGTACATGTGCGAAAGCGAAATATCCGGATATTCTTTAGCCGCATCAACAATTGTTTTGCGCCAAAGCTGAGACGTTTCAAGAATGTTCGCTTTGTCAACTGAGCAAACTTTCTTCCTGCGTTTCCGCGCAATATCAAACGCCGATTTTGCTATGCGGCGCACTTCAGATTCGGAATAGGTAAGCGTGTTTGTCGCGCTCTGTTCCCCGTTTTTTGTTCCGATGCCGCGCGGAGTTCCAAAATAAATTCCGCCGGTCAACTCACGTACCACAACAATATCGGCGCCTTCAATAATTTCCCGTTTCAGCGTAGAAGCGTTGATCAATGCGGAATAAATTTTTGCCGGGCGAATATTTGCATACAAACCGAGATTTTTACGGAGACCGAGGAGCGCCTGTTCCGGTTTCAAATGCGGCGGATTGTTGTCCCACTTCGGCCCGCCGACTGCGCCGAGCAAAACGGCATCACTCGCACGACAGCTCTTCAGCGTTTCTTCGGGAAGAGGAACACCGACAGCATCAAGCGCTGAGCCGCCGGCAAGAGCGTTCGTGAAATGAAACTGATGATGAAATTTTTTTTCGACAATTTCAAGAACGTTGACTGCTCCGGCAACAACTTCCTGCCCGATACCGTCACCGGGAATAACTGTGATAGTTTTGTTCATTTATTGATTAATTCTGAGAGTTCTCTCGACCGGATTGTCGCTGTTGCCACCGCATCAATCAGCATCGAGCGCAAGCCGTGTGATTCAAGTTCGTGAATTGCATTGATTGTTGTTCCGCCCGGCGTTGTTACTTGATCGCGCAAAATTGCAGGATGCACGTTCGATTCTTTCACTAACTTTGCGGAGCCGAGTACGGTCTGAATAGCAAGCTTCGTAGAAATATCGCGCGGCAATCCCATCTTTACGCCACCATCAATGAGCGATTCGATGACCATATAAATGTACGCAGGCCCGCTTCCACTCAATCCTGTAACGGCGTCGAGATGCTGTTCGCCGACAATGACAACTTCGCCGACTGCTTCAAAAATTTTTATTGCGATGTCGTGCTGCTGCACGTGAACATGTTTGCCAAACGAAATTGCCGTTGCACCAAGTCCGACTGTTGACGCAATGTTCGGCATACAGCGTACAACCGGAATATTTTTTCCGATAATTTTTTCCATTGCATCGGTTGTGACGCCGGCGGCAATGGAAATCACAAATTGGTCTTTGTGAAGCACGTCGTGCATTTCTTCCAGCACTTTACGGATGACATAGGCTTTAACGCAGAGAATGACGATGTCGGCGTGGCGCGCCGCTTCTTTATTATCGGTGGTAATATTCACACCGAATTCTTTCTGTAGAATTTCCAGCTTCTCCATGCGCGTGCCGCTGCCATAAATTTTCTTCGCTGGAGTGAGATTAGCATTCAGGATACCGCGAATGAGTGCGGCACCCATATTTCCCGCGCCGATAACGGCAATAGTTTTATTCAGCATAAATTTTGCTTTCGCAAGGTTTCCGAATAGATTGTCAGTATTTCAACTGCATTCCCGGTGCGTTGACCGGTCTTTTCACAAATCCTGCTTTTTCGTAGAATGAAAATTTGTTTTCTGCTGCAAACAATTGGACATCTCGGATTTTACTCTCTTTACACTTCAGAACCAATTGATGAAGAAGCCTGGCTCCCAAACCTTGCCCTTGGAAACGAGGATGGATAATTAAATCCACAATGAGGGCGTGGTGAATGCCGTCTGCAATAATTCGCCCGAAGCCGACTAATTTTTTTGATTGATACACGGAAACCGAATACCAACTGTGTTTCAGTGCCGATTCCACTTCCCGCCGTGTAAAATTATATTCGTCGTTCCAGCCGGTCGTTTGGAACAATTCCCAATACTCTTCAATCGCCGGTACGGCTTCCTTAAATAAAAAATCGTTCACGTTAAATTTATATAGAAGTGCTTGCCGTGCAAAAGCGCTAAGCGGTCGGCAGCATTCCCGATGCGCGGGCGTAAGCAAAAATTCCGCCGGCACGAAGTATGTTTTCAACGTCGCCGAGCGGCTTCAATTGGTATGTGATCTGACGGGTAACGTTCTTCAAAATTCCTTTTGCAGTATCCAGCTCAAGCGTGTCGCCGGTTTTGATCTCTTTATACAAATGCTGTGCGGTTTCAAACGGTGCAACGAATCCGCCGTCAATAGCATTGCGATAGAAAATGCGCGCGTACGATTCCGCAACTACCGCTTCAATGCCGGCAATGTTCAGTGCTACCGGTGCATGTTCGCGCGATGAACCGCAGCCGAAATTCTTTCCGCCTATAATGATTTTGTATTCGGATTGCCACTTGCCTTCATTAATAAACGGGATATTTCCCGCCGGCAATCCCGAAGCCTCTATCGGCACGCCGGAAAGTGCATAGCGGCCGTAATTTTTCTTTTCCTCCGGATCGTCGAGCTTATAAACAAGATGTGCTGCGGGAATAATTTGGTCAGTATCAATATCATTTCCCAGCACGAATACCTTTCCGGCAATAATTTTCTTCAACATGGTACGCTCAATAATATATGTTAGTAGTTCATCGTTATGTCTACCTTAAATATAAAAATTTTCCGCACTTCTCAAACAAGCACCTTTACGGGAATGTCGGATAATTTCACCGGGCGTGGTTTGCTTTTTGATAAAGAAGTGAGTAGGTTGAGAAGCAATGAAGAAAAATCTAGTAAAACTTAAACGTGAGAATATTCTATATCGTTGGGGTCTTACTGTTAAGGAATTGACCACGATCGTTGATGCAAACCCAAGTATGCGCGGTTTAATGCTCGGGTATGTCGCCGAGTACAAGCTGAAAAAAATGTATTTCGAAAACAAAAGAATAACCGCTCTCGTGAAAGACGACGATCATGATAGAAAAAGTAAGGGGGACATCCGCTTCAATTATAAAGGGAAAACATTCAGAGTCGAATGCAAATCACTTCAAACAAATCTCATCAAGAAAACCTCAACGGGGTTTGCAGCGACATTCCAATGCGATGCAAGTGACAGCCGTATTGTTAGGTTCTCGGATGGCAGTGAAGTAAAGACAACATGCCTTATTGTTGGTGAGTTTGACATTGTTGCCGTAAATTTATTCTCGCTGCAGGAAAAATGGAAATTTGCTTTTGCACTCAACCGCGATCTACCGCGAAGTAAATACCAAAAATATACGCCACAACAGCAGGGCGAGCTGCTGGCGTCGTCAATGCAGATTACTTGGCCACTGAAGCCACCATTTGAAAAAGATCCATTTGTATTGCTTGATCGTTTAATAGATGAGGCATGATTCCGATCGATTTACGTTTGGATTCTGTTGGCTCTTTCTCAAAAATTAAAAAATATGAATGGTTCTTTCGCGCATGAAGTTGCTTTATCATTCTGCTAACACCTGCTTTATTGGTTCGTGTAATAACAAAAAGGTCTTTGGCGTAGAAATCTAAAAAGAATAAATTTAGAATAATTTCAATGTGGGTTAATCTTTGTACACCCGCACAAACTTCATCTTGACACTTTACAATCAAAATCCCATTTTTCCGTAAAACTCGCTTGGCTTCCAATGCGGCTTGAACATAAAATTCAAGAACGGCATCATGCCATTTCTTACTTAGGTCCTTTGGCCTTTCACCATTTGAATAATGGTCCTGAAACGATTCATGTGTTCCTTTGCCCGCAAAACTATCATCCTCGCGGAAAAGTCCTTCCATATAGGGCGGATCTAGCACAACGCAATCCATTTCAGCGTTTCGATAAGGAAGCCTCCTGCAATCTGTTCCTGTTTTCACATCTGAAGCAAAAAGAATATAATTAGTAGAAGGAATTTTTTTCCAGAAAACGCCCTTTCCATAGGTTACATCGGCTACTTTCGAACCTAACGGTACGTGTAATTCAATTATTTGAGGAAAAACTTCGCTGTTTTCGCCTACATAGGAAGTGAATATGAGATCGGTTGTCTTTTCGCCTCTCGGCGATTTTCTTTTCTTTTTCTTGATATCGGCAGTAATCATATTTTTCATCCTTACCTTTGATACTAAGATAAGTATTCTTCATAAATTTGCAATGCTAATATACAATAGCATTTTAAAATTCTGTGGTTTTCCAGTGCAATGTTTGCAAAAACTCTTTGGTTACTAACTGAAAGGAACACACGATGATGATTTTCGGAGCTTTCCTGCTTGTTGCGCCCGCCATTCTTGTTCTTGCCGTAGCAATTCTTGCCCTGTTTTACTACCAACGCAAACGCAGCGAACCGTTCGGTGCGCTCGCACCACGGTTTTTCGCCTATGTTATCGGCGGCGGCGCAATCGTATTCGCCGTCATGTTGCTGCTTACCATCGTTCTCGAAAAAACAACAGAATTTGATCAGGCGCCTTTATGGCTCATCTTTATGCCATGGTCATTTACACTCGGTGAACTTGTTGGACTTGGAATCTGGATGAGGCAGATGAACGAGATTCGCCCCGCCAGCCACATGACCCCGGTACATTAATTATATTGCTTGTGCTGCTATGTCCTCTATGATAATGCTTGGAATGCTTCTGAGCGTGCCCGATGCCATCATCACAAAAACATGGGCGCCAATTATGATCTTTGGCGCAGTCGGGGTACAATTATCGGTATGATTGCAGGATCACCGTAAAAATTCTCTGCGAAGCAAGGTTAGATCAATGATGTGATGTATTCTCGCCTTCCATGTCTCCCATTTCTGCCGTAAGGTTTGCCTGAACTGATTCGAGAAGCTGCGATGATTGATATGCCGAAACATCTTTGATCGCATTATGAATGCGCTGCATTGAGGCATCAATCTGATCAAGGCGGCGGAGAATTTCCTGATCGCCCATAAATTTTTTCCGAATATCTTCCGTCATCATGCCGATGACCGCAAGCGGATTGTTGATGGTATCCTGTAATTGCGCGACCACATCTTTCAGCACTTTCGCTGCAGCCGATGATCGCTCCAACTGATTTTGCATTGCGCGGCGGTGCTGCTCCTCCATCTGATACTGCTCTTTCGCCTGATAAAGCTTCAGATAAATATACGCCGCAATCCACATCCAGAGAAGCGAGCTGTACTGAAGAACAAAATCGAGCACCGAATGAGATTCGGAATACGGTTGACGGAAAAAATGCAGCGTGGTGGTCAGATAATATCCGTAAATCAGTACACCGGCAACAACCATCGGGTACCGCTGCAGCGATTTACGAACTGCCGTCAATTGTGTTTTTATGTCCATAATTCACCGTGCCTGCGCTTATAGAAGAAAAAAGAAGTCGCGTAAGGTTTTCCTGCGCCACTCAATATAAAAAAGTCTTTGCTTAGTTGTTCAATCATGAACGCCGCTTTTTTTCGAAGCATCAAGCACTGCCCGGATTTTTTTTAATACCTCGGCCGGTACATACGGCTTTTGAATGAATCCGGCAGCACCGCCGTTAAAAATTTCACTGCGAATTTTCGACTCAAGAAATCCGCTGGCAAAAACTATTCTAATAGCCGGAAACGATTCCTTCATCAAGTTATATGCTTCCCATCCGCCAAGTCTTGGTAATCCCATGTCGGAAAGTACGAGATCAATCTCACCGCCGCGTTCCTTCACAATGTCAACCGCTTCCACGCCATTTGTTGCCGACAAGACACGGTACCCTCGTTCTGATAAAATTGTTGTCAGCAATTCCATCAGCATCTCTTCATCTTCAACAACAAGAATTGTTTCCTTTCCGCCGGCAATATGTGTTTCGGTCCCGACAAGGAGCGATGAAGTTTCCGAGGCAGCCGCGGAGACGGGCAGATACAAAAGAAATGTTGTCCCAAGTCCGGGCTCGCTTTCTACATCAATGAACCCGGAATGGCTCGTCACTATTCCATAGACAACAGAAAGCCCTAACCCGGTTCCTTTCCCCAATTCTTTCGTTGTGAAAAACGGCTCGAAAATTCTGCTGCGGGTTTCCGCATCCATGCCGCTGCCCGTGTCTCCAACACTGATGCGGACATATTGCTCTGCCCGCACGTCGGGAAATTTGGTTTCCAACAATTGTTTTCGTGCAAGCGATGTTGCAATGCGCAGCGTTCCGCCTTTCGGCATCGCGTCGCGTGCATTCACGCACAGATTGAGCAAAGCCTGATGCAATTGATTGCTGTCGGCATCAACAAACGGCAGATCGCTTTCCAGCTCCAAAGTGAATGTGATCGTCTTCGGCAGCGTTTCTTTCAAAAGCTGCAGAAGTTCGCTCACCACGCCGTTGACATTCACCGGCCTCACAGAAACATCAGCTTTGCGGGCAAACGTAAGCATCTGCTTAACCAAGCCTGCGCCGCGATTCACCGCATTCGTGATGATCTCAATGCCTTTCGAAAATTCCTCTGGATTGGTGCGTTGCTGATTAATAATAGAAATGTAGCCGAGAATGATGCCGAGAATGTTGTTGAAATCATGTGCGATGCCGCCGGCAAGCGTTCCGATGCTTTCCATTTTCTGTGACTGACGAAGCCTGTTTCCAAGCTGGCGTTGTTCGGTAATGTCGCGCGTGTTGACAACAATCCCGCTAATGGAAGAATTCTGCAGCTGATTCGTCACCACCGACTGCATGATGCGCCAGGTTCCGTCCTTGTGAGGGAATCGGTACTCCACTGAAAGTGCTGCGCCGGATTGAGCGACGCTCCGCAAAAATAATTCTGTCACATGCTCGACATCATCAGAATGAATAAGCTCGAATGCGCTGTGTCCTACCAATTCGTCTTGTTCATAGCCAAGCACACGCAGAAGCGATTCGCTTTCGTACAAAATCTTTCCCCTTGCATCGAGAATTGTAATAATATCCGATGAATTTTGAACGAGCGAACGGAAGCGCTCTTCATTTTTGCGAAGAAGCTGTTCTGCCTCGCGGCGTTCGGTGACATCAATTGCAGAGCCGACAAGCGCAATGGGCTTGCCTTGTTCGTCGCGCACAACAGAAGTAGAAATAAACACCGGAAAATCCGTGCCGTCTTTTTTGCGGTTGATGATCTCGCCGCGCCAGCCGCCACGCAGCGTTGCGCTAAGAATTTTCCCCGTCAATTCCGGCGGACTTTGCGGCGAACGAAGCATTGAAATCGGCTGGTTGAGAAGCTCCGTTTCGGAATAGCCGTACGTTTTCAAAAATGCATCGTTGACAAAAATAATGTTGTTGTTGAGATCGGTGATGCTGACGCATTCGCTGACGCTTTTCAATGTGTGGGCAAGAAGGCGGATTTCCTTTTCTATGTTTTTGCGGTCCGTAACGTCGCGCACAATTGCAAGTATCCGTCCGTCCTGAACAACACGAACATTAATCTCCGTGTCAATTTCCGAACCATCCTTTCGGCGAAGATGTCGGTCGCGCAGAATAGTTTTTCCTTGCAGTAACAAATCTAAACGAGGCGGGTCACTGGCCAGGACATCCGGCGAAAAAAGCTCACGCATGTTCATGTGAAGCATTTCATCACGCGAATAGCCGAGCATTGTACAGGCTTTCGTATTCACTTCTGATAAATTTCCATCCGCATCGGAAATAAAAATTCCGTCTCCTGCCTGTTCTACAATGGTTCTGTATTGCGTTTCTGCTTTCCCTAATGCGTGCTTTGCCTTTTTCTTTTCTATAGCATTGCGTACTGCCGATGGAAGACGGCGCAAGCTCGATTTCAAAATGTAGTCGTCAACGCCGAGCTTCATACATTCCACTGCAACTTCTTCCGACTGCGTGCCGGTGACAAGCAAAAAAGGAATATCCGGCGTGCGCTTTTTCACAATAGCGAGCGCATCCAACGCAGTAAACTGAGGCATAATGTAGTCGGCAAGAATAATATCCGGTACTGCGCGTTCGAGCTGCCGCTCAAATTCCTTTCTCGTATCCACGCGTATCATGGTGAACACAAGTCCTGCCCCCTGCAATTCTTGCTGAATCAGCAACGCATCATTCACAATATCTTCCAGCAGGAAGATCAGAAGTCCTTGTTCGTGTTGTATGTCGGGCAGTGGCGGCATTTTTTCGGCGATTCTTTTGTATCAGAATCTTCTGGAATACTTCGAGTTTTCGCAGTCAGCAAGCGTCATAATTGGATCGCAACAAAAATCCTTCCTGATTCAGATTATTTTCTCCCTTCAAAAATGAAAACTACAAAGCATGGCTATACAAATATCAAGAACCTTTTTTCATTTCGCAACATCCGCCGTCACAGACAGAACTTTCCGGCTAAGATTGGGGGTTAATACCGTAGCTTGTCGTTCCCTTATCGGATTTACATATCGTTGCTTCTCAATACGCCTGAATGTATATTCACAGTACTTCATACAATCATCGTCTATTTCAGAAGAGCGCTGCCTATGGCGAGAAACAATTGCCGGTTTTACGTGCGGGGAATTTTCTTTGCGTCCGCACGTATGCAGTAGATTCCACGGTTGTGAAAAGAAATTTCCGGAAGCGGACAACATTCCGTACGCATGCACCAGTGTTGCCGACGGCGGCACCGGCTTGGGGCTTGCGGTCGTATTCGGCGTAGTGAAAAGCCACCGCGGATTTATTGATGTGGAAAGTGAAATCAGGCATGGCACAACTTTCCGTCTCTATTTCCCAATTCCTCCCGGATTCAAAGAAGAAGGTGCGATAACGATGCAAGAAGAAGAACAAACAAAAACCGGCAACGAACTTATTTTGCTTGTTGAAGATGAAGAAATTCTCCGCGAACTGGTAAAGAGTTCTCTCGAAGAAAAAGGGTACCGTGTCATTGAAGCCGGTGATGGCACTGAAGCGGTCGAGACTTTCAGAGCGCGCAAAAACGAAATTGCACTTGTCCTGTGCGATATGGGATTGCCGAAGATCGGCGGCTGGGATGCTTTTCAAATGATGCGGCAGGTTAAACCGGACGTGAGCATCATTTTCGCAAGCGGGTATCTCGATCCGGCATTGAAAGCAGAGATCATCAAAGATGGAGCGAAAGATTTTGTGCAGAAGCCGTACGAACCGGAAGCAATCGTGAAGCGCATCCGGGAAGTGATTGACGGGAAATAAAAACAGTCAGCTTTATTTTTAACTTTTTACTTCGCCGGTACTTCCCGCACCGATGCCGGACGATCTTTGAACGGCATTCTCGCCGCCCACGCCACGCGTTTGAACAACGCCGGTATCTTTTCCCGCAGCGCATCAACATACGTGTACATCACCGGCACAAGCACAAGCGTCAGCAATGTGGAACTTGTTAATCCGCCGATAACAACTATCGCCATGCTTTGACGAAACTCCGAACCAGCGCCGAGAGCAAGTGCAAGCGGCATCATGCCGAAAATCATCGTTGAGGTTGTCATTACAATTGGACGAAGCCGCGTTTCGCCTGCTTGCAGCAACGCGTCACGCATCGCCAGTCCGCGCGCGCGAAGCGTGTTGGTGAAGTCAACAAGAAGAATAGCATTTTTTGTAACAAGCCCCATCAGCATGATAATGCCGATCATGCTGAACATGCTGAGCGTCGAATGTGAGAGTGCAAGACCAGTCAGCGCGCCGACCAATGCGACCGGCAGCGAGAACATAATCACAAATGGATGAATGTACGATTCGAATAAGCTAACCATGATCATATACACAAAAAGAATGGCAAGGCTTAACGCAATCAACATATCGGAAAACATATCGCGCATGTTTTCGGCATCGCCGCCGTAAAACACCGTGACTCCTGAAGGCACGCCGAGTTGATTGATGCTCTTTTCCGCTGACGCCGTAACTTGTCCGAGCGGCACTGAGCCGGAAAGATTTGCGGCAACAGTAATAAGCCGCTCGCGGTCTTTACGCTGAATTTCCGACGGACCTTTTCCATAATAAATATTAGCAACCTGATCAAGCTGCACCGGCTGCCCGTAATGATTGATGAGCGTAATTTTTTTAACATCTTCCGCATTATTACGGTCAAGCTTATTAAGCACGACGCGCATGTCGTATTCCGTATCTCCTTCTTTGAACTTTGTCGCAACATCGCCTTCAAGCGCGGTGCGTACTGTCATGCCGACCTCGGCGAGCGACAATCCCATCTTTGCAGCCTTTTCGCGGTCAACTTCAATTTTCACTTCCGGTTTCCCTTCTTCCCACGAGCTTGTCACATCGGCAACGCCTTTGGTCTTGGCAACGACATCGGCAACTTTTTGTGAGAACGCAACGACTTGAGGAAGGTCGCTTCCTTTGATTTCAATTTGAACGGGTGCAACGTTTGCCGAGCCCCACATGCTGATGCTGTTGAAACTTGTTTTCAAACCGGGAATCGCCGCAGCTTCATTTTTGATCTGCAGCATGATGTCTTTCGTTGAGCGTTTTCTAAGCTTCTTATCAACGAGTTTCAGCTGCACTTGAGCAAGATTCGATTGGTCGGCATTTTTCCACTGGCTTTGTTGTTTGCCGATTGTCGAAAGATATTCTTTCACCTCCGGTATCGCCGCAATGATGCTCTCAACTTTGCGCACTGCTTCATCCGTTTTTTGCATAGTCGTGCCGAGCGGCATATCGAGATTCACCGCAAATTCGCCGCGGTCAACATCTGTCATAAATTCGCTGCCAATGAAACCAAGAGGTATAAGCGCAATACTTGCAATCAGCAAACCTCCGCTGATCGCAAGAATTGTTTTGCGATGATTGAGCGCCCACGAAAGCGCGTGACGGTATTGCACGCCAAGTTTATTCTGCCATGCTTCGAAACCGTAAACAATTCTGCCTGTCCATGAATTGCGGGCATGTTCGACAATGCGCATCCATTTCGATGCGAGCATCGGAGTCAACGTGAAAGAAACAAGCAGCGAGAGCAATGTCGAGATCACGATGGTGATGCCGAACTCACTGAAAATTTTTCCCACCATACCGCCGACAAGTGAAATAGGAAGAAAGACGACAACATCTACTAAAGTGATAGCGATGGCGGCAAATCCGATTTCACTGCGGCCATGGACTGCTGCATCGGTCGGATTTTCGCCGTTTTCCTGATGGCGGTGAATATTTTCCAGCACGACAATCGAATCGTCAACAAGAATTCCTATCACAAGCGCCAGTGCCATGAGCGAGACAAGGTTCAGCGTGAAGTTGAACAAATACATAAAAAAGAATGTCGAGATCAAAGATGTTGGAATTGATAACAAAACAATAAGCGAATTGCGCAAGCTGTGGAGAAAAAGAAACAGCACCGCGGCAACCATCAGGATTGCAAGCAGCAAATCGCGCCGAACATCTGTAAGAGAGTGGCGGGTAAATTCCGTGATGTCTTGCGCCACTGTGAATTTAATCCGGTTTTGGTAGTCGTGCTCAAGTTTACTCATTTCTTCACGGATGCGTTCGCTTGTCTTAACCGAATTAGCATCCGATTGTTTCTGAATTGCAAGTGCAATTGAATTTACACCATTGAGCCTGCTGAGCGTAAAATTTTCTTTGTATGTATCCTTCACATCGGCGATGTCGCGTATATACACGGTGCCGGCAGGCGTTGAAGCAACCGCAACATTTTTAACGTCGTCAACGCTCTGAAATTTTCCGGCGAGGCGAACGATATACTGGTTCAACGATTCGTCAATTTTGCCTGTGGGGAAGTCAAGATTTTCTCTTTGCAGCGCCTGCGAGACCTGAAGAATAGAAATTCCGTACGACCGCAATTTATCGTTATCAACTTCGACGCGAATTTCTCGTTCCTGCCCGCCAACAATTGTTACGGCTGAAACGCCCTCTACCTGTTCCAGCGCAGGCTTCACTCTATCTTTGGTGAATTGATAGAGCTCGCGGCCCTTCATATCTCCGGTAAGCGAAACACGGAGAATCGGAAACGCATTCATATCCGATTTTGAAATCTTCGGCGGGTCGATTTCTTTCGGCAGCGTGGCACGAATCTGTTCAACATGCCGCTGCACTTCATTCGTCATCTGATCCACGTCTGCAGAAAATGAAAACTGCGCGATGATGACCGAAACGCCTTCATACGAATATGAACGGACATTATCCAGTTTTTCAACGCCACTGATTGCTTCTTCAAGCGGTTCCGAAACAAGCGACTCGACTTCTTTCGGACCGGCACCGGGGTACACCGTCACAACGGAGACGATCGGCCAATCCATTTTCGGAAGAAGGTCAACGCCCATGCGTGAATAGCCGAAGATACCGAGCACTGCGAGCGCCACAAAGATCATCGTCATAAACGCGGGGCGCTTTATTGCTAATTCAGTAAGTTTCATTTGTGATAACCTGTGGAAAGTATTTTAAATCCTTGGAATTGTTTTTTCACCGCTAAGACGCAATGGCGCAAAGAATTATTTCGGGAAAAAACGTCTTTGCGACTCAACGTTATTTGTATTGAACCGCTGTTCCGTCTTTCAATTCTTTTTGTCCGAACGAAACCACAAGCTCGCCTTTCTTCACGCCATCCACCACTTGATAGACACTGCCGGAGCGAATGCCCAGCTTTACGGTTCGAAGCCGCGCGATATTATTTTCCACAACAAATATCTGCGGGTTTGCTTCATCGCTTACAAGAGATTCTTTGGAAATTGTAATCGCATCGGCAATATGTTTCGTGTGAATATCTACGCGTGCAAACATACCGACTTTCAAGACGCTTGTATTTTTATTTTCGACAATGACTTCAACGGGATAAGAATGTCCCGTCGGTGATTCACTTTTTTCACCAACAGAATAGACAACACCGTTAAATTCATATCCGGGCGCAGCATCAACGCGAAGCACGGCGGGCTGCTTTAGCTGAATTTTCACAATATCTTCTTCGGGAATGCTCAGCTTCACCTTCAGATTGCTGATGTCAACAATGTTTGCAATTTCACGTCCCAGAGTAACAATTTCGCCGACTTCGATTTTCTTCGACGCAACATAACCGTTGATTGGCGACTTTATTTTTGTATCATTGAATTGCCGCTGGGCATATTTCAAAGCGACCTGAGCCGATTTATACTGTGCTTCGGCGGAACGGGCGGCTAAGCGGTTGCCTTCAACTTCCACGTCTGCAACATCGCCGGTCTTGAATAATTTCTCCGCGCGTTCGAAATCTTTCTGCGCTTTATTGTAATTCGTTTCAGCGGTGAGAAGCTGTGCTTCTGCCTGCTCAACGGCGATTTTTTTCAGTTCATCATCAACCTGGACAAGAACCTGTCCGGTTTTCACGTGGTCGCCGGTTTTCACAAACACTTTCGTCACACGTCCTTGTGTTTCGGAACTGACCATGACATCCTTCATCGCAGAAATTGTTCCCACCGAAGAAATAATTTCTGTAACAGTTGCAGTTACTGCCGGACGCACTTCGACGGCGACCGGCGTTGATGCGGCGCTTGCCGCATTTACTTGGCTGCGATTCGTATCTGTGCCTGTGATGAGAAGAAGAGCGACAACTGCACACAATGCTATGGCGGCGATAATAATTTTCTTTTTCATGGAATATTCCTTTGAGATTAATTCAGATGTGCAGCGACTTATTGTGAAATGCGCCCGAGAGCGCGGGCGAGCTGAACATCGGCGATGTAGTAATCGTACAATGCTGTGATGTAATTTGTTTTTGCTGATGTGTATGCGGTTTGAACATCAATCACATCAATGTTCGATGCACCGCCTGTTTCGTAGCGGCGCGTAACTGCATGAAGCACATCCTCGGCTTCCTGCAATCCCTTGCGCGCTGTCTCAATGCGCTGCTCTGAGGCATGGAGTGTCAACTGCGCATTAGTCGCTTGCAAGAGCATGCTGCTTTTGAAACTTGCAATTTGTTCCTGTGTCTTTTCATAATCGGCTTTGGCTTTTTCAAGACTGGTGTAATCGCCAAAGCTGTTAAAAACGGGAAGGCTGACGGAAAACGACAACGCCCATGGCCGAATGCCATCCAACGCCAGCGTATTGTTTTGCTCCCAGCCGTATTGAAATGCAAGATTCACGCGCGGCTGGAAATTGATCCACGATTTATCAATGTTCACCGACGCCAGACGCAGATTTGCATCCATCATTTTGAATGACGGCGTAACTGAAAGCTGGTCAAACGTAATTCGGTCTGGCACTGGTTCTTGTTGAAACAATGCATGCGCTGCAAGCGATGAAGAAGATGTTTTTCCCGCAGCAGAGTCCGGTGCTGCAATGGTCTGAAAAATAAATTCTGTATGCGGGTCAATGCCCATTGCATCGTTCAACTGTAGTTTTGCCATTGCAAGAAAGTTTTCTGCGGAAATAATATTGCCTTCATCCGATGCAAGCTGAACCTGCCAGCGAAGCACATCTGTTTCCGTGCGTGAGCCGAGAGCGGCGCGGCGCCTCGTCGTTTCGAGGTAACGCTGTGTGCGTTCTGCCGATTCTTTTGCCAGAGCGACAAGCTCCTGCGCTTTGAGCACTGTGAAATACACAATCTTTACACGCGCGATGACATCCTGCCGCGTATCCTCAAGCGAGTATTCTGTTTTTTCTTCTGTCACATCGGCGGCTTTGTAACCGACAAGCTCTGCTCCTCCGTTATAAATCGGTTGAACCACCGTGACGTTTGTCGCGTATGTGTTGTGGTACGCAAACGGCTTGATGTTTGCCAAATACTGCGGCGGGATCCCAAACTGACTCGCCGCCGCTTCGATAAAAACAACTGCGGCGTTCGCCCGCGCTTCGGTCTCCGCGTCAATTTGCGTTACGCTTGACGAGACGCCAACCTTCGGGAAAAAATTTGTTACAGCATTCAACTTTCCCCATTTTGCCGATTCCAAATCCTGAAACGCGCCGCGCAAGGAATGATTATATTGAAGCGCAATATCTACGGCTTTGTCCATTGTGAGTAATTCTCCGGAATCTTTTGCCTGCGCATAGCCAGAAGAAGAAATTCCAAAAAGCAACAGTGCAATATATGTTCTCATAAAAAATTTTTCTCAAAAAAAAATTTTAACTACGAAATTGTCATTCCCGCGAAAGCGGGAATCCATTTTTCGACGGAATTTCTGCCAATAGATTCCCGATAAAAAATGTTTGGGAATGACGTTTTTTGCGCAGCATCAGCTGCTCAGATGACAATTGAGTGGTATTCCAGTTTTCCTTTGTCGGTCATCATTGCTTCAAGAAGAAGCGAATTAGAAAGGCGAAGCGTTTCTTCCAGGTTCACACCCATTTGCTCCTGCCAGTAATTATCATTGCGATCTATTTGCTGCATTAACGCGGTTGAGCTCGACCATAAAATAACGGCGGCTTGTACCGGCTTGATATTTTTTTGAAGATAGCCTTCATCAATCGCGCGCTGAATCAGATCAATCACAAGTTTCCAAATGCGGCGATCCTGTTCAAGGCAGACCTGAAGAACTTCCTGCGATACTTGCTTATGAAGCTGCGGGTTGTCCCGGAAGTAAAGCATTCTAAAATACTGGCGGTTCTTTTGGAAGAACTCGAAATACGAGTCGCCCAAATTGGAAATGAGTTTCAGTACCGGTTCATTTGTCGCAGTGGCTTTCTCAAAAAACTCGTACATTATTTCGGCTCCCCGCATGATGACCGAGAGATAAAGGTCTTCCTTGCTTTTGTAATAGAGATACAAGGTCCCTTTGCTTAATTCCGCCGCTTCTGCAATTTCATCCATTGTTGCAAGTTGCAAGCCCTTCTCGAAAAAAACCTTTTGTGCGGCTGCAATAATCTCTTCACGACGCTGTTCTTTCTCTCTCTCTTTTCTTTCAGTAATGCCCATATTGACTCCAATTAACATATTGACTACCGGTTATTTAATTGACTAAAATATAGCCTATAATTCTTTCTTTGTCAAGACGCGTCAAAAAAAATATACCTTAGTTGATTAACTGACTTGCGGTCATATTACGAAGAAGAATTACCCAAAGTTTCACTACTTTTGAAAATTTTTATTGTGGGAAGTGTACTAACTTGCAGTTTTTCACTTCTCGAGCATCAACTCAAATCCAATGGGACTTTCCTGAATGCCGGATTTTCTGAAATTTGTTTTCGCAATGAACTCCTTGAACTGTTCCTTCGTATAGGCGCGGTGCCGCAGAAAATATTTGAACATGAATTTCATATAGAGTGCAGCCGTGGATTTCATCTTCATTTGATTCTCGACATAGTTGTTAATCGCTTCATTTGAAAGATTATGCTTCATATCCACGATCCAGGCACGGCCGTTTGGCTTCAAAACTCTGTTCATCTCGTTCAAAGCGTCAACCGGCTCTTTGAAATTTTTGAATGCCGACGTGCACATGATGAAATCGAACACTGCATTTTCAAACCGCATCGAAGAAACATTGCCTTGGCGAAAATCAATTTCTACGCCGGCATCTTTCGCATTCTGTTGTGCGAGGGAAACGAACGTCGCACTGATGTCGAGTCCGATGATTGAACATCGCCTGAGCTTCGCAAGCTCAATGGAGAGATAGCCTGGACCCGGCGCAATTTCGAGAACCGTATCGCCGTTGTTAATTTCCCGCGCGATTTGCTTCGCCCATTCTTTATATTGCTCGGCACTGTAGCGCCGTGCATTTTTATCATAGGAACGGGCAACAAACCCTTCCATTCCAATTCCTTTATATCCTTTCATTGCCATGATAAAACTCCTTTGCTCGAAAGTTATTGCTCGAAAAGTTTTTTCACACTAATACTCTCACCGGACTTTTTTGCTTTCCCTCACTTTCGATTTATCCGATTGTTCGAAGGTTGATTTATATTCAACAACACCGATATCGCAGCCTTCTCCTATTATAACATTGTTGCCGCACACGGCTTTTGCTTTTGTGTGCTCAAGGTAAATATCGTCTCCTTCAATGGTTTCTGTAGAAAGCTTCACCACGTCGAGATCGAGCGAAAGGAGAAGCGATTTGATCAGCTTTCCAAGTTTAAATCCGGTTCCTTTTCTCACCGTGATTCTTTCGCGCGGCAAGGACCGTACATATTCACGTCAATCGTATCAGCATTAAGCAAACCGCCGATTGTGAACGCTCCTTTTGAAATAAAAGCCTCGGCGGTGCAATCCCCTTTTATGTTGATGACACCTTTTATCTCGATGCGCTCACCCGACGCATTCTCGCTGACACTCGTATTTCCCTCAACATGCATATCTTTCGCATCAACTGAACCGCGGATTGCGCATGTCCCAAAGACCATAAAGAACGTATCCGCTTTCAAATTGCCGTTGAGCGTTGCCATGCCTTTAATCTTTCCGGATTTTGTTTTCACCGCCCCGTTGATCTCCGACATGCCGTTCACTTTAAGGTCGTTGCAATCAAGGTCTCCGCTGATGTCCCCGTCACCGTTGATGAGAACATTGTCATATTTTCCGCCGGCGGCGCTTCCGCTTCCGGCAATTTTCAAATCGCGACGATATTGTTTTTCCAAAGTAGTTTCTCCTTATGAAATTTTTATTTTTAACTCTTCTACGCAACTATTGAGATCGATTCTTGCAACAACTTTAATGTTTTCTTCGAACTGAATTTCCCCCGACACAACAGAAAGAAGACAGAATGCAACTCCTAATTTCCTGATGAAAAAAAGTTCGCACGTTTTGTGTTCAAACTTGTTATACGAACTCAACAACGTTGCCATTACAATTTTTGCTTCATCAAGATTTGCGTCGCCTGATTGGAGCAGCTTGTCAACAATAAAGAGGAAGAGCATGTGTTGAAAGGAAAACTTCTTCGGCTGCTCTTCCGCCGGAAAAATTGCAAGCGCTGCTTCCGAAACGATTTTCCGCGATATGATTTCTTCTGCGGAAAATTCTATGCCGGTGGGAAGCGGGGAAAATACTTCCGCCATATCGTCGAGGGAAATATCCTCTTTCATGTTTTTGATCTTGTCAATGCGAGAGAGAATTTTTTCCTTCGGGAAGAAAGTCTCTTGCCCGGTAAATGTTGACTTGCGGACAAACCAATTTTCCGGAACAAGATTTTTCCTTTTCCAGCGATAGAGCTGGCCATAGGAAATGCCGGTGAGTTCGAGCAAATCTTTTTTTGAAATGAGTTCTTCATCCATTAGAGCCACCTCTTCGTATAAGTAGAACATAACACTGTTTTATTGACGATTTGTACGTAAAAAAACTTTTATGTGAATTATGTTCCATAATTCATTCAATTTTTACAGTGGAATAATAACAATTTATTTTTTATTTGTCAAGTAGAATTTTTTACAGAAATAATAAAACAATGTTTTGCTAAATCCGTTGCCGAAGTGAAATTTTACCCATGGGAGAACGTGCTGGTGATGAGAGGATTACCGCCTTCGTTTCAACCACGAAAGCGGGTTTTGCTTTTCGCGTTCTTTCCACAATTCAAAATGCAAAAGGCTTCCTGATACCGAGTCCCCGCTTTTTCCTATCACTGCTCCTGCTTTTACTTCCTGCCCTTCAATAACGTTGATGTCGGAGAGATGTGCATAGACCGTGTGAAATCCGCCGGCATGTGTAACGATGATGAGATTGCCGTACGACGGAAGCCAATGAATCATTGCTACCTCTCCGTCTGCAACGCAGCGAATCGGCGTACCGACCGGAACTGAAATATCAATGCCGCTGTTTTCCGTTACAGTTTTCAAAACCGGGTGCACCTGATTTCCGAACTCAGCCACAACCGTTCCGGCTGAAACGGGCCATGGCAGTTTCCCTTTTTGTCCGATAATAGATTCTGCTGTAAACACCGGCTCTTCGATCGGCGGTGCAGCACGGCTCCGTTCGCGCTCCGCCGCACGTTCCCGCATCCGCTTTTCTTCTGCTTCTTTCCGTAAACGCTCCTTTTCGATCAAA
This sequence comes from Bacteroidota bacterium, assembly GCA_021796275.1. GTDB lineage: Bacteria > Bacteroidota > Ignavibacteria > UBA10030 > UBA8401 > JAJYOI01. Next base: position 27,737 of record JAJYOI010000025.1, read on the forward strand.
TCGGAGATCAAACTTTCTAATTCTTTCGCGGCTTGTGTTTTTCTTACTAACTCTTGCTTGTACATCGTTTTATTGTGGCGAACTGTTTTCAATATTTCGCGGCGCTTTGTTGTTTTCACAACAAGATTTCGCTCTTCATGTTTTTTTTCAGCGATAAGCGTATGTTCCTCTTCCAGACGTTTGTGTAAGAGTGTCTGCTGAGTCTCAAGTTGCTGTTTCTTGTCGAGAATGTTCACCAAATCTTTGTGGCGCTGTTCAGAAAATCGCTTTAGGTATTCTATTCGGATGTACAGTTGATTAATAGATTTCGAGGAAAGGAGGGTCTCAAAGTCATACACGCGGCCGAATTTGTACACCGAGGTAACATATTTTGCATAATGCAATTTCAAAAACTCAAGCTGCTTTCCGAGAAGATCAACGTTATCGCTTGCCGTTTCAATGCTCGCGCGAATGCGGCTTTCTTCATCCACAAGATCGCCGAGCAGTGTCCGGATAAGATTCGCTTGCTTTTCGTAATTATCCAGCCGGTCGAGCGTGAGGCGTTCCTTCTTTTCACTGTCGTGTATCTTTTGCTCGTACGCATTGATTTCTTTTCGCAGTTTATCAAGAACTTTTTCTTTCTTCTTGATCTCGTCCTGCGACGCATGGGCAATAAATGCAATGCCAAATAAAGCAATGCACAGTATGGAAGAAAAACGATGCACGTTACATCGGTGAAAATTGGTGAGAAAAAGCTGTTTATTACTGGCCGAACGATTGGCGGTCACGTAATGCGCCGTGGCGCCACCGCGCATCTGAAGGAATGGAGAGCGTGAGCGGTGCGGAATCGGTGTTGACCTCGACGGACTCGTACGCAATAGACACTGCCGAGCCTGAGCCATCGTGTTCCAGTTGAATTGTTTTCGGTACGATCATGCCGTCTTTGCGTCTATCGTACGAGTAGCGCTCTTCTGCCTCTACTGTACCGGAAGTATCGAGATGTTCGACTCTTGTCACAACGAAATCGGCGCCGTCTACTGTGTACCGCACACGAAACGGCGGCTTGCGGAACTCGAAAATATACGTTCCGCCGCTGACATAGAAGCTGTCGGGCGTCATGTCTGTATCCAGCGTGCGTGTTTCGCACAACGTGTTCAGCATTTCTTTGGGACTGATTAAGAGATTCATAAATGACGGTTGAAAATCCGCCGAGGCGGAAATGCTGTCCGCTGAAAGCGAGCCTTCCATCACTTCATTTTTAATGCTGTTGTAAAATGTAAAATGATCGGTGGTGAACAATAGCGACGCAAGATGAATTCCGAACGGCCCTTCGACAACAACGCGCACGGAATCTGGGCGACGTTTCATCGAGACATCAAACGAGGCAGAGTTTGCAAACGAAGGCGTTTCAATGGAAATCGTTCCTTCCCCGTGCAAAGTCGAGATCGTCCGTACATGCGCATTGACTTCACGAATGACATCGTCCATCGGAAGGGGTTCGCGCAACGTAACTTCCCGCGTTGAGGAACAGCCCGTCATAAAAACGGCGGGTAAACCGGCAAGAAGGATGGCGAAAAAAAGAAATTGAAAACCGCGACGCAGAAAAAACTTCATAACGCTCCCCGCGCAAGTTTTTCTTTCAATGAAGAATTCGAGGGGTCTTTCTCCAACGCTTTTTGCCAATATTCTTTTGCTTTCCCGGCATCGTTCAACTTGGAATACACATCGCCCAAATGTTCATACACCACCGGACTCGCTTCTCCCGATTCAACCGCCTTGCTGATGTACTGGCGCGCTTCTTCATATCTGCCGAGCCGGAAAAAAATCCAGCCGTAGGTGTCGAGATACGCGGCATTGGCTGTATCTTTCTCTATGGATTCCTTCGACATTTGCAGCGCACGTTCGAGCTGCTCGCCGCGTTCAGCAAGACTGTACGCGTAATTGTTCAAGACCAATGCATCGTGCGGATCGATTTTCAGTGCCGCTTCGTACGCGCTGTCGGATTCTTTGTAGCGCTTCATCGTATCGTACGTTGAACCGAGTGCAGAAAGCGCGTTCAAATGTTTCGGATTTAATGCGACAGCATGCTGCAATGCGGCAACGGCATCTTCGTTGCGGTGTCGGCGCGAGTATGTTAATCCCAGATACCACCACGCATCGGCATTCCAGCTTGCCTGCGTCGTTACACGTTCGAACCGAACCATCGCCGATGAATCCTGATTTGCGATCAGGTCCATAATGCCGAGATAAAACACCGGGCGCCAATCGTCGGGATATTGCTCAAGGATGTTTTCAAATTGCTGGCGCGCTTCCGGCACTAACGATGAATCTTTCTGCGTCTGCGAAAAATATGCAATAGCAACACGCAGCATCATATCGGCAGAAAGCGAATCGGATTTCATAACAGAATCAAACTGCGCGCGTGCATCGTTCCAATCATTTTTTTGCAGATACAATTCCGCAAGCGCACTGCGGATATCTGCGCTGCCGGGATTTATTTCCAGCAAGCGTTGATAGATTGTCATTGCCGTATCATATTCCTCTGCGCGTACGTACGCATCCGCCAGACTTTGCTGAAGCGCAAGGTTCGCCGGATCAAGCTGTGCCATCTGCTTGTACACTTCAGCCGCTTCATGGAAACGATGCAGTGCCGTATTAATTTCCGCCATCTGCAACAGCACCTGCCAATCCGGGCCCTTGAGCCGAACGATTTTCTCGTACATTTCCAATGCTTGCAGCGGACGCACCTGCTGCGTCAACCGCGCAATGTTGTACATGCTGTTGATATCGGTAGAATCAATCGAAAGAATTGTTTGGTATTCGGCGAGCGCAGAATCGAACTGCGCCGTTCTGACAAACACTTCGGCAAGAAGCTGATGATACAAAATATTTTTCGGGTCGCGCTGAATCGCTTCCTTCACCATGTCCGATGCGAGCGCGGCTTTGCCGAGTGCAAGATAATCTTTTGCGATGGCATAATAAATTGCCGGATTATCGTCGTAGCGAAGCGCATCCTGATACTCAATGATCGCCTGCGCGTAGTCGCCTTTTGTTTCCGCAACTGAGCCGTCAATAAACCTTTGCACCGCCATAGATTTGCGCGCGTCGAGCACTTGCTGCTCTGCAGCCGACGGCTTGGATTGTTCTTCCGTTACATTTTTCGATGAAGTGCAGCCGGCAAGAAGAAGTGCGGCAGCAAAAAGAATCAATTGTATGTTGGCACGTTTCATTTGAAATTTTCTCACATTCTTATAGAAAAATATATCACTTTATACCGCCAGTTACAAGGCGGTTAACAGTGAACAATTAACAATTACCAACCTAATCTGTTTTTGAACAGTCATTCGTAATTGACAATTTTTCCGAATCTTTTTCTGTTTTTCTGCATCATACAAATAAACCGATTACCATCATTCACAATTCATTTTCAACTATGGAACAGCGCCAACCTAAAGTTGTTATCTTCACAACGCCCACCTGTTCGTGGTGCAGAACTGCAAAACAGTATTTCCTACAAAACAAAATCCGCTTTACAGAAGTTGACGTGACACGCGATTCCGCCGGGCTAAACGACATGATGAGAGTTTCGGGACAGCGCGGCGTGCCTGTTATTCTCATCAACAACAGGCCGATTGTCGGGTTCGACAAAAACAGAATCAACGGCCTTCTCGGGCTGCGATAACATGTCCGATGTGAAAACACAACAAAAAATCGGATGAGTGGATGGGTGGATTATTGGATTGATCTGAAACGCTTCGCATCAATATCTACGCTGTGATGATTGTAGATTTTTCAGCAATCCAAAAATCCAACCATCCGACAATTTACTTCTATAGAAAGTTTTTTATTCTACTAAACTTACAATCATAATACTCAAAATGAAAAACAGGAGAAACAATGCGCATCCGACCATTAGACGACAGGGTTCTTGTTGAACCGTTAGAAGAAGCCGAAACCACAACAAGCTCGGGCATTATTATTCCCGACACGGCAAAAGAAAAGCCGCGCACCGGCGTTGTGCTCGCGGTCGGCACGGACGAAGACCTGCAGCAAAAGGTGAAGGAAGGAAACAAAATCCTTTTTGCAAAATACGGCGGCGAAGAAGTTGAACTTGACAGAAAAGGGCTCCGGATTCTTTCGCGGAACGATATTCTCGCTGTCTTGGAAGAAGAGTAAAATGAAAATTGCAATTCCGACTGATGACGCTATCAACGTCTCCGAACATTTTGGCCGGGCACTCTCCTTTGCCATTATTGACACAGAGAAACACGAAATGGAACATGGCGCTGAAAGCACCGCCAACATCGTCCGCAACCAAACCGGCGGCGAGCACCACAATCACTCCCATGCACACGAGCATTCTCACCACGACCATCACGCAGAACAGATTGCTGAGCTGCTAAACGAAGCGGACGGCATTGTTACTTCGCACATGGGAAAACCGATGATCGAACGGCTGCTGAATTCCGGCAAAGCAATTTATATTGTGCCGCGCGGCAAGACGATTGCTGAAGCTGTGCAGTTATTTGTTGAAGGAAAGACAAAGTTGAAAACCACGCCATAGGCATGGCAGATTACAAAAAGCTGAGTGAGACATTAATGGCGGGAAGTTTGCTTCGTTCCTATCGCAATCTATCTCATTCCCGACCTCATGCTTCTCTATATTCAAACCCGATGTGACGGGGTTTGTTACCCGATCCTCTGGGGTGGCTGACCCCGTCATTCTCCTTTGCGACCCGATGAGATGGGGTGCGTAACCTTATCGTTCGCCTTCTTAACCTCATTGCTTGGGTCAACAACCCCATCGTTCACTTTCGTTACCCCATCACCTGGGGTCAGGAACCTAATTGTTCACCATGCCGACCCCATGAGATGGGGTCTGGCACCCCAGATTTCGCTTGTTTTGGGCGTTTTTGGGCTGTTTAGTTCTCGCTGAAAAAGCATTTTCAGCAATTTTTGTCCTGATAAATAGTTGTCGCTGTTAAATGTAGAGCGATTTTCCAAATCGCGTGCGCGAGATGGAATCTCGCGCTACACTTTTTTCAGCGAGAACTATATTAAGATGGACTCCACCTTTAAGTTCCGAAGGAATTCCCTTTGGGAGTGGAGTCCATCTTCTTGTACAACCTTTTATGTTGTTGGTTGTGTTGGTGGCGTTGTGCTGGATTTTGATTTTCGGGCAAACCGCCGGGCCATGTCATCCAGATAAGGATCAATACCTTCTGTTCCAACGTTGCCTGACTTGGCGGCATTATATGCAACAAGAGCGGCTGCATACGCCTCGCTTCCTGCTACGTTCATCGTATCAGTGATGCGTTGCAGTAATCCTGCCAATTCCTGGCGGATGCCGTTAAGGGTAATATACAATGTTGTATCTTTTTCGAATCCCGGGACATCGAACTGGCGCGGAAGAAAGCCGTTCTTGTGCTGCACCAGTGCAAGCGTGTTCACAACAAACTGGCGGTTTCGATCGCCGAGATAGTTCAGCGAGTTGCGCTCGCCCTCCGTCAGGTCAATAAGAAACGGCAGCTTGGTTTCCACCGTGTTCAGTGCAGCTTCGATTGCGGCAATCTCTTCCTGCGAAAGCTCCGCATCGACGCGATTTGGTATAGCCATAATAATTCTCCAGAGATTTCAGCCATTGGCTTGCCTACCGGCAAGCAGGCTGATCCGCCAGTTGGCGGAATTGTAGTGGGCAGGCAATGGATTAGGGTAAGCCGCCCGCCTGACCTTCGGGCGGATGTTTGTAAAGTTGCATCTTGAGTAGTTCAGCCATCCGATCGCTCGGAGCAATCGGATGGTTTGAAGCCCTTATTTCAGTAACACCATCTTCTTCACGGCAGAATAATCGCCGGAGCGAAGCGTGTAGAAGTAGATCCCGCTCGACAATGTTGCACCATCAAACGCCACAGAGTATCTTCCGACAGATTTGTATCCGTCAACAAGCGTCTTTACCTCACGTCCCAACATGTCATAGACCTTCAATGTGACCTGACCATCTTTCGGAATTTGATAGGTAATGGTTGTTGTCGGGTTGAACGCATTGGGATAATTCTGATCAAGGTCGTATTCTGTCGGCGGGGGAATCATAACAAACGGCTGCGCTTCTTTTCCTAAGCCGGTTGTGTCGCCTAAGAAATAAGTGTTAATAAGCGTCACTTGTGCGTTCGTATCAGCTTCGCCGTTTACGAAAACAACAAGCTCAGGATTGCTTTGCAGAACACTCAAAGGGACTGTCAAAATAACCAACGAATCGTCCGCTTGTTTGATCTTACCAGCAACATTCTTTTGAGCGAGGTTCAGCATGCTACGCTTCGTCTGCTGATCTATTAAGGCAAGCGATAGCACAACGGGAGTATTTGCCTCGCTTACATTTACTTTTGTTTTGAAGCCAAGCGTTACCGTGCTGCCTGAGAACGAACTATTCACAGAAGGACTCAAAGAAAATTTCGGTTGCTGTGACAAGGAATCGCCCTTTTGTTCAACCTGAACACCGATCGGCGCCTTCCCTTGCTGACCGACTTCAATGTTTGATAGCTCGATTGAAGCAGACAATCCTGCTGCTGTATCTTCAACCTGCAATGCCTGTGCAAATTTCGTTCTCCCTGTAACACTCTCTCCTTTGTAAAATATTGTGCCTGTTCCGTTGTTCTCATTCCTCACGCCAATGGAAATGGCATACGGTGTCGTATTCACCCGCGTCAGAATATATGGCACGCTTGCAGGATCAGCCCTGCACACGAGATTCGGATAGGACGCGTTTGTTGAAATAACTGTGCCGGGGTTGCCCGGCGATGAATTCCAACTTGTTCCGTTTGTGCTTGTTGCTTTCCAGACGGAATTATCCGATCCGTGCATCATCAATGTTGCTCCGCCGTTGGCATCAGTGTGAGCACCGAGCGCAGCCTCATCAATCGGATAATACCCAACAAACTGCGTGATGGTTGACCAGTTGAACCCTTGCCATGAAAGGCTGCGATGAAACACGGAATTCTTATAGTACATGCTATGGTCGAATGCCTGCCATGCGAAATGCACTCTTCCGTAGCCGTCAACCGAAACGCTTGGAGATAAATTGGGGGACGCATAACCGGAGTTAGAAACGGTGGACGGACTGCTGAAACTCGGCGTTCCTGTGCTGTTCGAATAAGACATGTAAACGTCTGAATTATTGTCATACGCTACATAGATTTTTCCACCGCCGTAAGGACTATCACAAAACATGGATGGATTTTTAGAAGAAGTCGGCGCGCCCGGTATTCCATAGAAAGACCATGGGTTCCCTTCGTCAGAATTTCTTGCAATGATATCCAAACTGCTGGTGGTGTCTTCAAATGTTGTAAGAAATCTGATACCATCATCGTTGAGCGCCACCCCTGATGGCTTGGCATACTTCCTTGCGCGACCACGCAATAGATAGTTTGATCCGCCAACCTCTTCTGCAGGATACCATGTGTTAACGTAATAGGTATGATAGTATTCCTTCGCATAGACACTGTATCCTCCCAAACGGCTCGCGTTGTCTACCCAAAAGACATACAGAGCAGCAGTTTCCTCTGACGGCTCGGAGATTGATGGGTTACGGGCAGTTCCGGTTCCCGAACTGATCAATAAGTCTGGGCTCCATGTTGCACCGCCGTTTGTGGATTCTGTGTAATAGATATTGCCCATCGATTCATAAACGAGATGATAGCCGTTTATATCAACAGCGAGTTTTCTTTGGCCGCCGTAGGCAGTGGCTGTACTTGTGTTTGAAGCAAGATGTGCTTTCATGGTTGCGGTATGAGAAAGATTGTGTGAAGCATAAAATGTTCGAGGGTTGTTCGTATTTCCATCTTCCCATTTTAAGAAGTTAAAAGTAATCTGTGTCCCATTAACATTTATATTTTTAGGCTGAACTGTAATGGGGATTCCGTGGAGGATTTGCACCTGATAATTATCAGGGTTTGCTGAACCTCCTTCAACAAAGTTGTAATTGACACCAATGTTAAAATTCTGGTTCAGCCAACTTGCTATCTTGCTTCGGGTCGTTGTCGTAAGTACATGATGCTGGACAGGAGTGGTTTGCACAACATAATCGTTGAACTTGGAGGTACCGATTACATCAATATTGCCTGTAGTATTATTCACGGTATAATTTACCAAATCCAAGCTGGAGTACGTCGGGATATAAGCAGGATTGAAAATGATTTGCATTTCATAATAGACTGGGTAGATCGGGTTGGGAAAAAGATCGCCGAATCGTGTCGTTGTTATATCGCTGATCATGCTTCCTGTGCCGCAATCATTCTGAACCGCATTCACAGTTTGAAACAGTAAGTCATTAACTTTCAATGTCAGCAAAGCCCTGCCAATGTCCCCGTAACCATATGTCGCTGTAAAGTTGCCGTTGCTAACAGCGACATTGTAGCTTTGATGAGGATAACCGTCACCGTTTAATGCATTAAGTTCATTGTAAAATTGGATACGAGATGTATGATCTCGTTCATATGTATCATAGTATAACATTTCTTTTGCAGCCATGGATTTTAGATTAAGCTGCATCTCATTGATCGCCTGGTTGCTTGGATCTTGATCATATATCCAATCCTGCAGACTGGGACTCACATGTGCCCACATCTGCGGCGAATCGTAGGAAAGAAATAATCCAACGTTTGTTATTCCACCCTGACTTTCCCTTTTTGCTAAAAGCGTATCTACCAATTGGACCGCCCATGGATAGGCCACCCAAAGCAATAGCGTAGTTGGGACATACTTCGTGAATCTTGTCGAGAGCCTTCAGCACTACATCAGCATTTTGTCTCAAATCTCTGCCGCCATCGTTGAAGTTGAGAATGAAAACTTCATAGCCGTTGGGATAAAGATCCATATTTACAAGATCCCACGTCAGATTGTAATACGTTTCGGGGAATTTCTGATTTAACGGATCGAAGCCTTCTACCATTAACATAGGAATTTTATTCGTACAGTCTTCGTCTCTTAGTTGAACGAACGAATTGTTATTTGCATCGACAAACACTCTCGGCTTGGCAAAAATCGTAACCGAAACGTCACCCGAGAATGTTCCAATGCGATGAGCACCATCATCGTCATAGTCGATTTGAAATGAAAAAGTATGATTGGCTGAGATACCAGAAGGGCTAGGAAAACTATGCGAAATCGTCATCTCATCAGCACTGGTCCAATCTTGAACTGTGTTGCCATCAATAACAACCTTGTAATGCACTACAATCCAAGGACCTGTGGGGGAAATAAGATTTAGCCGATTTTTTAAGATGTGCAGCTTAAATAGTGGGATCTTGTAAATATGGA
>JAJYOI010000026.1 GCA_021796275.1 Bacteroidota bacterium
TTTTTGTTACCTCTGTAAAGCGATTTCGCTTTTGTCTTCGAGATTGACATACACATGTCCCTGCCCGTCCGCCGCGGCAGATTCCGGTCTGCCTCCGAGCGCCACGGTGCCGGTAACAATTCCGGAACCGGCATTCACCGCCGTTGCATCATCGCTTCCGCCGTTGAACGTAAAAATATTTTTCGACGCCGGATCGTAGATGATCGCGTCGGGCCTTTTTCCGACAGGAATTTCTTTGATCACACCGAGCGTTTTCAGATCGAACATGGTGACGGTTGACGTTCTGCCGTTGCTCGTAAAGCCGTGTCCGAATTCGGATGCAACGGCAATGCCGTGCACGCCGTCCGTCTTCGAAATTTCGCCCGCGACGGTATTCGAATCAATATTGACGACAACGACATGGTCGCCGCGCGACACATAGAGCCTGCGCGCCGCGGCATCCACCGAAAGATAATCCCATCCGCCTTCTCTGCCGATGAGGATTTTTTTTGTGAGATGGTACCCCTGCGGAGTTTGTGCAGTGCACACAGAGAGCAGCAGGACAAATGCCGCGAGACCGTAACGGAAGATTTTCATAGCTCGTCCTTTGGAAAGTGAGAGAATCGTGCATGATAAACAGACGCCATGTTGGACACCGCAGCGGCTGTTATGGTTGAAAGCGAGGAAGCGGCGAGCCGAGCCCTCAGTCACTTTGAGGTTCACATCTTGACTGCGTCAAGAATCTTCACTTGTATTGACATCCAGCGACTTCTTCGAATTAGTCCGCTTTTGTCATGCTGAGCGTCAGCGAAGCATCCAGTTCTGAATTCTTCGTCCGCCGTTGGCGGACTCAGAATAACTGTGGCGTCGCTATTTTTCCACTACCATCTTTTTCACGTCGGTGAAACTTCCCGCTTGTAATCTATAATAATACACGCCGCTCGAAAACCGGCTCGCGTCGAAGTTCACATCGTACGTCCCCGGCGATTTCTGTTCGTTCACCAGCGTTGCCACTTCCTGACCGAGTATGTTATACACTTTCAACGTTACGTAATTGGTCATTGGTAATTGGTAATTGATGATTGTCGTCGGGTTGAACGGATTCGGATAATTCTGTCCGAGCGACGTGGTGAGCGGCACAACCGGAAGATCGCTCACGCCGGTAACCGTTGCATTGATGGAGAACCTTCCTGCCCAGAGTATCGGTGCGAATGTGTATGAACCTGATTTCCGCATATCAATCGGGATATCGGTTGCACGAAGGTTATCAGTCATCAGCAGGGAAACATTCGGCGGCACCGACGCTGCAATCTTTTCAACATCCCACGAAAGTGTCACTGCGCCTGTGTCGCCGGAAGAAGTTTCGACGGAGAATGTCCACGCCAGTGAGCTTGCCGGCGCGCGCAGATCGCTGTTGAATTTTCCGAAGAACGGATTCCATCCGCTGTGGCTGAAATAATTTTCCACATAGCGTCCGCCCGGTGCATGCGGCGGCGCCGGCGTATCGTAACGCGGATCGAATCCCGCCGTTGCATCGGGCTTCACGCCGAAATCGAGAAGCGAATTCCTGATCCCGCGGAACGCTGCCGTGATATTCACATCCCAATTGCTTGCAGATGCAGCGAGCTGCGGCTGCGATGCCGCTTTGGAGAGATGTCCTGCAGGCGCAGCCGGTTTTGCGATCATCGCCACGCCCGAATCGAGCGCGGCAAGCCACGCGCCCTGCCACACATTCATCGTGTCAAGCGAAACATATCCGGTGTTTGTATAACCGTACACCGCCGGACTGATCCATCCGTTTGTCACCGCCGTTTGGTACGATGCGATTGTTGCGCCTTTCTGAAATTCGATCCAGCCGAGCGGCTCCGCAATCACAAATGGATTGCCGATAAGATTGAATCCCGGCGAAAGCGGAATAACGACGGAATCCGTTTCCACTGTTCCGTGCACGTCAATCGCTGTCGTTGAAAGCGCGCCAAGCCAGTAGCCGTGCGCGGGCGAAAGCGTGCTTGAGTTGTTGAATAATGAATAGGCATTTCCTGCATAACCGTACACGTAATAGGTGGAATCAAAATCGTCGCCGAGCACCGAGCTCATCGGCAAAGCGGATACATCGAACGGCGTTGCCATCAAATTCCAGCCGGCAGAAATCGGTGTAGAAAAACTGTCGGACGTAATGATAAAATTATTATCGCTCGCGTCCCACGCTGAACGCCCGTACGCATCGGTAACAACAACTTTCACTTTCGCGGTCGAAGTATAATAGAGCGAAGGAACATCCCACACAGACGAAGCGGCGAGCGCATGAAGCGTCGTGATCGGCGTGTACGACGTTCCGCCGTCGGTAGAATACAACAGTTGAATTGAATCAATCGTCGCCGCGTTTGTGGTGAAGTGAATTGTGTATGAATGTCCCGCCGGCACAATTTCTCCGCCGTTCGGCGCAGTCACGGCGGCAGTGATTGCCGCTGTTGTATCCTGCAGCATGAACGCAAATTTCCGCACACCGCCCGCGCCGCTGTTGTAGGAATATGTTGCACCGTTGGTAAGATGCGTTAATGTTGAAGCGGTGCTGTCAAAGAGAAACATTCCGAGCATCACCGGCATGGAACCTTTCGTCGAAAAATCGAGTGTTACGGTTTTATCCGACTGATCAGTATTCACTTCAAGGTTCCATGTCATCGGCGGGTTTGCTGTGTCGGCGGCAGCGCGGAAATCGTTGGCAAAATAATTTCCCAGTGAAGAATTGTATTCAGGGTGAGGAAATGATACTTGAAGATAGTTCGACGGCGGAAGCGGAGCTTCCGGCGTATCGAATGCCGAATCGAATCCATCCGTTGCGCTTGCCGCTGCGCCGAGAAAATTATCGGCATCGGAAAGCGAATCGGTTGCCGCCGCAACCTGAACAGCGAAGGTGTACGACGCAGACGTGTAGCTGTAGTTCTTTCCTCCGTTCGTGTTATAATTGATCGTCACTAAATCCTGATTCGATGTCGGATTGTTCACCGTTGTCGAAAGAACATAATACGAGACCTTCGTCAGAAACGGCTGCGGAGGAAGCTTCGCAGTTCCGGTGCTTCCGCTGAACGACACAAGCACGTTGGATGACGTTGCAAAATCATCGGTGCTGTACCGGACATAAATTTTTTCTTCCGGCGACGGCGATGTGCTGGTGTTCACTGTGATGGTCACGGAATCACTCGGCGTTACAAGCAGCGGCGATTGCTTCACGCTGTCAATCGTTACCGGCAGTGCCGATGTTGCCATCCAGATCGCATCGGTGTTCGCGTAGCCGTTGTCTTTGAAAATAACGGTGTAGTACTCTCCGTTGGAAAGCGTAACAGAGTTGTCGGCTCCGCCAAGCGTGTAGGCTTGAATGGTATCCACAGCAACCGTAACGCCGCCCCATTTGTTTTGGAAATAATTCGTGGATGGTCCGCTGGTGAAGAGCCAGTGATACGTCCCGCCCGCAGTATCTCCTCCGCTTGATTGAATATTGATTGTCGTTTTGTAGCGGCGCAGTGCCAATCCTGTGTCGGGCAAAAATTTTCCGCCCGCTTGCTCAACACCCGCAAACGCAAGATTTGTCGGCGGATTAAGCCACACAGCACCATTGACATTGTATTGACCCGGCATATTCAAACCTTCCGGAGCATAAATCTGCGCACGCAATGGTTGTACGGCAGCAAACATCAACGCACAAGCAACAACCGCCGCATAACGCGGTACAGTTGACAATCCTTTGGAAACGGAAACCTTGGACATGGAGACCTCGCTCAAAAAATGGTGTTAGGTGCATCTGGCTAAAAATGTTGTGGAAATGTAGCATTGGCAACTGAAGAAATCAAGTTGAAAACCACGCCATGGCGTGCGCAAAGCCATTTGCAAGTGGAGCGAAATCACTGTACTTTTGTACAGTATTTATAGAGGACGGATATTTTTGTGAAAATTTTAGTGGTTGAAGACGAAAAGAAAGTCGCAGCGTTCATCAAAAAAGGGCTGGAACAGGAACGGTACGCTGTGGACGTTGCAAACGACGGCGAAGAAGGCGAACAACTCGCCCTTTCACAGCCGTATGACTTATTGATTCTCGACATTCTGATGCCGAAAAAAGACGGGCTGACAATGCTGAAAGAGCTTCGTGCAAAAAATGTCTCTTCGCCTGTCTTAATGATCACGGCAAAAGGAGCTGTCGAAGACAAAGTGAAGGGACTTGACACCGGCGCCGACGATTACCTCGTGAAGCCGTTCGCATTTGCCGAACTGCTGGCACGCGTTCGCTCGCTCCTGCGCCGCCGCGGCAGCGACAGATCCACACAGCTTACCAGCGGAGACCTGACGCTCGACCTTGTTTCACATCAAGCAAAGCGCGGCGACCGCATCATCGACCTGACAACAAAAGAATATATGCTGCTTGAATACTTCATGCGCAACAAGAACAAGGTATTGAGCCGAATGACCATCTCGGAACATATCTGGCATTACAATTTCGACACGGGAACAAATATCATCGATGTGTTCGTCAATCATCTGCGCACAAAAATTGACGGACGCGCCGGCAAAAAGCTGATTCACACCGTGCGCGGCGTCGGATATATCCTGAAAGAGAATTAGAGCCGTCGTCCCAAAGGGATTTTCACTATGAAAAAATTTTTTCGGCTGATGAGACCGGGCGTTGTCAAATTCATCCACTCCATCCGCACAAAGCTCACCTTTTGGTATTCGCTGATCGTGTTTGCCACGCTGGTCGGCTTCGGCATCACGGCATACTATTACACGCAGGAAAAATTGTTCGCCAGTTTGGATTATTCGCTGCGCAACGAAGTTGTGTGGCTGAAAAGTTTCATCGAGCCGAGGGCAAAAAAGATCAAGCTGAAGCGCCCGAAACCCAAACCGCCGGCGAATAAAAAACTGGAAAAAAAAATCCGTCGTTCGCATGAAGTGGAAGTGACAAACGAAGATTCGCTCGAAGTGGATCAGATCTGGAATCAAATCTATGAGCACACGCTGCTCAGTCCGAAGAAACAGATCATCCAGATCCGCGACCGCAACGGCGACATTCTCTACAAATCGTACAGCCTGGGAAAAGAAGATATTCTTTTTGAAGACATCCCGTACAACACCACCAAGCTTGTCACTATTTATGATCAGACCGGGCAGGCACTGCGGCTTGCCGTCACGCAGAACGCGATCATGAAAATCTTCGTTGCGTATCCTGAAGCGGAAGTGTCGGAAGTGCTCAGCAATTTATTTTCAATCTTCACGCTGATGGTGCCTGCGGCAATTGTCCTTTCGCTGCTCGGCGGGTGGTTCCTTGCCACGCGCTCGCTGAAGCCGGTGGATCAGGTAACCGGCACGGCGCGCGCGATCACGGCGCAGAATCTCGATCAGCGCATTCCTCACTCCGGCGTTGACGACGAGATCGGCAGATTGATTTCGACATTCAACGATATGATTGAGCGCTTGCAAAGCTCGTTCGAAAAAGTAAAACAATTTTCCGTTGACGCGTCGCACGAACTTCGTACGCCGCTCACCGTGATGCGCGGAGAAATCGAAATTGCGCTTCGCTCAAAACAATCCGGCGAAGAATACCGCCGCATTCTTTCCAGCACGCTCGACGAAATCCTGCGCATGTCCGCGATCATCGAAAATCTTCTGATGCTTGCCAAAGGCGACATCGGAAAATCCGATCTGCATTTTGAAGAAGTGTCGCTTGCCGCCATTGTACGGGATTTGTTCGAAGACGGCGAGATGCTGGCAAAAACGAAAAACATTTCGGTGCAGGCAAACACTGTCGAAAATATTACGACCGTCGGCGATCCTGTGCGGCTGCGCCAGCTTGTTCTCAATCTTCTGGAAAACGCCATCAAGTACACGAACGAAAACGGCAGCGTATGGATGTCCCTGCTCCGCGAAAATGGCTCGGCAAAAATCGTTGTGAAAGACACCGGCATCGGCATTCCAAAAGAAGAACAATCCAAAATTTTTGACCGGTTTTACAGGGTGGACAAAGGCCGTTCCCGCGAAATGGGCGGCACGGGGCTTGGGCTTTCCATCGCAAAATGGATTGCCGAATCGCATGGCGGAACTATTTCTGTCGAAAGCGAGGTTAATAAAGGAAGCACATTTACAGTGGTGCTTCCATTACAGACATTTAATGTAAACTGACTTGACTCTTGAAAAGCAAAAAACTAAGTTCCAAAGGAATCCCTTTGGGATTTGTACTAGAGATTGTCATAAAAACATCACCATCAAATAACCTATCTCAAACATTTTTTCAGGAGGTTTTATGAATAGCAAAGCGTTGCGGTTTATTGTCGCATGTTTCGTTGCGGTTGCTTTCACCATGCCGGCATTCGCCCAAACACAGGAAGCGAAAAAAGAACCTGTGAAGCAGGAAAAGAAGGAAATGAAGCACGAAAAGAAAGAGATGAAACATGAGAAGGCGAAGATGACGCATGAGAAAAAGGAAGTGAAACACGAAAAGAAAGCCGTGAAAAAAGAAAAGAAAGAAATGAAACATGAGAAAATGGAAATGAAGAAAGAAAAAAAGGAAGCAAAAAAAGATAACATGAAGATGGAAAAGAAAGAAACAAAAAAAGACAACATGCAAATGGAAAAGAAGTAATTCTCTCTTTCCATCTTTCTTGTTCCAAAGGAATTCCTTTGGGATTTGTTCCAAAGCCCCGCGCGACGCGGGGCTTTGTCGTTTTAGGAATGATTGGAATCACACGGTAATTGCTCTATGCTGACCTTCTCCGTATCTTATTCAAAAAACAATTCCATGTCTTCGCTCCGATCACGAAAATTTACCACGGCATTATTTTCTCTCTTTCGCTCACAGCAGCGCCCGCTTGCCGGAGTGTACAAAATTCAGGTTGTCTCGTTGCAGGAAGAGCTTGACGTTCCTGAGTCGCTTCCGAAAGAATTGCGCTATGCGCTCCTCAAAAATGCCGCGTTGAAAGAGCGCATCATTTCGGTGTTGGAAAACGGAAAAGCGATCGGCGTCCGTACTGTTCAGAAAACTCCTGAACTCGTGCTCAGCGCCATCAACAATATTTCGCAATTCAGCCAGCACAAAACAATTGTCACGTGGCTTCCTTCACTGCTGATGCTGCAAGAACGCCCGCGCATTCTTCAATCGGATTACGACCGCGCGGCGCAGCAGCATATCGATCTCAACCGTGAAATTACGAACATCATAGACCACCGGCTCGAATTCAAAAAATTCATGATCATTGATGACAACCATGCCGGAGTAACGAAGGACGACAACGCACTCGTCGACGGTCTCAATGAACTCATCACACCCATCGTGTTGAAACATGTTGTCAGCCGCATGACGTTTGATAACGCCGACACCCGCACTGCTGTGGCACAAACCATTCTCAAAGCGCTTCTCATCATCGGGCCTATTACGCAGGTACTGGAACATTACACGCGCGGGTTTGGAAAAATTTTCGCCGCCTCGATGGATGATATTCTTTCAGAAGTCGCGGAATTGTTCGCGCTGCGAGGTTCGGGTTTTCGATGGAAACAACTCGTCCATCGCATGAAGATTCTCATCCCTGTCTTTGCGCTTGCTTCGTACGGCGCGTTTCATGTCGACACGTTAATCGATGAACATCGTTTGGCACTCGCCGGTATTGTGTTCGGCGCATCAGCGATTGCACTCTCACTCACCACCGCTGTACAAAGCATTCGCATGTACAAACAATGCATTGATGCACTGATCAAAGAAAAAAAATTACCACCGGCTTCGCCGGTACACCGCTGGCTCATGGCAATTCGCCAGGATTTTACCAATCCTGCGCGATTAGGATTATTCATCGGCGCTTTGCTCTCGCCAATCGCCGCAATGATTGTCTTCGTCGGATTTCCTTTTCTTGTTCACAACGGATGGGTGCTTGCCGTTCTCGGAACTGCAGAAACGCTCACAGCCGGCTTATTTGTTGTTATCGCACGCCGCTTGAACGCATTACGATTCCAGTTCGCTCTCTCCCGTTTGTTAAATCACAGCGGACATTAATTTTTTGTCATCTCATGATGCGCCGTGGGCTTTTTGAAAATTCATGGTGATATTCAAAAATGCGCACTAAGCAAATCGCTCAATATTTTAGCTGGTTTTTATGCCCATCAAATAGACTGAGGCAAAGAAGTTCCGGAAAAGCGGCGTCATCCGTCATTTCATTCCATAACTATTTGGAAACCAATAATATTTACATTATGTTTAGTATGGCACACGCCGGAACATACTAAAATGCCTGCCGTGTGCCGCCACAGACGCCATTCTCAGATAAGGTTTATCATCGTATGGCTCGCCGCTGGGGCAAAAACATAATTAATATTTTTTTCCATTACACATAATGAGGTTGGTATGAAGCTATATGTCGGTAACCTATCGCGGGATGTTACTGAAGCCGATTTGCGGGAAGCGTTTCAGGCTTTCGGGAAAATTGAGTCGGTCACCATTATTAAGGACCGCTCCAATGGCGTTTCCAAAGGCTTCGGATTTATTGAAATGCCGGAAAAAGCTGAAGCTGAAGCCGCAATTGCAGGCTTGCACCGCAAGGAATTCAAAGGACGATCAATGGATGTGAACGAAGCGCGTCCTCGCCCCGAACATCACACGCATGGCGGATTTAATCGCGGAGGATTTGGCGGAGGCCACGGCGGAAATCGGCGCGGCGGTGGCGGCAGCGGCAACCGAAGATTCTAAAGAACAGATTCAATTATTTATTTACCTCACCCTGCTAAACAGGGTGAGGTTTTTTATTTTTCATCTGTGATTACGCTTGGTGAGATGAATGAGCTTATGCCTACAGAAATGTTGCATGCCGCATATTCGGCTCCATGAAGCTTCTTATTGACCGATAATTTCCGGAGAAACATTTCCGCGTGAATTCCTTACCTATTGAAAAATTTCTTCCTGAACTTCGTTCCGTTTTCACCAACCATCGCAACGTCGTCTTATCCGCCGAACCCGGTGCGGGCAAAACAACTTGCGTACCGCTTACATTGATGAATGAACCGTGGCTTGCAGGAAAAAAAATAGTCATGCTTGAACCCCGCAGACTTGCAGCGCGGCGTGCCGCAGAATACATGGCACAACAACGCGGTGAAAAAGCCGGAGAGACGATCGGTTATCGCATTCGGGGAGAAACCAAAGTCAGCAGGAAAACACGAATTGAAATTGCGACGGAAGGCGTGCTGACACGAATGCTGCAGGACGACGCCGCGCTCCAGGATGTCGGGCTGGTTATCTTCGATGAATTTCACGAACGCAGCATCCATGCCGATCTCGGACTCGCACTGACGCTTAACGTGCAGGAATATTTGCGGAATGACCTGCGTATTCTTGTCATGTCCGCAACGCTTGATGGCATTTCTCTCGCCGCGCTGTTAGGCGATGCACCTGTCCTTTCGAGCGAAGGAAAAATTTTTCCGGTAGTAACACACTATCTGCCCCATCCGCATGATGGTCCCGTTGAACCGCTGGTTGTTTCAACAATTCTTCGCGCATTGCGTGAAGAAACAGGCGATGTGCTGATTTTTCTTCCGGGGCAGCGCGAGATACGCAGAGCAGATTTTCTGCTTTCGGAAAAAGATCTCCCTGAAAACGTTGTTGTGCATACGCTCTTCGGCGATGCAGTGCCGGAACAGCAGCACGCTGCGCTTGCACCGGCACCGGCAGGAACACGCAAAGTAATTCTCTCTACCAGCATTGCAGAAACAAGTCTCACCATTGACGGCGTGCGCGTTGTTATTGATTCGGGGCTTGCACGTAGCGCGGCGTTCGATCCGCGACGAGGAATGCCGGGACTTATTACGCTGCCGGTATCGCAGGCAAGCGCCGATCAGCGCAGAGGACGCGCAGGACGACAGCAGCCGGGCATTTGTTATCGTTTGTGGACGGAACATCAACATGCACAGCTTCCGCGATTTAACAAACCGGAAATTCTCGTCACCGATCTTGCGCCTCTTGTAATGGAACTCGCTCAATGGGGCGATCCCGATTTGTCAGGAAGTTCTTTGAAGTTTCTCGATCCTCCGCCGCCGGCGCATCTCTCTCAGGCGCGCGATTTGTTAGTGCGCCTCGGCGCAGTCAACAGCAATGGAAATCTAACAAAACACGGAATAACACTGTCAAAGCTGACACTCCATCCGCGGCTTGCACACATGGTGACTCGCGGAAAAGAACTCGGACTCGGCGCGCTTGCATGTGATGTCGCCGCACTGCTTGAAGAGCGTGATATATTGCGCGGTACTAACGGTTCGGATATTGATTTGTTTTCACGATGGCATACCTTAAGCGAAAGCGGAAACGCCGATCGGTTTGTACGTGAACGTGTTCGGACACAAGCTGCGCGCTTGCGCGAAATTCTTGATGTGAGGCTTGACCGCAATCTTTTTGGCGGAAGTGAAAAAGGTGCGGCGGAAAAACTTGGCGTTCTTCTTGCACTCACATATCCCGAGCGTGTAGGAAAAAGGCTTGACCCGCTGACGCGGCGGCACACTGGCCGCGATGCACACGAACTCCGATACCGGCTTGCAGGAAAAACAATTGCCACATTACCGAAAGGAAGCCTGCTTTCACGTGAAGAATATCTTGCTATTGGCGATGTTGACGGTGCCGGAAGCAGCGTGCGCGTATTTCTCGCCGCTCCTTTGAGCGAAACTGAAATTAGGGAAACATTCTCTGATCAAATAGAAATAACTGACGATGTTCATTGGGACGAGCAGCAGGAATCGGTAATTGCAAAGCACGTCGAGCGATTCGGCGCTCTTGAATTATCCGAGCGCCCGTTAAAAGAGTCGAAAGAAATGCTTCATGCCGCAATGATCAAAGGAATTCGTCTCATGGGAATTGATGCACTTCCATGGAACAGCGATGCCGTCTCAGTACGAACACGAAGCGAATGGCTGCGCGTGCAGAAATTGATCGGACCCGGCTGGCCTACTCTCAGCAATGACTATTTGCTTGACACGCTCGAACAGTGGCTTGCCCCTTATCTCGACGGAATGACGCGCCGCATGCATCTTCAAAAACTCGACATGGGAAAAATCATTCGTGCACTGTTCACCTATCAGCAACTGCGCGAGCTTGACCGTTTGGCACCGGCGCATGTTGTCGTCCCGACCGGATCGCGCATACCGCTTGATTATTCCAATACACAACCCGTGCTTGCCGTACGATTACAGGAAATGTTCGGAGAAACTGAGACGCCGGTAATAGCCGGAGGAAAAGTGAATGTGCTGCTTCATCTTCTCTCGCCTGCATTGCGCCCGCTTGCGGTGACACAAGACCTTCCAAGCTTCTGGAACAACGCTTACCCTGAAGTTCGAAAAGATATGCGCGGTCGCTATCCGAAACATGAATGGCCCGAAAACCCTCTTGATGCAAAGCCGACAAAAAGAAGCAAGCGAAGAAAAAATCCGTAAGATAAGTGTGCTCTCTTTGCACCGCCGTTTTGCATTTCACATCGAATTGTATTACTTTGGAACTGAAGATCTTTTTGCGACCACGAATTACTAATTTCGTATGGCTGACGAATCACACGAACAACCTCCGCGCGAGCATTTTCGGCGCAACAATTACCGGCGATACCGCCGCCCGCAGCAGAGGGACAATCAACACACCCCGGAAAATTCAACACCAACGGGAGAAACGACGACACCTCCAGACACTTCCGGGCAACACATGAACACTGCGCAGCCACCTCCGCCGCGTCCGCAGCAGCAAGCGCTTCAGCACAACCACCTCGATGTTTCTGTTGTCATTCCGCTGTACAATGAAGAACAGTCGCTGCGCGAACTGGTTGACCAATTAAAGAATGCGCTTGTCCGCCTGGGCGGGCATTACGAATTGATCTTCATTGATGACGGCAGCACCGACGGCTCGTTCCGCGTTTTGCGCGACATGCATTTTCATAACCGGCGCATTAAAGTAATCCGCTTCCGGCGCAACTACGGCAAAAGCGCCGCGCTCATGGTCGGCTTCCAGCGTGCGCAGGGAGAATTTGTTGTGACAATGGATTCCGATCTTCAAGACGATCCGGCGGAAATTCCGAACCTCATCAACAAATTGAGGACCGGCTACGATGTCGTTTCCGGATGGAAGAAAAAAAGGCACGATCCGATTTCGAAAACAATTCCGTCCCGCTTTTTCAATTTTGTTACCGGACTTCTTACCGGAATAAAAATCCATGATTTTAACTGCGGGTTGAAGGCGTACCGCCGTGAAGTTGTCAAGAACATCAATGTGTACGGCGAACTGCACCGTTACATTCCGGCGCTTGCACAATGGCAGGGGTACCGCATCTCGGAAGTTGTCGTTCAGCATCGCGCCAGAAAATACGGAAAAACAAAATTCGGCATGGGAAGATTTTTCAAAGGATTTCTCGATTTGCTGACCGTGCTGTTCACCACGCGGTACATTGCGCGCCCGCTTCATTTGTTCGGCGTGTGGGGAATCATTTCGGCGTTTATCGGTTTCGGCATTGATGCGTATCTTACCGTTGATAAATTTCTCGGCAACACATCGTTGACGAATCGCCCGTTGTTCCTTGTCGGATTGATTCTCATTATCGTCGGCGTGCAATTT
Organism: Bacteroidota bacterium; assembly: GCA_021796275.1. Classification (GTDB taxonomy): domain Bacteria; phylum Bacteroidota; class Ignavibacteria; order UBA10030; family UBA8401; genus JAJYOI01. Next base: position 12,584 of record JAJYOI010000026.1, read on the forward strand.
GTGTCGATCGGTCTGCTCGGCGAAATGATCACGAAAGGCCAGCACGTGGAACGGGAGTACTCGATCCGGGAAATTTTGAAATAGAATACCATTCATCACAACAACCAATATTCAATAACTAATTACCAAATCGGTAATTGTCCGCTGTTAATTTTTTTATGATCCTTCACACAGATTGTCGTTTTTTCCGCGGCGATATTCCATGCACGCCGCATAAAGAGCATGGCGTTCATTGCGACGGGTGCTCGTATTACGACCAGATTGATAAGAACATTCTTATCATTAAACTTGGCGCCATCGGCGATGTGATTCGCACAACGCCGCTGCTGCACCGGCTGAAGAAAGAATTTCCCCGCGCAAAAATCTGGTGGCTCACCCACACGCCGGAAATGGTACCGCGGTCTGTTGATGTGCGGATGAAGCTGACATTAGAAAATGTCATCGCGCTTCGCTCAATTCAATTCGATATTCTTTACAATCTCGATAAAGACCGCGAAGCCTGTGCGCTGGCTGTTCAAATTGCCGCCGATATCAAAAAAGGATTCACACTTCTCAACGGAATATGTGCGCCCGTCAATAGCGATGCAGAAGCAAAGTTTTATACCGGCGTTTTTGACGACATCAACAAAGCAAACACGAAAAGCTATCCGCAGGAGATTTTTGAAATTTGCGGGTTCACATTCAACGGCGAGAACTATATCTTGCCGTTCGAACCGTGGAGAGATAAAAAATGGACGCTGAATAAAAAGAAGAAGGTGGTCGGCTTCAATACCGGATGCGGCGGCAGATGGACATCGCGCCTGTGGCCCGAGAAATACTGGATCAGCGCGGCGAAAGCATTGAAAAAAGCGGGTTTTGAGGTGCTGCTGCTTGGCGGCGAACAAGAACATGCAAAAAATGTCAAACTTGCCAGAGCAAGCGGTGCAAAATATTTCGGACATTACCCGCTCAATCAGTTCATCAATCTTGTTGATCAATGCGATCTCGTCGTAACCGCCGTGACCATGGCGATGCATATTACGATCGGACTCGGAAAAAAAATCGTTCTCTTCAACAACATTTTCAATAAGCACGAGTTTGAACTCTACGGCCTTGGCGAAATTCTTGAACCGGAATTCGAGTGCGACTGTTATTTCACCCCGACGTGTCCGAACGATTGCATGCGCTATCTTTATCCCGACCGCGTTATAAAAACGGTGAAGCAATTGCTCCGCCAAAAAAATGACGGGCAAGTCCGCCAAAAAAAGAGCGGCACTGCGAAAACTTCCCCGACACTCGCTTGATGAATATTCTCATTCTCGGTACGGCATATCCGTTGCGCGGCGGCATTGCGCATTACAACGCGCTGCTGTATTCGCATCTCAAAGAACGTCACAACGTTTCCCTTGTTTCGTTCAAGCGCCAATACCCAAAAATATTTTTCCCGGGAAAAACACAGAAAGAACAGGGCGATCCGGGCGTCCCGGTTGCAAGTGAGCAACTGATAGATTCCATCAATCCGATTAACTGGATTCATGTCGGATTGAAACTGCGAAAGCGCAATGCCGATGTTGTCATCTTCAAATACTGGCTCCCGTTTTTCGGGCCATGCCTCGGAACGATTTGCGCATTCATCAAGTGGCGGAGAACAACGCGAGTGCTGGCGATATGCGATAATGTTATTCCGCACGAACGACGTCCCGGCGATGTTGTCTTCACGAACTATGCGTTTCATTTTGTAGATGCGTTTATTGTGCAGTCCGATACTGTCGAACAAGATCTGCTTTCATTGATAGTGCGGCCGCGGTACAAAAAAGTGCCGCATCCTGTTTATGAAATCTTTGGCAGAAAAATTCCGAAAGAGGAAGCGCGCCGGCGGTTAAATGTTGGCGATGAAAAAGTGATTCTCTTTTTCGGCTACATCCGCGCGTACAAAGGACTGCACGTGCTCATTGATGCGATGAAAATTGTGAAGCAGTCATTGCGCGTGAAACTGCTCGTCGTAGGCGAGTTTTATGATGATGAGGAAAATTACCGGTGGCACATCAGCGACGCGCAGGTACGCGATGTGATTGATGTTGTTTCCGATTATGTACCGAACGAAAAGGTCGGCGAATATTTTTCTGCGGCAGATGGCGTGGTTCTTCCCTATCTTTCTGCAACGCAAAGCGGCATCGCACAGATCGCCTATAATTTTGATAAACCCGTCATCGCAACAAACGTCGGCGGGCTGGCAGAAGTTGTGGCGGACGGAGTTTCGGGAATTATTGTTCCACCGAATAACCCTCAATCGCTTGCTGCTGCTATTCAGAAATTTTATTCGGAAAATCTTGAAACAAAATTTTCCGCCGGCGCCGCGGAGGAAAAGAAAAAATATTCCTGGGATGCAATGGTGAAAGCAATAGAACAGTTAACAATGAACAATAACCAATAGTCCTTATGCAACAGACATTTCCGTCGTAAACGGAGAACTTTCAACTGTGAACAATCATCAACAGTGAATCGCACTGCGGAAGACAATTGTTCATTGGTAATTACTAATTGATAATAACAATGCAGTACGATCCAATTAAAAAAGTCATCGGCAATGTTGCGCGGAAAAATCCGCTGGTGCGGCGGCTGTTTTACACCGTTCTCGGCATCATGTTTCTCCGCGAATGGTACGTGAAACGCGCGCTGCGGCAGCTTCTCGGCAAGAAACGTGAGCCATTCACACTGTTCGATGCCGGCAGCGGCTTCGGCCAGTATTCATTTTACTGCGCACATCATTTTTCCTCTGCCGACATTTACGCCGTTGATGTCAAAGACGAACAGATCGCCGACTGCCGGGATTTTTTTCAAAAAACCGGCGTGAAGAATGTGTCGTTCGAAGTTGAAGACCTGACGATTCCAAAGCATTCCAATAAATTCGACTTCATCCTCTCCGTTGATGTGATGGAACATATTGAAGACGACGTGAAAGTTTTCAAAAATTTTTTTCTGGCATTGAAACAGGGCGGGAAAGTGCTCATCAACACGCCGTCCAATCTTGGCGGCTCGGATGTGCACGATGACAGCGGCGAAAGTTTCATCGGAGAACATGCACGCAACGGCTATTCAGTTGAAGATATCACACGTAAACTGAAGAGCGCCGGTTTTCAGATGGAAAAAGTACGGTACGCGTATGGTCCGCTGGGCAGCGCGGCGTGGCGGCTCGGTATCAAGTACCCCATGCTGATGCTGAACAAAAGCAAGCTCTTCTTTCTCATTCTCCCTTTCTATTATCTTCTCACACTCTGGCTCACCCTGCTTCTGATGTTCGCCGATTATTCAATACAAAATTCGCGCGGCACAGGATTGCTGGTTGTGGCAGTAAAGAAATGAACGCTGTTTTCTCCGCACAAAAGGTTGCCGGGAAAGATATTCCCCTTGTTGTTGATGCGCGTTTGCTTAATACGAAATATTTTCCACTTCGATGATTTCAGCATCAACATCCTTCTTCTTCAGAAATTCCACAAAATCAAGATTGAAGTATTGCTGACGCTGGCGTTCGAATTCTTCCAAAAGTTTTCCGATCCTTTTATCATCATAAGAGCTTTTAAAAAAATTCAGCTCTTCGTGATCGTCATAGATACGATAGTAATACATGTACGCCTCCGTTCTTATCTATGGTTGAATACGTTTGTTCATAGTGTATCACTGCCCGCAGAGAATTTTGTCAGCATGAAGAATATCCGAAAACACTCCGCTCTTAATGGATTCCACATTGCTTCGCGCTTTTGCCAGTGCTCCTAAAATATAGCGATTGGCGATAAAAACTTTTCTCTGATCAATTTCAGCATCGTCAAGGATGAGATATCCAATGATGAGATAGCTGTACAGTTCGACAAGATCTTTCGCCGCAATATCCTGAAACGTAGTATCCTTTTTCTCCACCACATATTTCAAAGCATCGTAAAACAACAGGCGGATTTCTTTTAAACATTCAACAAGTCTGCTGAAACCGCTTCGGTAGGTTTGCGCTTCTTTCGCATCAAAATAATCGTGCAAAATATCGTTCATCACGGTGCCGGCAGCCGCAACGATCTGCATTTGCGACGTGCCCTCGTAAATGTTGGTGATGCGTGCATCGCGTGCAAGCCGCTCCACACGAAATTCTTTCATATAGCCCGTGCCGCCGTGGATTTGCAGAGCATCATACGCCATGCGATTTGCCGATTCCGCCAAAACGTATTTTGTGATCGGCGTAAGAAGATTTGCTATCTTCGTCGCCTGTTTCAACTCAACGGTTTGTTCGCTAAACGGTTTCCCTTCCTCTCGGAGTTTTTCTACCAACTCTTCAATCTTTTCTTTACGATCAACTGCTTGAGCGGTATAGTAGAGAAGCGATCGGTTCACTTCCAACGCTACGCGCATCTCAATCAACATGTTTGAAACCGCAGGCAAAGCATAGATTGCCTTGCCGAATTGCACGCGGTCCCGCGCATAACGCAGTGCTTCCTCGTATGCCGCTTGTGAAATTCCAAGCGCCTGCGCTGAAACTCCCATCCGCGCACGATACATCAAATCAAGCACATATTTGATAAGGCCAAATTTTCTGCTGCCGATAAGCTGCGCAGGTGTATCATTAAACTGCAATTCGCACGTGGGCGATCCATGTATGCCAAGCTTGTTCTCGATGCGACGCACTTTCACACCGTCACTGCCGTTGCAAACAAACAAGCTCAATCCTCTGCCGTCTTTTGTGCCTGCCTCTGAGCGCGCGAGCACAAGCAACACTTCTCCGTTGCCGTTGGTAATGAACCGTTTCACGCCGCGCAGGAACCACGCCCCATCCTGATTTTGATATGCCTGCAGTTTCACAGATTGAAGATCGGAGCCGGCATCGGGTTCGGTGAGAGCCATAGCGCCGGTATATTCTCCCGTAGAAAATTTCGGAAGAAACTCTTGGCGCTGCTGTTCATTTCCGAATTTTCTGATTGTATCGCCGATATCTTGCAAGCCGAACAAATTCATCAGTGATGCATCAGCCCGCGCAATAATTTCAACAGCCATGATGTAGATCGTGAACGGGAAGTTCATCCCGCCGTATTTTCGCGGAAGAATCATTCCCATCAAGTCCGCCTGTGCAAGTTCGTGAAGGCTTTTTTGGGTACCGCTGGCATACGATACGGTTCCGTTCTGCAGCATCACTCCTTCATGATCAACAGCGGCGGCACGCGGTGCAACTCTGTTTGCAGCAAGGTCGCCGACAACTTCAAGAACCTTTTTATAATTTTCCATCGCGTCGTCATAATTCACCGGCGCGTCGGGAAATTCTTTTGCCTCGGCATAATCATTTTCTGCGATAGCAACAATGTCGCGCAGATCGAGCTTCTTAAAATGAAAAAGCACGTCGCTGTTATCAAGAAAAAAATTCTGCATTGGGTGACCTACTTTAATTTATTCTTATACACTTCAATGAATCGCGGCAGAACTTCCATTGCATCGCCGACAATGCCGTAATGGCTGATGCCGAAAATCGGGGCATCGGGATCGGTATTGATGGCAATGATTTTATTCGATTCCTGCATGCCGGCACGGTGCTGGATTGCACCGGAAATGCCGACGGCAATATAAAGCTTCGGCCTTACCGTAACTCCGGTTTGACCTACTTGACGTTCATGTGGAATAAATCCTGCATCAACTGCGGCGCGGCTCCCGGCAACTTCGCCGCCGAGCACATGCGCAAGTTCATGAATCAGTTTAAAATTTTCTTTCGAACGAAGTCCGTAACCGCCTGAAACAATAATCGGCGCGGCTTTAAGATTGACATGATTTTCTTCCCGGTGCTGCTCTATAATAGCAACAACCTCATCAAGCTCATCGGGAATATATGGAATTGATGTGAGCGTCCCTTTCCGGCTGCTTTCCTGTGCATGCATTTCCATAACGCCTTCGCGTACGGTTGCCATCTGAATTGGGTTGTCGGGAGTAATGATTGTCGCAATAATGTTGCCGCCGAACGCAGGGCGAATTTGTAAAAGAAGCTGTTTGTATTCTTTCCTCAAATAGGAAATATCGGCAATCTGCAAGTCGGTGCAATCCGCTGTGAGTCCGCTCCGGGTTGCAGAAGCAACGCGCGGCGCTAAATCTCTTCCGATAATCGTCGCACCGAAAAGCACAATACGCGGATTGAACTGACGAACAAGATTTATCAGTGTTCTGCTGTACGGAAGTGTTCTGTACTGCTTAAGTCCGGGATGATCGATGAGAAGAGCTTCATCTGCTCCGTAGCGGAATGTTTCTTCCGCAAGTTCTTTTACCTGATGACCGATGACGACGGATTTTACTGCTCCGCCCATCACCTGTGCAAGTTTATGGCTCTTGCAGAGCAATTCAAAACTGACGTCAGCAGCTTTGCCGCTGCGCTGCTCGACGAACACCCAGACATCGTTCGATACTGCAGGTATTGTGCGTTCGCTATCCAAGAATGTGATCTTCCATTAATTTATCAATCAACTTTCCAATGCCGGCTTTGGTCGGTTCGACGTGTTCGTGCTCGCCGCTATTGAGCACAACGGATTCAACTTTGTACACTTTTGTGGGCGAGCCGTGCACACCGCACCGCACCAGATCAAGATGGAGGTCATCCATGGTCAGCGTTTTGATGAACAGAGAACGGGATTCATATTCGTGCACAAGTGCATCAACAGAAAGAAGAGAATTTCCTTCCACAAGCTTTTCAATTTCCATCAGCGACCGCGCACCTTTGTATGTCATCACACGCTTTGCTTTGAACGACCTCGGCTCGGCGGTATCTTTCACAACTGTCAGAAGAACCGGAAGTGCACAACGAATGATTTCGAAGCCGCCGTCTATTTTTCTCTTTGCTGTCACCGTGCCGTTTTCAACTGAACGAATTTCTTCAACGTATGTGATCTGCGGAATCTGAAGTTTCTCCGCAGTTTGCGGTCCAACTTGCGCTGTGTCGCCGTCAATCGCTTGCCTTCCGGCGAAGATGAAATCGAATGTTCCGATTTTTTTAATCGCTTCGCTCAGCACGTACGACGTTGCGAGTGTATCCGCACCGGCAAATTTTCTGTCGCTGATAAGATAGACACGATCCGCGCCCATGTACAAACACTCTCTCAGAATGTCGGAAGCGCGCGGCGGACCCATGGTAATAGCGGTAACTGTTCCGCCGTAAGTATCTTTAATCTGCAGAGCAATTTCCAGCGCCACCTTGTCCTCATGATTGAAGACGGCCGGAAGTTTGGAACGGTTGACAGTTCCATCCTCCTGCATCACGTTGCCGGTAATGTTGGCTGTATCGGGAACCTGTTTGACTAAAACGATAGAATGGTACATAGATGCAGAACCCCGCTCAATTAGCGTACCAATTTTTTGGAAATATAGACCCCTCTTGATGCCTCAGAAGAAGAATAAAATAGGGCATGGAGAATTTTTCTTCTCAGAATTGCGACTCAATCTTGTGAATGGGAAATTGGGGAGAGATATCCGAGCACGAGAAACGGCGACTTTCATAAAAGCAGCGTGGATAGTTATCTTCATGAAAAAAGCAGGTTTATTAAATTGCCATACTGAACAGCTACAAATTTGCACCCCCCGAAGTATCACCCACAACCACAAAACTAAGAGTGCCTGTGTACGTCGTGCATGCAAGTATGCAGCGTGTTGGAATCCCTTTTCTAGATACAGAAACTACAGTTGATTTATTGGCCAATACTGAATCAGAAAAAACAACGGAATCTGTTGAATTGCTGATAACAATTGTGACACTGCCTAAAGAAAAATTCGCAGAGGCAAGACTACAAGTAATGCGATCGGTACTAAAGTTAAAATCAATTGTATCACTTTCCGTATACGTCTTTGCATCAATCGCATAGGTAAATACATTCTGAACACTAACAATCACCGGTGCATTACCAACTGTATCTCGGGAACTAAAAGTGCTTATACCTGACGGATTATTTCCGCACCCAAGAGGCGCAATAAGAAAGAATACTAGGGTTAGAGAAATGACAACAAATTCAAATAGAGTTTTTCTCATTATTAGCCACAAATAGTAATGCCTTACAACAACTCACGGATACCAATTGACAATTGCGTAAAGTTTGAATTTGCATGAGCGCTTCGCAACAACCCGAAATAATATTCTCCTTCAATATACCAACTGGTTGTCGGATTGATTGTAAATAAAAGTCCGCCCCCTGCTACCGCAGAAACAACAAAATAAAATTCTCCTCCTTGGCTTACCGTGTAGCCGGAATAATTTGCTGAAGAGCTTCCGACCGAAGAAAGAACAATGGCTCCGCCACCAATAAAATAAATCGGGATGGGTTGGGGTTGCCGTTCTGGAAAGTAACGATAGACTCCGGAAAATCCGACAATATTTGTTGTCGCTCCTGAAATCGAATTTCCATCACTTGACAAATGAATACCTTTAAAAAAACGGTCTTTGTCAAGTGAGAAACGCGCATACTCTCCTGAGAGAAGGAATGAAACGGTCGTTGTAACGGGAAAACCAATTCCTCCTCCAATTCCAAAACCCGTTTTCCAATAATCATAAAACCTTTGAGGCGCCGCTGGGAAAGATACGCCGGCTCGATAAGAATATTCATTAGGCGTCCATGTTTGACTTAGGACGACGGTTGAAATCATCACGCAGAGAATAAATATGACGGTAAACGATTTTTTCATAGAATTTTCTTTCAAAAAATATTAACCTTCAGTCCGCTATTCTTGCTTGTAGAACGTCACTTGCACATGGTCAAAACCGGATTGATTGAGTTCGGCAGTAATTGTCGTTGTTGACAAAAACTGTCCTGTAATTGCTACAGGCTGATATCCTGGAGCTCCAAAAGAAATGGAGACATTTGGGTACGTGTCCGTGCCTGTTACGGAACCTTGCAGGGTCGTCCCTCCTGTTACTATAAAAGCGCCTAAACCGGAAACAGCAGTATGATCCTCTTGGATTTGCAAAGCCATTTCTAATCCATTTGCAACGACGCCTACCCAAGTTCCATCAATTTTTGGTGGTAAAGGAAGAAGTGGATCGGCAATGGGGTCATCTTTGCTGCATCCGGCAAGCAAGATTGCAAAGAGAAGAAAAAGCGGAATCACTCGTTTCATGACTTTTTCGCCCTTAATATTTATTGAACAGTTTTTTTGAATTGTCATCGCCGCCTTATCATAAGCTGTCTTTAACACGTTTGGTGGAGTTTCAGTGGCGGGAATCCACCCAAAAAAAATCACCACAAAGCTAACCATCAGATTTGTGAATGTCAAGAAAATTTTCCCTGCATCTTTCGAAAAGACTCCTTATATTCTTGCAATCTTTTTCTCTCAACATTAACTGCGAGGTTACAATGGTAAACCAAACTTTTCTCGACCGATTTCTCCGCTACGTTAAAATAGATACTCAATCCGATGAAAACTCTGCCACCTATCCCAGCACGACAAAACAATTCGACATGCTTAACCTTTTGGTGAAAGAGCTGAAAGAGCTTGGAGTAAAGGATGTCAGCATTGATCAATACGGTTACGTGATGGCAGCCCTGCCGAGCAATCTTCCGACTTCAGACAAAGTCAAAGTACCGGCTATCGGCTTTGTGTCGCACGTGGACACGTCGCCATCGGCAAGCGGTGCAAATGTGAAGCCGCAGGTGATTGAAAAATATCAGGGCGGCGATATTACTCTGGCTGGTGACCCGTCGGTTGTTTTGCGCGTCTCGGAAAATCCGGAATTGAAACACAACATCGGCAAAACAATTGTTACGACAGACGGCACGACGCTTCTTGGCGCTGATGATAAAGCCGGCGTCGCAATTATCATGACGGCAATTCAAAAACTCATTAACACTCCGAGCATTCTCCACGGAGATATCAAAATCGCTTTTACACCGGATGAAGAAATTGGCGCCGGAACAAAATATTTCGACATTCCGAAATTCGGCGCAAAGTTCGCTTATACCGTTGACGGCGATACGCCGGGTGAATTGAACAAAGAAACATTCAGTGCAAATTCGGCCATCATTACCGTGCACGGACGAAACATTCACCCCGGCAGTGCAAAAGGTATAATGGTAAACTCGATCCGAATCCTCGCAGATATCATTGTTCGCATGCCGAAAGATATTGCGCCGGAAACGACTGAAGGCTACGAGCCGTACATTCATCCTCATCTCGTAAACGGCGAAGAAGAAAAATCAACGCTGAGTATTTTGCTGCGCGATTTCAACACGGCGGGACTGGATGTGTTGAAAAAGAAACTCGAAGATATTATCGCCGAAGTGCAGCCGCTTCATCCGAAAGCCCGCATTGAATTGAAGATCATCGAATCGTACCGCAATATGAGAGAAGGCGTTGAAAAAGATCAGCGCGTGATTGATTATTTGTGGGACGCCGCAAAACGCGCCGGGCTTGAACCGAAGTGGGTTCCGATTCGCGGCGGCACCGATGGCTCGAAACTTACCGAAAAAGGATTGCCCACGCCGAACATTTTCACCGGCGGAAAAAATTTTCACGGCAAAACGGAATGGCTGTCTGTGTGGGGTGCGGAAAAATCCGTCGAGACAGTCGTCAATCTCGCCCAAATCTGGGTGGAAAAATCCCGTTAGAAATGTTTTTCTAATTTTTTCACTTTTTCGGAGTAATCCATGGAGCAGACCACCAACACCACCGGACTTCCTGAAAACGCCTACAAAGCACTCAAGCCTGGCGAAAATTACACCCCTGTTCTTGATCCACAAAAATCATATCCCGAAGTAACACCCTATTCTGTTATTCTCGGCGTCATCATGGCGATGCTGTTTTCCGCCGCTGCTGCGTACTCGGGATTAAAAATCGGACAAGTATTCGAAGCGGCAATTCCCATCGCAATTCTCGCCGTCGGATTTTCGACAGCGTTGAAAATGAACAACGCGCTCGGCCAGAATGTCATCCTTCAATCCATCGGTTCAACTTCCGGCGCTGTTGTTGCCGGCGCAATTTTCACAATTCCCGCGCTCTATATTCTTAATCTGCCGGCAGATTTCTTCAAGATTTTTCTCGCCGCATTGTTCGGAGGATTCCTTGGCATTTTATTCTTGATTCCGTTCAGAAAATATTTTGTGAAAGATATGCACGGCACACTTCCTTTTCCTGAAGCAACGGCGACGACGGAAATTCTCATCGCCGGAGAAAAAGGCGGACGACAGGCAATCGTGTTAATCGTCAGCGGACTGATCGGCGGCGCGTACGATTTCATCGTCAGTTCCGTCGGCTGGTGGTCGGAAGTTATTACGTCGCGCATCGTGCCGTTCGGCGATGCCCTTGCGCAAAAAGCAAAAGCAGTGGTGAAAGTAGATGTACTTTCAATGGTCTTCGGACTCGGTTACATCATCGGCGTGAAATATGCGGCTATCATTTGCGCCGGCTCATTTCTTTCATGGCTTGTCTTCGTACCGCTCTTGCATTCCATAGGGCAAGGGCTGACGACGCCGTTCGGCGCCAGCGCAACAAAACTGATCGCTGACATGCGTGCAGAAGAAATTTTTTCAAATTATGTGCGTCACATCGGCATCGGCGGCATCGCGATGGCGGGCATCATCGGCATTCTCCGCTCGTCAAAAATTATCGGCGGTGCGTTCACACTTGCGTACAAAGAAATCTTCCGCAAAAAAGGAACCGTAACAGAAAACAGCGTTCGCTGGCAAACCGATATCAAGATGATGTTCAATGTACTTCTGATTCTTCTTACCGGTTTGATGATCTTCGTTTTCTTTTATGGCGGCGTTGTCTTCAGCGTGACGAATGCGATCATCGGTTTATTGCTGGTGATGATCATCGCATTTCTTTTCACAACCGTTGCGGCAAATGCCACGGCAATTGTCGGCACAAATCCGGTTTCCGGTATGACGCTGATGACGCTGATTCTTTCCTCATTTATTCTTGTGCAAATCGGATTATCTGGAGCATCCGGTATGGTGAGCGCGCTCATCATCGGCGGCGTTGTGTGCACGGCGCTTTCGGTTGCCGGTTCGTTCATCACCGATTTGAAAATCGGTTACTGGATCGGCTCGACGCCGAAAAAACAAGAGACATGGAAATTCCTCGGCATTCTTGTTTCGGCGGCAACAGTCGGATTTGTGATTTTGATTCTGAACAAGACGTATGGTTTCACGGGACCGAATGCGCTCGTTGCGCCGCAGGCAAATGCGATGGCGGCAGTAATTCAGCCGTTGATGTCCAACGTTGCTGTGCCGTGGATTCTCTACGGCGTCGGCGCAATCATTTCTTTGTTGATGACGATGATCGGTATTTCACCGCTCGCGTTCGCGCTTGGAATGTACATTCCGCAGGAATTGAACACACCGCTCCTCGTCGGCGGAATTGTCGCGTGGTTCGTTTCAACACGTTCGAAGAACGAGAAACTGAATAACGCACGCTTGTCGCGCGGAACTTTAATCGCATCCGGATTTATTGCCGGCGGTTCGCTCTTTGGCGTGCTCGGTGCATTTCTGAAATTCGGCGGCATGGACTGGATGAATTACGCCTGGGCAGAATCGCACGGTGCAGAAGTGCTTGCGCTTGTGATGTTCATTTTGTTGATTGCATACACAGTGTGGGATTCAATGCGGGCAAAAGTTGAATGACCACACCGAAGGCGCCTGAAGAATAACACGGCGGAAGAGCTATGGACACTATTACTCCTTTTCTCGATCCGATGACACGGCAGACGCGCGCGTATGCGCTCGATGCATTGCGTGGCTTTGCAATTTTGACAATGCTTTTATCAGGACAATTGCCGTTCTTCACCAACACACTGCCTGATTGGATGTATCACGCACAGGTGCCGCCGCCGGCGCATCAATTCATTCCGACACTCGCCGGCATTACATGGGTCGATCTGGTGTTTCCGTTTTTCCTTTTTTCCATGGGTGCGGCGTTTCCTCTTGCGCTCTCGCGAAGAATTGAAAAAGGAATTCCGATGTGGAAAATTTCGCTCGCAATTTTGGAGCGCGGTTTCCTTCTCGGATTTTTTGCGTTGTATGTGCAGGCAATTCGGCCGTACACACTGAGCCAAAATCCCACGACAACAATCTGGCTTGCAGCGCTGCTTGGTTTTCTGTTGCTCTTCCCGACACTTTCACGTCTGCCTGAAACGTGGAGCCCCGCCGCACGATGGTCAACAAAAATTATCGGTTGGATCGGCGCAATTCTTTTTCTTGCCCTCGCGCGCTATCCCGACGGCACAGGGTTCTCACTCTATCGCAGCGATATCATTATTGTTGTCTTGACCAACATGGCGGTATTCGGCGCATTCGTCTGGCTGCTTACGCGTTCGAATCTTTTGATGCGGCTTGGCATCCTCGGAATTCTCGCAGCGATCCGTCTTTCCAGTATACCGGTACCGGTTGAAGGCTGGGTAAATACATTCTGGAAATTTACTCCGGCACCGTGGATTTACACGCTGTATTATCAGCAATATCTATTCATTGTCATTCCCGGAATGATTGCCGGAGATATGATTTTGAAATGGATAAAATCGCCGCAGACGGAAAACGGTGAACGCTGGCAAACTGTGCGTTTAATTTCTATCACTGTGCTGATGTTCGTCTTCATCATCGAAATGTTGATCGGGCTGAAAGCACGCTGGCTTGTCGGCACAACTCTGCTGACATTCGTTCTTTGCATCATCGGCTGGCGGTTGATGTCAAAACCGACAAACGAGATTGAACGGTTGTATAAAGGAATGTTCCAGTGGGCAATCTACTGGCTTGTGCTTGGGCTGCTGTTTGAACCGTACGAAGGGGGAATCAAAAAGGATCATCCGACAATGAGCTACTATTTTATTACCGCCGGTCTCGCTGTTTGCATGCTGATCGGTTTTTCGATCATCATTGACGTCTTCAAGCGCAGACGGTGGCTGCAATTTCTAATTGACAACGGCCAAAATCCGATGATCGCGTACGCGGGCATCAACAATTTCATCGTCCCTCTTCTTGCTCTGACATCGCTCAGCGCAGTGCTGGATGCAATGGCGGTGACACCATGGCTCGGGTTTGTCAAAGGCGTGATCATCACCATGCTGCTCGCGTGGTTTGTCAGCTTCTGCACGAAGAAGAAAATTTTCTGGAGAACATGATACGATAACGCCGCATTGGGTACATGGCGGTAACTTTTTACAAAAATAATTAGAAGGGGCCCCATGAACATCAGGGGAACTCTGATACTCATCTTTCTGTGCACTGTTTCATTTTCACTTTCAGCACAGATCAAAATATTTCCGTACCGCGAATCGTTTGATTCCATCATCGTGCCGAATCTTCCTGCAGGGTGGACAGCGTCGTCAGCAAAATCACCGACAGGAGATTTCGCGGCAACAACATCCACCGTGCACAGTACGCCGAACGCTCTTGTTTCAAAGGATGCAAAGATTGCTCAGGAATTAGTCTCGCCGGTTTTTGATTTCACCGGGAAAATAGTGGGCGAGCTAAGTTTCTACGAGCAGCGAAGTTCATCGCACAATTCCGGCTTTCTTGTCGAAGCCGCTATCGGCAGTGATACCACATTTGCAATTCCGCTCGCCGACACGCTCATGAATCCGGGAACAACAAATTATGTGCTGCGGCAAATTCCGCTTTCTCATCTTCTCAGCAACCGATCTCACGTTCAATTCCGGTGGCGTGTTGTCGGCAACGGCACAGGTGCAGCCGGCTCGCTGCGCATTGACGATATTTCGATCACTGTTCAAAAAATAATTGATCTCGCTGTAACCTCTTTCACAGTTCGACCATCACCACCGGAAAGCGGCAGTGAACTCTCAATCTCAGCTACGGTTCAAAACCTTGCGCGTGCAGGAACACTTTCATATTCACTTCAGGTTCTTGATTCATCACTCCACGGCACACGACTTCTTTCAGAAAATAGTTTCAGCTATTCCTTTTCCGCAATGGAGTCAGTTACAGTTCAGTTGCTCCTTCCCCGACTGAAACCCGGCGCTCATCTTCTCACCGCCAAGCTTGATGTAGTAAACGATGAAGACACTTCAAACAACTTTCTTTCGCAGTCAATGTTCATCCCGTACTCGCCACGCTCAATTCTTGTGAACGAAATCATGTACGCACCGCCAAGCGGAATGCCGGAGTGGATTGAGTGTGTCAATAATTCCGATGACACTATTTCTCTTGCACAATGGAAAATCGGCGACAATTCTTCAACCCGCGCCGTCATTGCTTCGCAGTTCATTGGAATTGAGCCGCACCAATTATTCATTATTACCAAAGATTCATCATTACTCACATTGTTTCCGATAATGCAGACACTGGTTTTGAAAGCACCATTTCCATCTTTGAACAACGATGTCGATGCTGTTGTGCTTGTTGATCCGTCCGGCTGCACAATTGACAGCATTGCGTATCTTTCATCGTGGGGCGGTACGAATGGAAAATCACTGGAGAGAATTGACACTGCCCTGGCGTCGAATGATGTGGTGAATTGGAAAAGCTCCCGCAGCCCGCTCGGCGCGACGCCGGGATTTGTCAACTCCGTGAGCAAGAAAAACTTTGATGTTTCCGTAGAACGAATTTCTTTCTCGCCGCCATTTCCAACCGCCGGAGATCAGACAACTATAGAAACAACAATAAAAAATATTGGGCGACAGTCTCTGCAAAACGTTGTTGTAAAATTATTTCTTGACACAAACAAAGATTCTGTGCTCACTGCAAGTGAAATGTTTTTCCAGCAAAACATTGGTACACTCGCAGCGAACGATCCTGCTATCGTCGAGGCAGCGACTCCGCCGCTTCAACATGGAGCGCATTGGATTTTTGTTTCAGCTTCTGCACAGCAGGATGACGATACCACTAACAATCTTCAGTGTGCAGTTATCACGGCGGGTATTCAACCGCGCAGTATTGTCATCAACGAAATTATGTACGCGCCAACCGGCGACGAGCCTGAATGGTTTGAATGCTATAACACTTCTTCGGCACAAATTTCTCTTGCCGGCTGGAAGGTTTCGGATTCGGGTCCGGCGAAAGCGGCACTTCAAAATGGAAGCACAACAATCCCGCCGCATTCATTTTTTATCGTAACTCACGACACGAGCTTCAAAAATTATTACACTATTTCAGTCCCGGTATTTTATTCTTCGTTCAGTGCACTAAACAACACCACTGCCGATGCAGTTATTCTCTACGACGACCGCGGCGCGGTGATGGATTCGGTATTTTATCATCCGTCGTGGGGAGGAATGAGTGGAAATTCTCTGCAGCGATTCGATTTCTTCGGTTCTTCGAACGATTCTCTGAACTGGCTCTCGTCGGTTCCTTCTCCCGGAATCAACAATCCCGTTGCGAAAAAAGAATTTGATGCGGCGATACAACGATTCACATCAATAAAAGCTGAGACAGGGGCACATTTTTCCTTCACGCTCACGAACGCAGGAAGACAAACAATTGCGGGCGCTGTGCTGAAATTATATCACGATATCAATGCAGATAGCGTTGCACAATCGGATGAATTGCTTTATACTGCAACGGTACCGTCTTTAGATCCTTCCGACTCAGTCGAACTTCCGTGGGATTGGAACGCACAATTTTCCGGTAAACAGAATTTCATTGCCGTGATTGAATACGCGCAAGACGAGCGTTCGGAAAACGATACCGCGTTTACTTCAATTCAAAACAGCTTTGCGGCAGGGGAGCTTGTGATCAATGAAATCATGTACGATCCGACAAGCGGAAATGCGGAATTTGTAGAGTTGTATAATCGAAGCTCGGATTCTATTGATGTTTACAATTGGAAACTGATGAACCAACCGACATCGAGTGAAAAAAGAGGAACTGTTGTTCTTTCAAAAGTGCGCTCATTTCTTCCGCCGAACGAATTTACTGTCGTTGCCAATGATTCTTCAATCTTTACTCAATTTCCTTTTCTTACGGGAAAAAACGTCGTGGTGAATTCTTCGTTATCGCTGAGTAACAGCGGAGAAGATGTCGTGCTCGTAGATTTGACCGATGCACAGATAGACAGCGTTCACTATTCGCCTTCATGGCATTTGAAAAACATTTCAACAAAAGGGCGCTCGTTGGAACGCATCAATCCAAATGCCGGCGCCAACGACACGCGTAATTGGAGCTCTTCTGTTTCGCCGGGTGCAGCAACGCCGGGAGCAAAAAACAGTATTTACACTCCTTCCCTGCCGCCCACTTCATCGTTGTCGCTGTCACCGAATCCTTTTTCTCCCGACAACGATGGTTTTGAAGATTTTCTTTCCATCAATTATGCGCTTCCTACAAACAGTGCAATGGTTCGTCTGCGCATTTACGACGTGACAGGAAGGTTGGTCCGCTTGCTGGCAAATGATGAGCCAGCTTCTTCATCGGGAACGATAATCTGGAATGGGTTGGATGACAAAGGTGAGCGCGTGCGCATCGGAATGTACATCATTCTGTTCGAAGCACTCGACAACTTCGGAGGAACAGTGCGCACGATGAAAGACGTTGCGGTGGTTGCGGCAAAATTATAACACAACTGCCGGCAAGCATTAATTACATCACAGCGCTTTCATTGATCGTCAGCGTGCCGGCATCGCCATCAAGCGTTGCCTGAATGCCAAGGGGAACAGTAATTTTATTTTTGATGTGCCCGATCATCAATCCGTACACCGCGGGAATACCGAGCGGCTCAATGCGCGTGCGGAGAATTTCTTCCACGCTGAGCGTTTGAGGAAACGCGGGCTTATAATCGTTCGGCACACAATCGGTCAGCTTGCCGATCACTAAGCCGGCAAGTTCCTGCAATTTCCCGGTGAGCCACAAATGCGTCAGCATCCGGTCAATGCGGTACGGCTCTTCGCCGACCTCTTCGATGAAAAGAATTTTTCCCTTCAAATCAACTTCGAACGGAGTTCCCAACGTCGAAACAAGAAGCGAGAGATTGCCGCCGACAAGAGCGCCGCTTCTTGTTCCCTTTCCTAATTTGATGATGCGATTTTCCTGTTCCACTTTTTCGCCGGGAGAGAGAGGCGGATTCTTGATAAGTCCGACGGGCTGCGGAGTAAAAACTGCTTTCGTTAAATATTCCATCGTGTAATCGTTGTACGTGGAAAGCACGACGGGACCGTGAAATGTGACAATGCCGGCGTGCTTGTACACTGCAAGAAGCAGCGATGTGATGTCGCTGTAGCCCATCAGCACTTTCGGATTTTTCCGCATCATTTCATAATCGAGCATCGGCAAAATGCGCATTGAACCCCAGCCACCGCGCAAGCAAATGATCCCGTCAATGTCGTCGCGGCGGAACATTTCGTTCATATCTTCAGCGCGCTGTTCATCGGTACCGGCAAGATAGCCGTACTGCAGCGCAGCATTCTTCCCGAGCACGGTTTTGAAACCGAGCGACTCGATGATTTCCCTTCCGACGACAATCTCCTCGTGTTCGTACACGTTCGAAGCCGGTGAAATAATGCCGATCGTGGCACCGGACTTCAATGCTTTAGGCTTGACTAAAGGAAGTTCTTTGTCTGAGGAAACGTGTTCCTCAAAACGGCGGAGAAAAGATGGCGGGTACACAGCGGCGAGCGCTGATGCCGACATGCCGGCAATAAATTTTCGCCGGGAAACAAGATCAATGTCCATACGCAGAACTCAATTTGAATGTGAAAAAAAATTATCGGTTCTCTCTCAAGTTTTAAGTGAATTGGATTGTTGGATTATTGGATTGATGGAAAAATGTAAAAATCATTCATCCAGAAATCTATTCATCCATTAATCCGTTACGCCTATCATTTTACATGCATCACTTTCCTTTCATCCACTCCTCAGCAATCTGCACGGCGTTTGTCGCAGCGCC
The DNA here is from genome assembly GCA_021796275.1 of Bacteroidota bacterium. Taxonomy (GTDB): domain Bacteria; phylum Bacteroidota; class Ignavibacteria; order UBA10030; family UBA8401; genus JAJYOI01. Next base: position 31,385 of record JAJYOI010000026.1, read on the forward strand.
TTTACGGATGTTGTCCGACACGATCCACAAATTCAACCCGTGCTTCACACTCGGATCGCGGCGAATTCTTCCGACAAATACTTCGTCGCGCTCATGTGCACGGATCGGCATCGGATATTCGTTATCTTTCGGATCGTCTTCCACAACAACGCCCGGCATTTTTGACAGCAGTGAACGCACTTCATCAAGGTCAAACGATTTTTCAAATTCGATATTCACCGATTCGCTGTGCCCGCCGATCACTGGAACGCGCACGCACGTCGCGGTGACTTTGATCGAATCATCATTAAGAATTTTCTGCGTTTCATTGATCATTTTGTGTTCTTCGCGCGTGTAGCTGTCATCGAAGAATTCATCAATGTGCGGAATGCAGTTGAAAGAAATCTGGTGCGGAAATTTACGCGCGGTTATTTCCTCGTGATTTAATTCGCGCATCAACTGATCGTACCCTTTTTTTCCCGCACCGGTCACCGATTGATAAGTCGACACAACGACACGCTTGATATGAAAATGATCATGCAGCGGCTTCAACACCACCACCATTTGAATTGTCGAGCAATTGGGATTGGCGATAATCCCTTTGTGATTGAAAATCTGCCGGCGATTTACTTCCGGAACAACGAGCGGCACGCCTTTCTCCATCCGGAACGCGCTGCTGTTGTCAATCACCAGAATTCCGTTCGCTGCAGCAATCGGGGCAAACTCGCGGCTGACCGACGCGCCGGCAGAAAACAGTGCAATTTCAATATTCCGTTCCGACAATGTTTCGCGCGACAATTTTTCCACACGTACAGGCTGTCCGTGGAATTCCACTTCGTGCCCGACGGAACGTTCCGACGCCAGCGGAATCAATCTGCCGACAGGAAAATTTCTTTCTTCCAATACTTGAATCATTTTTCGCCCCACCATGCCGGTAGCACCGGCTACGATGACATCATAAAGTTTCATTGTGATAGTTCTTTCCTTTTATGATTCTCAGTTTAACTCCGCAGACACTCCGCCAAAGGCGGATCAGCCTATGGCTGAAAACTCTGCGGCTACTCGAAAATTTCCGGCAACGCCGATGTGTTTGAAAAAAATTCTTTATGCAGGCGCTGTACCACTGAATCCACAAGCTCTTCGTCAACGACAAAACTAATATTGATTTCCGATGCGCCCTGCGAAATCATGTTGACATTAATGTCGGAAATTGCGTTCAGCACTTTTGCCGCAACGCCGGGACTGTTCTTCAAATTTTCACCGACAACGCAGACGATTGCTTTCCGATCACTCGTTGTTACTGTCGCAAATGCCCGCAATTCCTTCACAATGTGCGGAAGGAATTTGACGTTGTCAACCGTGACAGAGATGCTGACTTCGGACGTGGCAACGGTGTGCACGACGGTTTTGTATTTGTAAAACACGTCAAAGACATTTTCCAAAAAGCCGTGCGCCATAAACATGCGCGTCGAAACAATGTTGATCAGCGTGATGCCTTCTTTGTACGCGATGGATTTTACGATACATTTCTTATCCACCTTCGGTTTTGAAACAATCAACGTACCGGTCGAGCCGGGGTTTTTCGAGTTCAAAACATGGACGGGGATATTTTTCTTTACCGCGGGAAGAATCGTTTCGGGATGCAACACACGCGCGCCGAAATACGCAAGCTCCGCCGCTTCGTTGAACGACATCACTTTGATTTTCTTCGCGCCTTTCACAACGCTCGGATCTCCTGTGAGAATGCCGTCAACATCGGTCCAGATTTGAATGTCTTTCGCATCGAGCAGCGCGCCGACGATGGCGGCGGAATAATCCGATCCGCCGCGTCCGATTGTTGTTGTGATGCCGTTGTGCGTCGAAGCGATAAATCCTTGTGTCGTCACGACATAACTATTGGCGACTTTGGGCTGGACAATCTCGCGCAGCTTTCGCTCTACAATATCGAACTGAGGAAGTGCTTTCGTGTATTGGTCATCGGTGATCATAAACGAACGCGCATCAACTAAAAACGAGCGAAGTTTTTGCGCTTCAAAAAAATGATGAATGATGAACGAAGACATCCGCTCGCCGTACGACGCAAACGCGTCGAGCGAACGCGGAGTTAACTCGCCCAAAATCGAAACGCCGTTGACGAGCGCCGCAAGCTCTTCGGCAAATTGCGAGATGTGCTTGTACAAAAACTTTGCGGTGTCGGCATCGAACAACTCTTTGACGATCTTTTTGTGCCGCCCTTCAATCGAGGCAACAAGCTGGAGCGCATCGTCTTTTTTCCCTTCCGATGCAAGCGTCGCGCTTTGCAGCAATTGATTCGTTATTCCAGCGCAGGCAGAAACAACGACAACGGGATGATTCGGAATTTCCTTTTTGACAATCTCGGTAACGTTGCGAATGGCTTTGGCATCTTCGACCGAAGTGCCGCCAAATTTCATGACGATCATGTGCTGTTCTTTCTTTCCTTAAAATATTTTTCGAGCGCATCGGCAAGCTTCGCGCCGCCAAAACGGAGCGCATCAACTGCCGGCAGTCCTGTTGCATCTTCAAGCTTCTTTGCTTCCGATTTGCTTCCTTCATCGGTCAGGCCGACGGAATTGATGCCGATGCCGACAACTTTCGTCGGGCGAAACACGTTGACAATTTCTTCATGCAGATGAATGATGCGCTTGATTTCCGGCAAAGGAATGCCGTAATCGTCTTTAAGTCTTGTTGGTTGATGACACAAGATCATCGCATCCGGCATTGTACCATGCATCAGACCGAGTGTCACGCTCGAATATCCTTGATGCGTCAGCGCGCCCTGTCCTTCGACAAAAATTACATCGTGATTCTCAGCCGAAGCATCAATCACTTTTTCAATCGCGCCGGAGACATAATCGCTGACAATCGAATCAACAGCGATGCCTTTTCCCGAAATTAAAATTCCGGTTTGTCCCGTTCCGACAAAATCACTCTTCCATCCGCGCGAAGAAAATTCTTTATGCACTTCAAGCAGCGTTGTCATCTTGCCGATGTTGCAATCGGTGCCGATGGTGAGAACGGTTTTGGGTTTTCGTGTCCGCCAATTTCCTTTTGATACAACCTCATATTCAGCGGGAATTTTTCGCAGATCGCTGATTACGCATCTGTATTCGCGGGCAAGCGCGGTAAATTCTGCGTCGTCCGAAATAAATGTGTGAAGTCCGCTGATAATATTGAGGCGATGGCGAAGTGCAGTCACAATTTCCGAGCGCCATGTTTCCGGCAGCCTCCCGCCCGCGGGTGCAATGCCGATGAGCAGCGTGTCCGGATTGAATCGAAGCGCTTCTTCAACATTCTTCACAACAGGAATCGCACCGCCGTACCCGAGCACATCCTGCGCGGTCTTGCCCGCTCGCGTGCTGTCAATAACCGCGAGCACCTCGTCACGTAAATAGACAATTGCTCCGTTTGCCGTTTTAGAATGCAACGGACTGAATTTTCCTTCGGCGAGAATGATTATTCGGCGAGACATAGTTTACAATGATAGTCCAACAATTTGTTCGAGCGGCGATGCAAGCGCACGAACAACATGCACCACCAACGAATAGACTGCCGGCACCTGCATCGCAACAATCACAAGAAGAATTCCGATCATGCCGACGCGGTGATAAATTGCGCCGAGCTTTTCCGGCAGCAACGATGCGAGAACGTGCGAACCATCGAGCGGCGGAATCGGAATGAGATTGAACACAGCAAGAAAAATATTCAGATAAATGCCGGCGTAAAACATTTGCACAAGAAATGAAACGACAGCTTCTTCCATGTGAGAGCCAGGAGGCAACGCAGCATACACCGATGCGAACGCCGCCGTAGCAAACGCAGAAAAAATTGCAATGACAATATTGGTTAAGGGACCGACGGCAGAAACGAAAATTTCATCCCGGCGGAAATGACGAAAATTTCCGGGATTCACCGGCACAGGTTTTGCCCACGCGATGAAAACGCTTCCCGTCGAAGCCAGCGATGCCAGCGGAATGATAATCGAGCCGAATAAATCTATGTGCGGAATGGGATTGAGCGTCAGCCGCCCCATTTCTTTTGCCGTTGGGTCGCCGCAGCGAAGTGCCATCCATCCGTGCGCGATTTCGTGGAGAATAACCGAGAAAAGCAGCATCGGCAAAATATACAATTGTTGAAGCATGATACGCTTTCTGAAACACATAAAAAATTCCCGCGCACTCATGGCTGCGGGAATCGTTTCCGCCACAAAAGACGGCGGACAAGTCCTTTATTATGTAATAAAAATAGAGAAGAAACTCAAGTGGAGAAGGGTGAGAGCGGTATCCTAATTTCAATTCTAAGTCATTCCGAACCTGCACACTAAATGCCAGCCCCGCTGTACGCGGAGCTGGCATGACATTTATATTTTGTTCGGTTTCGTCAAATTAGGACACTGCCAGAATGCTGGACTGTTCAGTGTACTTTAATTTGTTGAGACGAGCTCACGTTCCAATGCAATCGCTTTGGGAAAAAGAATGTTGTTCTCAAGATGCACATGCTGGTGCAGATCCAATTCAAAATCCCGCAATTCCTGAAATGTTACACGGTACGTCGTGCATGCGTCATCGGGAGCGGTGTAGCCACTGCTTAATTTCCTGATTGCATACATTTCATCGCCTGAAGATTGATGTTCCGCCACCATCATCTGAATTGGATTCTGGACGCTTCCAAAGGGAGGAGCCGACACCCGTTCAGCATTAGCCTTTGCATGAGCAAGAGTTTTGATAAACGGAAAAAGAATGTGCTCTTCCTTATGCATGTGCTGTTGAAATTCGGCGGCAACCGCCTTAAAGCGGTTTGCGATCTCAATCACTTCCGGGTGATTTACCCCGTGCACGGAAGCTACTTTTTGTGTGTGCGCATAGAGAATCGGGATCATCTTTGCAACATATCCATGATGGTTCTTCACAATGTAGTCGATCAG
>JAJYOI010000105.1 GCA_021796275.1 Bacteroidota bacterium
ACGAGATCAATGCTGCCGATATCAATTCCTAATTCAAGCGCCGATGTTGTGACAAGAGCTTTGAGTGTTCCTGCTTTCAGTTCGGATTCCAATCGTTCCCGCGTGGTGCGCGACATACTGCCGTGGTACGCGTGAACTGTAAATTCTAATTTCTGATTGACGATTTCCGATTGGCGATTTGCATTTATGGAATGCGGCACAGCGTACATATTAAATGTATGTTCGCTGTTTGTAAGAAGCTCATTCAGTTGCGCGGCGACGCGTTCCGCAAGCCTGCGATTGTTCACGAAAATGAGCGTTGTGCGATGAGCCGCGATTTGTTGAAGAAGCTGCGGAAAGATAAGAGGCCAGATGCTGTCGAACGGAAGGTCGGAAAAATCTCGGGCGGCGCAGATAACTTTCAAATCCATTTCTTTTTTATATCCGGCGTCTACAATCGTGACGTCACGCGGAATGAGTTGGCTATTCTTCCATTCTTGCCCGCCGAGAAATCGTGCAATAATTTCGAGTGGGCGTTGTGTGGCGGAAAGTCCGATGCGCACGGGTGGCTGTTCGGCGATGCGTTCAAGCCGCTCAAGCGTGAGGGAAAGATGCACGCCGCGTTTGTTACCGCTGATCGCATGGATTTCATCGACGATTACATAGCGCACGGAGATAAAAAGTTTCCGCGCTTGCGGAGATGTCAACATTAAGTACAGCGACTCGGGCGTTGTGATCAGAATGTCCGGCGGGTCGTGAAGCATGGATCGCCGTTCGGATGCTGAAGTGTCTCCAGTGCGTACAGCGCTGCGGATTTTGTTTAGCGGAATTTTACGCCTGTGTGCTTCTTCTAGGATTTCTTTCAGTGGGATTTCGAGATTGCGGTGAATATCATTGTTCAGTGCTTTGAGAGGAGAAATATACAACACGCGCACGCCGCGTGAGCCAAGATGGAGTCCACCTTTGAAGTGGACTCCATCTTGTATATATTCAATGTCGCCTGCGGCGCCATCTTCGATATTTTCTACAACCAAATGATTAATGCACCACAAAAATGCGGCAAGTGTTTTTCCGGAACCAGTCGGGGCAACAATAAGCGTATGTTTTCCTGCAGCAATCGAAGGCCAGCCAAGCTGCTGCGGCGGACTTGGCGTGCCGAATGTTTTTTCAAACCACGATCGTACAACAGGATGAAATTTCTGAAGTGGATCCATGTTTTCCATACGTAGAAGGTAAGAAAAAGGAGGGAAAACAAAAAAAGGCGCCCGAGGCCGATCGGCGCCTTTTTTACTGAGATGTGTTGAAAAGAGTTAGTCGAGCTTGTATGTCACGCCAAGATTCAACAGGCCGATGCCGTACCCGAGTTCAGCAAAACCTGCGAGCTGCGGAGTAAAGTAGTACCGTCCTCCAACAAATCCGCCCAGTGCGAGATAGCTGCCCGATGCAGATACGTTGAAATTTGATGGACCGGAATATGATGCCGATACAATGTTGTAACCGAGCATGAGACCGGCATATGCATCAATCTTCTCATTGTTTTCAAGAAAATGGTACGCACCGCGTGCACCGATGATAATATATGTGTAGCTATATTTCCCGCCCAATCCATAATCTTGACTTGAACCGGCAATGCCGGCAAGTCCGCCGAGAGAAATTTTGTCTTCGAGCCCCACTTCATATCCAACATTGATTGCTGGAAGAGTTGTGCTTCCATAAACTCCGCCCACACCGCCTAATCCAATTCCGGCGGTAACAACGCGATCTCCCTTTTTGTATGCATTCTGACCGAACGATAGAGTGCTGCCCGCCAAAAGTAGTAGAACAATGCAGTACCCAAGATGCTTTTTCATGAATCCTCCTTGCATATAAAATGTGAATGTTGTTAGTGATGGCCTCAACAAGCCCGCTATTTGTGCGGAGCAATGTGCTGGAAGGTAATAAGTTTTTTATCCTGATGCAATTGAGGTGCGTCACATACGGGCAAGGAGATCACTGTACTTCCTGCCGTTGCATAGAGATGCCGATTTTTTTGAGGAATTCGAAAGGTAATTCACCCCCAGCGAAAATGAAAACATAATCGTTGGGTAACTGAAGCTCGCCGGTCGGTGTCGTAAGCGTAACACTGGTGTCGAGGATTTCTTTCACTTGAGAATTGAAGATTACGTTGATCTTCTTCCGTTCCGTAAATTCTTCGAGATGTTTTCGGTTGCGCTCTTTGATGCGTGAAAATTCTGCGCCCCGGTAAGAAAGCGTAACAGTATTGTTTTTCTGGATTGCAAGTCCGACTGCCGCTTCGACCGCCGAATCTCCGCCGCCAATGACAAGTACCTGCTGATTATTATAGGTTGATGCATCGATCAGGCGGTATGACACTTTTGATAACTCTTCGCCGGGGACACCAAGCTTGCGCGGCGTTCCGCGCCTGCCTAATGCGAGCACAATTTTTTGTGTCGTGATTTTTCGGTTCGGCGTTGCGACGGTAAAATATCCGTCGGTGTGTTCTACTTCAAGCACTTTCTCGTTGACGTGAATGTCGAGAGAAGCTTTCGCGATGATTTTCTGCCACACGTCGAGCAGCGTTTCTTTCGATACTTCTGTAAGCTTCAGTTTACCCCAGATCGGAAGTTCGACAGGAGAAGTCATCACCACTTTGGCGCGCGGATAATGAAGAATCGTTCCGCCGATATCGCTTTGCTCGAAAATGATGTGTTTCAGATTATTGTGTTTTGCTGTCAATGCTGCGGCGAGCCCTGCGGGACCAGCGCCGACAATTGCAACATCATACTCGGCATTATGCTGAGTGGAAGTTGCCGTTATGAATTCCACGGCGCGTTTTCCCTGTGTTACCGCATTTTTTATCAACCCGATGCCGCCGAGTTCGCCGACGATGAAAATTCCCTTCACGCTTGTTTCATAATTTTCATCAATGAGCGGAAGGTCTGCACTTCTGCCCGGCTTCGCCATGATCAATTCAATTGCATTGACCGGACACGCTTCGGCACACATTCCATGTCCGACACACTTTGCGCCATGGATGAGCGTTGCTTTGCCGCTGATGATCGCAAGCACGTTTTCTTCCGGACATGCTTTGACACAGCCGCCGCACCCGATGCAATTTGTAATGTCAATGTGCGGGTGCATCGTGGATGCTTCGTGCAGTCCGGTTACCTGAAGCTCCTGAAATTTTTTCTTTGCTACCGCTTCTTTTTTTCTGAGGCGGCGGAAATATGGCGTAACCGTTGCAAGGATGAGTAATGCAGTAATAAGCAGTGTGATAAGCGTTTCATTCATAGAAATGCAATCAGAAGCGAATTCCCATTTCCGCGTACATGCGGTAGCTGTTCATTGTAGCGTCGATTACATCGTCAACGCCAAATGATGAATACCACGTATGAGAAATGTTATAATTGATGTCGGCGGAAACTGTTTGTGTCGTGTATGTTTGATGGAGTACGGCGATGCTTGCTTTGTAATATTCATATCGCAGCGAAGCGTCGAAAACATTAAAAAGCGTTTGATTGATGTCGATCGTAAAATTTGTTCCATTGGAATACGCGCCAACGATCGCAGCATATCGTATGCCGGCATCGGTATCCCAATCAAAAAGATCGCTGATACGGAATGTTCCACCAAGCGTGTGCGAGTCGTACCCGTCGCTTTTCTTTGTGCGATATGTTGCGAAGCCGGACACGGTCATAAGCGGTGTCAGACGCACGGTGGCATTAGCGCGGTATCCCTGCATAAAAGTTTTATCGAAGAGAGTATCGGAGAGCGACTTCATCGTTTCAAAAAGATAGACGTTGCGCATTGCATCGTAGCCGGTGCTGATGGAAAGCCAATCGTTCGGATAATAATTGACAGAAAGGAATGTGTTGGAGAACTTGAACGCCGGTTTGCGTACGCCGCTCACGATGTCATTCAATTCAATTTCTGAATTTTCGAATACAGAAAGATCGGAACCGAGCGACAGAGAATTCTGCACATAAAGAAATTCGCGGTCAAGCTGCGAGCTTACCGTTTGTCGTGCGTATGCAATCGTTCCGTCGTAGTAATGAAGAAAATCTTCTCCGTCGTGATAGTTTAAAAAAAGCGATCCTTTTGCCGTGTTGCTGTTGAACGATGACGACGGCAAAGGAACTGCTGCGCCGCCGATAACCCCTCCGGTAAAATGGTTGTAGCGGTAAAAAAATTGAAAGCCGTCGAATGTTCCCATTCCTCCGACATATCGGGAAGACATCCTTCCAATGCCGTAGCCGAATTCGTCGTTCGGTACATCGTGCTGTAAGGCAATGGTGTACATATTGTGCTTCAATCCTGACGAATTTCCGTAAAGTGCATAATGGTTTGAATTATCATAATAACTTCTGTCATATAATGTTAATAACATTCCTGTTCCAAAAAGGTTTTGCACGTTCAGCTGAAGAAACGCTGCCGGCTGGCTCAGATTGAATCGGGAATCTTCTGCAATAATTCCGTTGTATTGAAGAGCGGCTCTGCCCGAGACTATATTTTCATCGGAATGAGTTTGTGCTGAAAATGCATTTACGTCAAGCCTGTGTTGGGTTCGCGTTGTCGTCGTATCGTTTTCGTCCGCCGCTTGATTGTCCGGCGGAAGCTTTTTCAAAATAACCGCTTCGTCGCCAACAGCGAACGGAACAGTTTGTGAAACGATGCCCGCCGCACTTGAATGTTCCGAAATTGCGGTGACAACAACCATGCCGATTTGTTTTCCCGCATGGACGATGCTCAACGTGTCTTCAACAGCGATATGCTGTGCTTGTCCTGCATCAATGTACACTGTTGACGAGGCAATGTAAGAGATAGAAAAACGCAATTCTTTTTTTGTCTGTGCCGAAGCAGCGATCGCGCATACGGACAATATACCAATGATACAGATATTTTTTGTGAGAGGATTATCCATTAGCCGCGTGAGCCTGTTGGATGACAGTGGTAACATGAACTGCTCAGATATTGATAACCAGGAACCTCATCATGCCGCGGGTCTGTTCTTGCTCTGGTATGTTCATGGCAGTTGATGCATTCGAAGGTCGAGTACGTCGGCTGTGCCGGATGGCAATCTACACAACTGCTCCATACGCCGGGGTGATGCGTGTCGCCGGTTTTGATCGGGAAGAAGCTGTGCGGATAAAATGCGGCTGGAATCCATGTCAATGCGCGATGGCAGACGGCGCAATCGGTCGAGAAACCTGCGGCTTGATGATTTGGATTTACCGTAGCAAGAAATTCGCTTTGATGGCACGCGACACATTCCACGGGAATTCCGCGATAACGATTATTCACATGACATGTATTGCAGGCGACCGCTTCGTGTGCGCCGCGTATCGGGAATTGAGTTTTGTTGTGATCGAAACTTGCCTGCCATGATAATCGATCAACTGCATGGCACACCGTGCAATCGGTAGAAAATCCTGCTGTGCGATGGTCAATTGTCAGTGCCGCATCATAATCTTTTGCATGGCATGAAATACAATAGCGGGGCGTTCCGGCAAATTTCATATCGGTGTGGCACTGTTTGCACGCAATGTTACGATGTTGTCCGTACAACGCGAAAGAAGTATTCGCGTGATTAAATTTCATCGGGTCTGCAAGCGTACTCCAATTTTCCGTTGTGTGGCAATCGGTGCATTGCATGGAAAGTGTTCCATGAGGCGACGCCTGTCCGAAAGCAAACTGTATCATACCGTAAAAGACAGCTACACATAAAATGTTCCGCACGTGCTTTGTCATATTTTGTCCGAATGGCAATCCACGCATTGAGTTCCTAACGGTTTGTAGAGAGCTACCGTTCGTTTATTCATGACAACTTTCTTGTGGCATTTTTCGCAGGCAACTTCCGCATGTTTGCCGGTGAGAGGAAAGCTCGATTGTGTGTTGTGATTGAACGTCAGATCTTTCCAGCTCGCAGCCGAGTGGCATCGGCTGCAATTAGTAAATTCGTTCACAGCAAATTGCCCTTCGTGTTCGTCGTGGTGGCATGAACTGCACACCATCGTTAATCCGACATATTGTACCGGCAATGCCGGATCGGTTGGCTGTGTGTGACATTTTGAACAAGCGATCTCTGCATGTTTTCCCCGAAGCGGAAATTTCGTACGTTCATGAGAAAACGATAACGCCTGCCACCGTTCCGTTGAATGGCATGTTTCACAGCCGTTCGTCATCATGCTTTCAAATTGCCCTTTGTGAACATCGTTGTGGCATGTTGTGCAGGTGATCTTTCCATTCCAGCGGAATTGCCGTGTGGATTTCGCTTTCACTTTTCCTTCGAGATGGCAGCTTACGCAGGGCACCGCAATATGCCCGCCGGTCAACGGGAAGCGTGTTTTTTGATGATCCGACAAAGTAAATTCTGCCGGTGTGAAACCTGCTACGGTATGACATGCTTCGCACTTTCCTTTGTCGGCACGTTGCGCGAATTGTCCCGCATGTGCATCGGCGTGGCAATCCATGCACAAACGGAATTTTGTAATGTGAAAGCCGAGTTCTCCGCTGATGTTTTTCTTTTTTGGATTGCTCTCGTGGCATTGCGAACATTTGACGGAGGCATGTTTGCCCAGCAGCGGAAATTGTGTCTCGGCATGGTTGAATTCTGCTTTGACGATACGATGAAAATCGTCGGTTGTATGGCACGATGCGCATGGCTGCCGGAATCTTCCTTTGTGCGGATCAGCATGGCAAGACGCACACGAGGAAAATTCCAAGCGGGTAAATCTGATCGTTTTTTCATCGCCAAGCGTTGCTTTGTGGCAGCTGTAACAATTCACGGTTTTATGTTTGCCGGTAAGAGCGTAACGCGTGCGGTCGTGAGAGAAATTATCCGCCGGTTTCCAGTGTGCAGATGAATGGCACGATGAACATGCCTGAGTGAATTGGCCCTTGTGAATATCTTGGTGACACGAGGCGCATGTCGGAGACAAGCCCAAGTACGTATTCTGTTTCTGCGCGTTTGAAAGCTTCTGGACATCTTTTGCGACAATTTTATCCGGCGCATGGCATTGCCTGCATCCGATTGTTCGGTGTTTTCCTTCCAACCGAAATCCGACGCTTGCATGGTCGAACGTTGTGGTGTCAAATTTGACGATGCGAAACGTTCTGCCGAGATGTTCCTGATGGCATTCGGCGCATTCCTTCGACCCGATCGTTGCATGAAATCCGGTGTGCTGTTTGACGCGCGAATCGATTTCGGTGTGGCACCTGAGACAATTGGCGTTTGACAACGCTTTGCCGACTGTGTGACATTGAGTGCAATTGCTGATACCTTCCAGATTTGCGTGTGCGGCAGAAAGTTCTCCGGGAGAAATTTGTGCATGAAGATGACAGGTGAATAAGATTCCTGCGGAGAATACGGAAGCGTACACTCGTACCATTAAGCGCAGCTTGGGTTGAAAGAATATTCTGCGGCAGCTTTTTTTGAGAGCTTCCATTTGGTTTACGATTTGAGACACCATATTACATGCAACTCAAATAGTTGTATCATTATCACGGCTAAATTCTATGCACCGGTCATGGCCGCTGTTCTTATTTCGGAAACGAAATAACAAGCAGTAAAGCAGTAGCAAGAAATGTTATATCGGGAAGTCCTTAGTACAAAAGAAAAGGCTTGCAGAAGATTGTTGGAGACACATGATAATTTTTCTCATCAAAGTATTCTTGCTCTTACCAAATCCAGGTATAACCAAATGCTACTGCTACACCGACATGAACGATAAGAATAGCGAGAACGATAAGGGAGAACGGGAGATGGATAACATGCCAGTAATGAAACACGCCTCGGATTTTTTCCAGCAGAAGGATGCGCTGCTGCAGCACAATGCGTTTATCGGCAATGTGGGCAATTTCTCTTATTGATGATTTGTCGACATTGTTTTTTTCAAGAAGCAGGCGAAGAGAATGCATCCGCTGCGTGTGGGCAAGGTCTGTGACGAGCATCCGTGAGAAGAGTCTGAGCAATCCCGCATTCATCGTATCGGGTTTCGGTGCATGAAGCGCATCGAGCGATTCAACAACCGTGTCGCTCAGCTGGTATTTCTCTTTCAGCGCCTGCAACAAGCGGCTGCGCTCGTCATCCAATTCTTTCGAAGTAAGCTCTTTGCCCTCAATATTTTTCGGAATATGGCGGTACAAATACCGTCCTACAACTCCGCTTGCCACGACCGCCGACATGCACCAAAAGCCGGCTCCGGCAACACCTCCGAATTTTAGTGTCGTATGATAAAGTATCAAGACAGGTCCCAGCAAACACATAAAAATGTGGAATTCAAGAAAGTCACGTATTTTCCCAACTTGTAAAAACCGCTTGACGCGTTTGCGCGTCGAATACGTTATTACTCCAATGAACACCATTGCGGTGCCGATAATTCCGTATCCATGGCTTTCTATTCCGCTTGGCTTTAATTGATCATAACGGGGATAGAACGCTCGCTCTTGCAGCGGCAGGAGATAGTAATCCTGATTTCTTATCCAGATTGTTAGCGTTGTGAGAATGACGAGGGAAAAAAGAAATGCCGTGAATATTTTGTGGGAAAGTCCTTTCACAAATTACCTCAATTGATCCTCAATGGTTTTCATAAAAAAAGCGCCTGCACGAAGTTCATAGTACACTTTAAAGATATGGAGAAACTCTTTCGAGTACTTCACCTCATTTGATGTATCATTACGCTAAAAGTTTGAACGCTCGTATCAAGAAACTATGAAAACCGCTGCCCATAGATTAGGATTGTGAGAGAACACGTGAACCACCGCTAGTTTGTAGCGCGTACGGGAATCGAACCCGTGTTTAAGCCTTGAGAGGGCTCCGTCCTAGCCGCTAGACGAACACGCCGTTTTTTTGTTTCTATTATTTACCCAAAAAGATACTGAATATTCAATAGCGATGCAAGGGAGGACGGGTGTCTGCTCAAGAGCCTCGCGGCATCATTTGCATTCAATGTAATTTTTTGCTATTGTTATGCGGCATTCATGGGGAAATTGAAAAACAATGGACACTATGACGAGCGCAAAATTCCTCATTATCAGTCTCTCAGCAATTGTTTTCTCCGGCTGCCTGCCTCACGAAGCAACTACAGAACAGCGCACACACGTTTTTGTGCGCACGATTCCTCAAATTTCTCAATGCGACGCATTTAATAGTTCGCTTCGTTTTGTAAAGAAGAATTTTAAATCTTTGAAGCCCGTTCTTGTCAGCGCTGATAGCGCGAGCGGGACAATCGTTGCCTGCGGCACAATGTCCAATGTGGAAGGGCTTGAAAAGATATTAAGAAAGAATACTGTTGGTTTTACAATGACTGAAATGATCAAAGGGGAAATCATCAGCTTTCATTTTCATTCGTTCACCGGGCTGAATACTTTTAATGAAGAAGTGAATCTGCCTGATTATGCAGAAGTTCATATTCCGCTTCATGGCCGTTGTGCGGCAATTGCCGATTCGATCACAGCCGCTGTTCGAAGTGTGAAAAAGAATTGAGTACAGAATTTTTCTAAAAGAAGATGGACTCCACCTTCCCCAAATTGCCACGAGGCGGAGTCCATCTCTTTAATGCACCTTTCTTGACTTTCCCTCGATTTCTTGGTAAATTTTGTCAGTTTTACTTCAGAAACTCTGGAAAATCTCTCATTAATTGCTGATCATATTCAAACTCGGAGGCTTAGTATGGCTGTTAAAGTGGGTATCAATGGTTTTGGAAGAATCGGAAGGCAGATTATCAACGTGCTGGCTGATAAAGGATATCTCGGAAAAGATATCGATGTCGTCGCCGTCGTTGATGTCAGCACCGATGCAAAGTATTTTGCCTATCAATTAAAATACGATTCGATTCACGGACATTTCAGAGGTACGCTGGGAAGTGAAAAAAGCAATCCTTCTCTCGAAGCCGACGACGTTCTTGTCATCAATGGCCACAAAATAAAATGCGTGCTGGCGCAGAAAGAACCGTCGCAATTACCGTGGAAAA
>JAJYOI010000106.1 GCA_021796275.1 Bacteroidota bacterium
TCTGATCCCGCCAAAAAGCGGCGGCATGGGCAAATCTTTCATTCACTGACTTGACTGATAGCGTTTACTCGTACACAAAAAATGTTATTTCCGTTCTGAAAAATCACAACGCAATTCCGGATATGGTGCAAATCGGGAATGAAATAACAGGTGGAATGTTATGGCCCGACGGCAAGCTCAACGGTTCCACCGGCTGGAGCAATTTTGCCGCACTTTTGAAAGCGGGAATCCGGGGAGTGAAGGATATTGACACGACAGTTCATATTATGATTCACATCGACAAAGGAGGAGACAATTCCGCCAGCAGATGGTTCTTCGATAATCTAACGGCGCAGGGAGTCAACTTCGACGTCATCGGTTTGTCGTATTATCCATGGTGGCAGGGAACTTTGCCGGAGCTTCAATCTAATGTGAACGATTTGGCGAGCCGCTACAACAAAAAAATTGTCGTTGCAGAAACCGCGTACCCATGGACGTTAAGCTGGAACGACAACGTGCCAAACATCGTCGGAGATTCCAGTCAGCTACTTCCGGAATATCCGGCAACGGTGGACGGACAAAGAAATTTTCTTAACGGTCTCATCCAAACTGTTTTAAACATTCCGAATAACAAAGGGATGGGATTTTTTTATTGGGAGCCGGATTGGATATCTGCTCCGCAGTTAGGCTCGTCGTGGGAAAATTTAGCGCTGTTTGATTTCGCCGGCAATGCGGCGAATTCTTTTTCGGTTTTTAACTCAACGCCCGTGAGCGTTTCGCAACGAAGCAACGTGCCCGCTTCATTCGCTTTGCATCAGAATTATCCGAACCCGTTCAACCCGACAACACATTTTCGATTTTCGATTGCCAATTTCGAATTTGTGACGCTAAAAGTGTACGATCTTCTTGGACGAGAAATTGCGACGCTGGTGAACGGGAAAAAATCTCCGGGAACATATGAAGTGCTATTCGACGGCAGCAAGCTTCCAAGCGGTGTGTACTTCTATCGCTTGGAATCGGGACGCTTTGCGGAAACGAAAAAATTGATTTTGATCAAGTAAGAATCTTGATTCATTCACAGCCGGTTCGGCGGCGCGCTGTTACCGCTCAGCACTTGACCTGCACTAATGATTTGCTTAATTTTGGTGCAGGTATTTATCTTCATTCGTCTTCCTGCCTGCATGTTGGAGTTGAACATGAAAACGATTTCGGTTTTGTTCACAAGCGCTCTTCTTGTCTCCTGTTCTCCTGCTCCTACCGAGAACAATGAACACGACAATCAATTCATTCAGATTTTCTATCATTCCGGCCTCTACGACGAGCTGGATACTTTTCATGGTACATACCAAAAAGATTTAATTCCGGGCATGGCCAAAACGACAATGTGGCTGACGACGCGAGAGCAGGAAATTATTCTTGACAAAGTTGAGCGATGCAATTTCTTCTCATTGCCGGATACTATTTAGCCTCAGCCAAATGTGCACCAATTCCCTGATATGGGGCCGCAAATTTTAAGAATAAAATATAAGCGCCAGGACAAAACTGTGGTGTGGTATTATCCGTTAGATTCTCACAACAAAGCCACATATTCTATTGAACCCATACAAAGCTTGTTGGCTGATATTATTGTCTCTAAACCGGAATACAAGGCACTTCCTCCGAGAAAGGGAGGATATCTATAAAGGAGAAGGCAAAATGAAACATACATGTTCAATCTTGGCAGTGATTATCATTTCCCTGCTCTCGAACTCGTTGTATGCGCAAAACGTGTTTCGACTTCACCTTATTGGCGGTGTATCCTTTAATACTACTACCGCTGGTGTGTTCAACAATTGGGGAGATGGTTGGTCACTGGGCAGCGGCCTCGGTTATCCAATTACGCCATCAATTTCACTCGGAATTAACTTGAGCTACAGCCGCTACCCATTTCAAGGCGACAATCTTCAATTAGTATTCCCTGCTATTGCCGGTCTTCGATGGAGTGTTTCAGGCAAACCATCTAATATGTTTGAGGCATCAGTCAGTGCTCGAACCACGAGCGACGCTTCTTTCATTAATCCTTTTTTGTCGCTCACAGCAGGAATATACAGACTCGATATTGGAAAGATTGTCGTTTCAAGTTGGTTCGGTTCGAATCCGCAGAATGTGGAGAGAGTAACATATGGCGGTTCTGGAGTTTCTACAACTAAAATTTTTGCCGCCGTTGGCGTCGGTTTCTCTATACCCGTGAGATCAAACATGCGAGTCACTGTCGAAGGCAGATTTGCTCAAACCTTCAATCCAGAAGAAAGTTTTGTACCTTTGCTTAGCTCCATTCAACTTGATTTGTAATATGACATTAGTTAATAATACAAACGGCCGTAATGCCACATTTGTTCGTTCTCCCTTTTTTCAGGGAACGGAGAAATTTCTCTCTCTGTTTCATAATGAAATTCCCTTCGGGAAAGTAATCATTTTATGAAAGCTGTTTCGCTTCTTTTTTTACGCAACGTCAAATCCCCTACCGCAGGCAGGAAATCCTAAGGAGGAATAACCATGGAAGAAACCATCCAATTTAAACTCAATGGCAAGCAGACAAAGCTGACGGTGGATGGAGAAAGAAAATTGCTGTGGGTGCTGCGCACCGACCTCGAAACCACCGGACCAAAATACGGATGCGGCGAAGGAATCTGCGGCGCGTGTACCGTGCTTATTGACGGAACTGCGGCGCGCTCATGCCAGACTTCCGTGAAGGAAGTGAAAGGCAGAGATGTTGTCACAATTGAAGGATTAGCCGCAGAAGGCGCGTTGCATCCGCTGCAAAAAGCATTTATGGAACATGACGGTTTCCAGTGCGGTTATTGCACTTCGGGAATGATTCTCACCGCCTACTCTTTTCTCAAGCAAGTTCCGCACGCCACACACGATCAGATTATTCAGGGCATGGACGATAACTTGTGCCGCTGCGGCGCGCACAAGCGAATTGCTGCCGCAATTGAAAAGGCGGCTAAAGAAATGTCCCTGAGTGACCCGGTTGGCGAAAGGAGCGATGTAAAATGAAATTTCAAATGGAACATGGCGCGAATAGCGTCAATGAAAAATTCAAAGTGCAAAATTTAACTTCGCTTCAAAATTCGGACCCCGAATCTCAAATCCCGAACCTCGAAATGGAACAGGGCGCCGGAGGCAACACTGAAAATCCTGAATTCGATTTTCATCTGAACCGCCGGCAATTTATCAAAGTAGCGGGCGGCGGAATTTTCCTCTTCTTCACCATCGGCGATCTTCCGGCGTTCGGGCAGCAGCGCGGAGAGCGGCGAAGCTTGCCGAATGATTTCAATGCGTTCCTCCGCATCGGCGAAAACGGGCGCGTCTCGCTCTACACCGGAAAAATAGAAATGGGGCAAGGCGTGCACACGTCGCTCGGACAAATGCTTGCGGAAGAATTGGATGTCCCGCTTGATTCCGTTGACATGGTGATGGGAGATACCGAATTGTGTCCGTGGGATATGGGAACATGGGGTTCGATGTCAACGCGGTTCTTCGGTCCGCCGCTTCGCTTGGCAGGTGCGAAAGCCCGCCGCGCGATGATCGAGTTGGCATCGGAGCATCTCAATACATCGCCGGAAAATCTGACAGTTGAAGACGGCGTTGTATACGAAAAGTCAAACAAGAAAAACCATGTTTCGTACGCCGAGCTTGCAAAGGGGAAAAAGATCGAGCGCGAGCCGAAAGGCCAAGTTTCTCTCAAAAAACCGTCGGAGTTCAAGATCATCGGAAAATCGTTTGCGCGGAGAGACGGTGAAGTGAAGGTTACGGGCAAAGCAAAATATGCTGGAGACATTCAGATTCCCGGAATGATGTATGCAAAAATCCTTCGTCCGCCGGCACACGGCGCGAAGCTGCTCGATGTTGATGTTTCAGAAGCGCAAAAGATGAGGGGCGTTCAGGTTGTCCGCGATGGAGATTTTGTCGCCGTTCTGCATAGATATCCCGATGTTGCCGCAACTGCGCTTTCAAAGATCAAAGCGAAATTTGATTCTCCCAAAACAGGAGTTGACGACAAAACGATCTTTGATCACCTTCTCAACGAAGCGACGGAAGGACGCGTGACCACGCACGGCGGCGATCTTCAAAGCGGTCAGCAGGGATCGAAAACAATCTTCGACCAAACATATCTGAACGACTATGTGGCGCATGCACCGATGGAACCGCACACAGCAACCGCACACATTGAAGGAAACAAATTGACAGTCTGGGCTTCAACGCAAAATCCATTCGGTGTGCAAGGCGAAGTGGCAAAAGAATTAGGCATGTCATCGGAGAATGTCCGCGTTATCACGCCGTTCGTCGGCGGCGGATTCGGCGGAAAATCACGCAACCAGCAAGCGAGTGAAGCGGCGCGGCTTGCAAAGCTGAGCGGAAAGCCGGTACAAGTGGCGTGGACACGCGAGGAAGAATTTTTCTACGATTCATTTCGTCCGGCTGCAATCGTGAAAATCAAATCCGGCATCACGGAAAACGGCAGAATGAATTTGTGGGATTATCACGTGTATTACGCTGGTGAACGCGGCGCTGAGCAGTTCTACACAATCCCCAATCACCGCACAACGTCGTACGGAGGAAATGCGCATCCGTTTGCCACCGGAGCGTGGCGCGCGCCGGGAAACAACACGAACACGTTTGCGCGCGAATCGCAGATTGATATGATGGCGGCAAAAGCGGGCATTGATCCGCTGGAATTTCGCTTACAACATCTCGATAACGAAAAAGTGAAACGTGTGCTGAAAGCCGCGGCGGAACAATTCGGATGGACACCGGCGAAAGGACCGAGCGGCAGAGGTTTCGGTATTGCCTGCGGATTGGATGCCGGGGCGACTGTTGCAACGATGGCGGAAGTTGCTGTGAACAAGAACACAGGCGAAGTGCAAGTGAAGCGCGTCGTGTGCGCGCAGGATATGGGATTGGTCATCAATCCCGAAGGCGCGACAATTCAGGTCGAAGGATGCATCACCATGGGACTTGGTTATGCATTGACGGAAGGTTTGCATTTCAAAGACGGAAAAATTCTCGACACAAACTTTGACACGTACGAGCTTCCCCGTTTTTCGTGGCTGCCGAAAATAGAAACCGTTCTTATCGAAGACAAGAACAGCGATCCACAAGGCGGCGGCGAACCGGCAATTATTACGATGGGCGGCGTGATTGCAAATGCAATTTACAACGCGGTCGGCGTACGGCTTTTTCACCTTCCGATGACACCGGAAAGAGTTTTGGACGCGCTGAAAGGCTGAACGAGTTTTTCAATATTCAGCAACCAGAAATCAGAAGTTGAGCATTTTTTGCGAAATCCCGCCGCTGTTTGGCGGAATCAGAGGTCAGAAACTTAAACCCTGAACCTTCAACCTTGAATTGTGAATTCTGAATCTTAAATACTGTCTACTGAATACTGATTACTGCTTGCTCTCATGAAAGACATCCACCACATTCTCTCTGCGCTGAAAAATTCTTCCGCTCCATTCGTTCTCGCAACTGTTGTAAAAACCACCGGCTCGACATACCGTCGCGCCGGCGCACGCGCGCTGATACATTCCGACGGCAGCACAACCGGACTCATCAGCGGAGGATGCCTTGAGCGTGATTTGTTTGAGCGCGCACAAAAAGTTTTTGCCGACGGCATGCCGTGCGTGATTACATACGACACAGAGAAAACAAACGATGTCGTGTGGGGATTGGGTCTCGGTTGTCCGGGGAAAGTTTATATTTTGCTCGAGTTGATTCCAAAGAACACAATTCCAGAACAAATCACATTCATTGCTAACGTGTTGGAACAACGAGAACGCGCCGCGATGGCAACGTTGTTTTCAACCAAGATGTCCGACACCTCTAAGGCGTCGGACATCTCATCTCAGCGCGTTATGCTGACTGAAAACGGAACGGCGCAACACAGTCTCCCTGACAAATCTCTTGCAGCACAAATCATCGCAGACTGCCACATCGCTTTGGATACAGAAAAATCTTTTCCGAAATCGTATTCAAAGGGAGTACTCGAAGCGTTCATCGAATTCATCCATCCGCCATTATCGCTTATCATCTTCGGCGCCGGTGCGGATGCGGTGCCGGTTGTCCGGTTTGCAAAAGAACTTGGGTGGTCGGTGTCCGTTGTGGACAGCCGCGAATCATTTCTATCGAAAGCACATTTCCCCGAAGCTGATGCGCTTCTGCAAAGCGATCCGGGCGTCCTTCCTCCTTCCCTCGCGCTGTCACCTTCCGATTTTGCGCTCGTGATGACGCATAATTATGAACAGGATTTTCATTTGCTGACGTCGCTTCTTTCAACACCGGTGCAGTATATCGGCTTGCTGGGGCCGCGGAGCAAATCGGAAATGATGTGCCGCCGAATGCGCGAGGAGCAAAAGATGTCCGACACCTCTAAGGTGTCGGACATCTTAATTGATGAAGAACGATTGAACGCCGTGCACAATCCTGCCGGATTGGATCTTGGGACAGAAACGCCTGAAGAAATAGCGCTTTCAATCATTGCGGAGATCAAAGCGGTCAGTGCGAAACGAAAAGGCGCGCCGCTTCGAACTTTGACAACGCCGATACATGGTTAAATTGGAAAATGGAGGGTGGATGATTCAGGATTCACGATTCGGATTTCAAGTTCAGAGCTTAACACAACAAGATTCAAGATTGAAGGTTCAGGGTTCAAACTTCTGACTTCTGATTTCTGACATCTGATCTCTTATTCATGATTGCCACATAGGAACATGTCCCCTTTCAACATACAAACCTCCACTTCCTTCGTTATCCTCGCCGCTGGCGGTTCATCGCGCATGGGGCGGCCGAAGCAGCTTCTTGAGTACAAAGATGCGACGCTGATTCATCATGCAATTGAAATTGCTCTCAGGGCAAAAAAACTATCGGATAGCTCGCCTGACATCTTCATCGTGCTTGGTTCAAAGTCAGATGACATCAGGTATGAAATATCTTCCACATTCAACCGCAAAGAACGCAAAGAATCCACAATTCTTATCAACCCGGAATGGCAGGAAGGAATCGCTTCCTCAATTCGATGCGGAGTTACGGCGCTTCTCCGCCAAATGGAACATGGCGCCAAAGGCGACAAAGACAGCAGACATGCGCACGAAACCGATGCCGCACTCTTTCTTCTGTGCGACCAGCCGCTTGTCACCAGCGAACATCTTGCAGCCATTCTTGACTTCTACGTGAAAACCGATGCGCTGATTGTCGCTTCAGAATACAGCAATATCATCGGAGTTCCGGCACTTTTTCGGAAGGCGCTATTTCCGGAGCTGTTGAAACTCACAGGCGATGAAGGCGCACGAAGCGTGATACGTGCGCACCAGAAAGAAGCGCTTGGCATTCCCTTCCCTGCGGCGGAGTTCACTATTGATCAGCCGGCGGATTACGAAAAGCTGATTTCGATGCGCTGAAAAGCTAATCCATGGGAATAATCCCCTTTTCGCTTCCCGCAGCATTTTTTCCGCCAGCCTCTTGCAACTTACGAAAAGAAATTGTATTCTTTATCGGGTTTAGTATACGCTCCTAACAGGGACTTTGTATACCTGACCTCCATCATACACAATTTCACTTACGAAGCACGCAGAAGATGATTGGGCGGCTCATTGTATTTTTACTTATGCTGGCGGCAGCCTCACTGACCGATGACAGTGTTCTCTCACAGCAGGGCGACCTCGATTCCATTTCTCCTGTAAATGACGACGACATTGCGGCATACGTGTACGACGATGCGGCAAACGATGACGCGTCGAACGCAGAGAAGAATTATGCGGTAAGAATTGCGGCTCCGGTTCCGTCAGCAAAGCGAACACGCATCGTGCACCGAGCCGGTGGTGGAAACAGCGCACATCTTTTTATCACACCAACAAAGATACGGCGGATTCTGCATTACGATATAGCAATGGTTCAAACGGCGGCTCCGCTTCTGTTCGTTGTGTTGATGATCCTTTCACTCGAATTCCGATCCTATTGTAGGGCACTGCACACCACCGTGCAGAAGAAATTTCTCAATGCAGCACATAGGCTAATTCGCCAAGGCGATGGTGCGTTTCTACGCGCTATCGCCTTTTTTATTGCTCGCGTTTTCACGCCGTCCCATAAACGCTTCTCACTCAAGGCATCATTCACAATCATTCAATTCATTTACGGAGGTAAAAATGAAAAAATCCTTTCCTACTTTTGCAACAACCCTGACATGCGCATTCTTTTTCAACATCAGTGTGTGGGGACAAATTTTGCTCGAAGAAAATTTTAATTATACAACTGGAACAAAGCTGACAGATAATGGCTGGACTGTTTTTAACGTTAACAGCGCAAATTCAATTGTAGTGGAATCTTCAAGTCTTACATTTTCTGATTACCCATCTTCTGGAATTGGGGGCAGTGTGATTGTGGACGCAGACGGAGAAGATGTTTACTCATCTTTAAATATTTCACAAACATCAGGTATAATTTATGTTTCGTTATTGGTTAATGCATCCAATGCTACTACTGGCGCCGGCGATTATTTTTTTGGGATGGGCTCAACGAAGGCAGGCACGTTAGCTGGAAGATTATATATTAAAAAAAGCAGCGGCAATCTTGCTTTTGGAATAAGTAAAACTTCTGGCGACACTTCATTTACAAGTTTTGATTATCTATTTAATACCACTTATTTAATCGTTATTAAATATACGATTAACTCCGGAGCATCTAACGACGATGTTGCACTTTTCGTTATCAGTGGTGCAATTCCAAGTTCTGAACCAACTCCAACTATTATTCATCCTACTGAAGCTACATCTGATCCTTCAAATATTTCTGTTGTTGCCCTAAGACAAAATTCCACTACCAATATTGTTGCTATTGACGGTATTAGAGTTGGAACAACTTGGAACGACGCTCCCCTTCCCGTCGAACTTACTTCCTTCACTGCATCTCCTGCAGCGAACAAAGTGCTTCTCGCGTGGTCAACCGCAACAGAAACTCAGAACGCAGGGTTTGAAATCCAGCGCAAGCTGGTACACCCTGCCGCAGTATCAATCGGAAAAACGGTGAAGCTGTGCAGCGATTGGACGAAGATCGGTTTTGTGGAAGGCACCGGAACCACATCTTCTCCGCGCTCGTACAGCTTCACCGATCCGATGCAGGAAGCGGGCATCTACGCGTACCGCTTGAAGCAAATCAACCGCGACGGCTCGTTCAAAATATATTCTGAAACGGAAGTGCAGATTGCCCTTTCGCCGGAACAGTACACGCTCAGCCAGAACTATCCGAACCCGTTCAATCCGGCAACGGCGCTCAGCTTTGCAGTGCACACACCGCAGCACGTTTCGGTGAAAGTGTACAATATGCTCGGACAGGAAGTGGCGGTGCTGTTCGACGGAATCGCGCAAGCCGATCTCAACTACAAACTGACGTTCGACGGCACAAATCTTTCATCGGGCATGTACTTCTCCGTCATGAAGAGCGGCAACGCAGCAGCCTCCATCAAACGGATGATTCTGATGAAGTAAAGTTGTAGGTACTGGAAGTTGACTGTTTGTAATTGATAATTCGTAATTGACTACTGATAACTGAATACTGGATTCAGGATTCTGTGTTTTGAGTAGCAAAGAGCGCTACACAGCCAAAGCGCGGAACGACACCGCTCAACACACTCATAGTATGACTGCTCAAAAATATAAATGGAGGTGAAAATGAATCACGGTACTCAACATCGTGAAAACACTTCTATGGAATATGAATTAACAATTCAGGAAGCATTGCTGCTGCATAATTTCAAAGTAAAAGTGGTGACGCTATTGTCCGCCGTTTCGGGCGGGATTCTGCTCGCATGGCTTATTACCATCATCAATTGAAAATCCCAAGAAGAGGTATGTAGGTTGAAATCCGCATTACGATTTATTATTTTTTGTCCGAAACACAAGCGCAAAGCTGTATGGAAAGAATTTGAGGATAGTTCT
>JAJYOI010000107.1 GCA_021796275.1 Bacteroidota bacterium
TAGCGAGAGAATTTTTCCGGCAAGCGTAAGTGCGTTGGACGGTTTTGTTCCCGTTCTTTTCAAACCTGCATCAATATCGAGCAGGACGTCTATGGAAAGATTCTTCTGCTGTAATGCTTCGCTCAGGTTTTTGATATTCTCTTCATGATCAACCGTGACCATCAGCGAAGGGGAGAGGGAACGAAGCGCAACTACTTTTTTAATCTGCTGCGGAGTGACGACGGGACCGGTTATCAGGATTCCCTCTATCCCAGCCGCGGCTAACTTTTCCGCTTCGGATACTTTTGCCGCACAAATGCCTATTGCTCCGTGTTCGATTTGTTTTTTTGCAAGAGTTGTACACTTATGAGTTTTTGCATGAGGACGAAGATCCTTTCCCTTGCTATCGGCAAATGCCTGCATCTTCTGAAGATTTTGTTCGGTGATATCGCTATCGAGTATCAGGCACGGGGTTTCGAGGTCAGATTTTTTTCGAGGCGTTGTTTTCATTTCATGATTGCTTTCAGAAATTCTATGAAATTGCTGGCTGAAGTTACGCAAAATGTTTTTTTAGGAACCAAAATTTAGAGGAGAGTCATTCCCGCGAAGGCGGGAATCCATTATTTGAGTCGTTTCTTGCAGTTAGATTCCCGATAAAAACATTCGGGAATGACGTTCTTCCGTCATTTCGCAAAGTTGCCGTTACAGCGGGTACCCAAGCGAAAAATATCCGACGATCGGACCTAAACTTAAAGGACGATTCAGAAGATCATTGCGGATATAGAAACTTCTCCCGATTGAAATGCTTGCGGGGCCAATCGGTGTATCAACGGCGATTCCCGTGCCGATGCCGTGATGCAAATCGCGCCAGCGAATGTCTTCCTGATGGGGCCAGATGGAGCCGAAGTCATACCGGATTTTGAAATATGTATCCCAGAAAAGTTTGAACGGCAGCAGAGCGCGGTATTCCAAATTCACAGCAAAAATTTGTCTGCCGCGACGGTCATCTTCGTACAAACCGTAGAAAGAATTTTCGCCGCCGAGCGAGAATTGCTGTGTCAGCGGCAGGGTTTCGTCGCCGAATCCGAACGTTATTTTCGGGTGAATCGTCTGCGTGTGAAAGTATGTATTGAACCATTCGTATGACAGAAATATTTTTGAATAGCCGATTTCACCGCCTATGTACGACGTTGCTGTTTCCCATTCGAGATTCATCAGGGAACCGGATGTCGGGAACGGAAAGCGGTCTTGCGTGTCAACCGTTGAGTGAAGGCGGAGCGCCTCGACCTTGAATTTATCCGGCGTATATCCGGTACCGCTTTGAAATTTGATCTGATTCATTTCAACTCTGTATTCTGCCGTAACATTTCCTAACCGCTCCACCTGCCGCCCCAAAGAAAACGACGCGCCGTATTTGATCTGGCGGTATTCGCCTGTGCGCAGACGATTGAACGACGTTACGCTCTGCACTGTCGGATCGTCTCCATACGTGTTGATGTCTTTCAATGTATAGTAGCTGTTGAGATCAAAGGTAAAATAGCTGTTGAAGATTCTGTTGGCGCGGAACTGGAAGAGGATGTTCCGGTTTCGCAAGCCGCCGGCAAAACTTGCGCCGAGTTCTGTTGCCGTGCCGAGGAAATTCTGATCGCGGAGTTCAAGCGACGGCTGCACGTTTCTCTCATTATCGTACCGGATGCCGAAGCGCGCCAATTCCGACTGCCGCTCGCTGGCGCGGATAACAATATCCGGCGTTGTGCCGATATAGCCGATGTCGATCAGCACCTGATCGAATAAATTTGTCGCGATGAGATTATTGATGCCTTGTTCTGCTTTCGAGACGGTAAAAATGTCGCCCGCCGCAAACGGCAGTTCGCGCCAGATGACCCAATCGCGGGAGATCGTTGTTCCCTTGATTGTCATGTGCTGAATAACGCCTTCGTCAATCGTAATCGTCAGCGTCCCGGAAAGCGTATCAAATTCCGTTGATTGGACATGCGCAAGTGAATAGCCGTTGTCGCGGTACAACGCCAGCATCTCTTCCAGCGCTGCGCGCGATTCTGCAATGTTGATGATTTTATTTTTCAATGGAATGAAATACATACGAAGTGAATCTGACGGCATAACCGTGTTTCCAGCAAAGCGGATATGGCGGAGAACCGGATTCGGATGAACAATGACGGTAAGCGACGTTGAATTGGAAGAAGCGCCTGATGTGTCTGCCCCAAGGGAGCTTACAACATTATGCACTGTCAGTTCTGCACGGGCATCGTCGTAATCACCGAGAGAATAGAGCGAAGAAATTTTGCCTTTGATTGTGCCAAGCGAAACTTTGTCATCGTGAATCAGCGAATCAAAATCCTGTTTGATTGCGAGCGGGATATGATCTTCAGTGAAATGTACATCCGAGATTCTGAATGAGAGCTGCGATTCATCCGGCCCGTTAAAATACGTTTCACTTTGTTTTTTTGCGATGCTGTCGAGAAGCGACGGAATTTCTGTTTCCGTTGCTTTCATGCCGGCTTGAATCATTGTGTCAAGGTTCGAGAAATCTGCGGCGAGATGGCCGTCCAGATTTGGCCTGATCACAATGGTTGCTTTTTTGAGAGACTCTCTATTTGCAAGCTGCGCCATGATATTGATGATCTGATCTGCCACTTCCCATGGCGCGTTCAGCTGGTTTGATCCGCGCAGCGGGCTGACAACATCCACCGCAATGATAATATCCATGTTCATTTCGCGCGCGACATCAACCGGAATATTCGACAACAATCCGCCGTCGGTTAATTCCATGCTGTCGGTTTTGACGGTGCTGTACAACAGCGGGATAGAAATGCTCGCCCGCATCGCTTCGGTAAGATTTCCGGAATTCAAGACGATTCTTTTTCCGGAAATAAGATCGGTTGCAACGGCACGGAACGGGACTTTCAGGTTATCAAAGGTTTGCCGCGGATGATAAATACCTTGCAGTACCAATTGATTAAGGAAGCTTGTCAGACGCTGCCCGCTGGAAAACGAGGATGGAATCACCGGGGTCAATCCTGAAAAACGAATTGTCAGCAGATTTTTATCAAGCTCCTGTTTCTGTCCGACGAAAAGATTTTTCCGGTTGGTGTCATCGGTAAGCGAAAGGATATCAGCCCAGTTTGTTGTATCAACAAGCGCTTGAAGCTGATCGGTGGAATAGCCTGCGGCATACAATCCGCCGATAATGCTTCCCATGCTTGTGCCGATGATAGCGTCAATGTGGATGTGATGTTTTTCCAGCGCTTTCAGCACGCCGATCTGTGCAATGCCGCGCGCTCCGCCCCCGCTGAGGACGAGCGCGATTCTCGGCGTTTTCAATGCACGAAACGGGATAAGGTCTTTTGAAGTTTTCCGGTATTCTTCAAGCGGCGGGCGGATGACGATGGTGCTTTGCGCGACTGCCAGAGAAGCGAAAAGGAAAAGAAAAAGGGGAATGAAAACGAAACGTACTATGAAGCGCGATACTGTGTAATTCATGCAATGGGATATGGTGAATAAACATTCACAAAGTACAAAAAACGGCAGGGAAAAACAACGCCGGGTTGAGGTGCCCTGTGTGTCTCTTTGAACTCCACGTCGTTTTTCGTATCTTTATGCAAACCTACCCGCCAGAAAGCGGCGAGGTCTTCGACAAACACAATCAGCGATTATTCATGTACACAATTACACTTATTCCCGGCGACGGGATCGGTCCCAGCATCAGCGAAGCCGCAACACGCGTCATTGAAGCGACTGGCGTAAAAGTGGAATGGGAGCTTGCGGCGGCAGGAATTACGGCAATTGATCAGTTCCGGGACCCGCTTCCACAAACGACGATTGATTCAATTCACAAAAATAAAATTGCGTTGAAGGGTCCGCTGACCACGCACATGGGAAAGGGATTTCGCAGCGTCAATGTTGCGCTGAGAAAAGAATTTGATCTTTATATCAATCTTCGCCCGGCGAAATCGTACGAAGGTGCGCCGTCACGGTACACGAATGTCGATCTCGTGATGTTCCGCGAGAATATCGAGGAATTTTATTCCGGCATTGAACATTATGTTGATGCGCAGAAGAGCGCAGCGGAGACGATCGGCATTGTTACGCGGTTCGGTTCGGAGCGCATTGTTCGCGCCGCATTTGAATACGCGCGAAAGCACCACAGAAAAAAAGTCACGATCGTTCACAAAGCGAACATCATGAAATTTTCCGGCGGATTATTTCTTGATGTCGCGCGCGAAGTGGCGGCGCAATACCCGGACATTGGAGCGGAAGACCGCATCGTTGACAACATGGCGATGCAGCTCGTGCTGAATCCGAATCAGTTCGATCTGATTGTCACGACGAATTTATTCGGCGACATTCTTTCCGATCTTTGTTCGGGTTTGGTCGGCGGTTTAGGTTTGGCGCCGGGCGCGAATATCGGAGCAACCGCAGCAATTTTTGAAGCGGTGCACGGCAGTGCGCCGGATATTGCGGGAAAGAATATTGCCAATCCGAGCGCAATTATTCTCGCCGGAGCGATGATGCTTCATCACCTCGGCGAATCGGAACGTGCGGTGAAGATTGAGAATGCCATTGCAGCGGTTGTGAAGGAAAGGAAATATGTTACGCGCGATTTGAATCCGTCATCAACCGTTGGAACAAAAGAAATGGCGGATGCAATCATTGAAAAAATTCAAGATTCATGATTCGGGATTTATGAAGTTTGAGCTTCGTGGTTCGAGAAAAACAGAGATCAGAAATCAGGCGTCAAAGGTCAAGGCTGTTCAAAACCTAAAACAGGATCTCAAATCCCAAAACAGCTTGAACTTTGAATCTTGAATCATCTCTTTTGATAGAAAGGAGGAAAAACGTATGAAACAGAAAAAGGCTTTGGGCGGTATCAAACTTACTTGGTTAGGACATTCAGCGTTCAAGATCGAATCGCCGAAAGGAGTTGTCATTCTCGTTGATCCGTGGCTCGACAATCCCCGTGCGCCTGACAATGCGAAGCATATCGAAAAAGTTGATCTTATTCTTCTCACGCATGGACACGGCGATCATTTTGGCAGCACCATTGATTTGGCGAAACAATTCAACGCCAAGGTGATCTGCAATTATGAGATTTCCCTGTATCTGCAGAAGCACGGTATTACGAATGTTGATGGCATCAATCAATCCGGCACGACGGCAGCGAACGGCATTACTATTACCATGGTAGATGCGACGCACAGTTCGACAATTGAACATAACGGCGAACTTGCGTACGGCGGTGAACCTGCCGGATATGTCGTCAAATTTGAAAACGGTTTCGTGCTGTACGATATGGGAGACACCGGATTATTCGGCGATATAAAATTGATCGCAGAAATGTACAAACCCGAAGCAGTGCTGATTCCAATCGGCGGCTTGTTCACAATGGGACCGCGTGAAGCGGCAAAAGCGTGCGAGATGATAAAACCTAAAACGATCATTCCGATGCATTACGGAACAGTTCCTCCGCTTGCCGGAACGCCGGCGGAATTGAAAAAGTATCTGCCTGCTGCAATGAGAAACCGCGTCATCGCTTTACAGCCGGGCGAAAGCATTCAGTAAAATGAAAATCGGAACGATTGACATAGCGAATGCAATTGTGCTGGCACCGATGGAAGACGTGTCCGATCTTCCGTTCCGTCTTGTCTGCAAACGGCTCGGCGCAGATATTTTGTACACGGAATTCGTCAACTCTGAAGGACTTGTCCGCAATTCTGAAAAGACGAAGCGCAAGATGATCTTTAGTGAAGAAGAACGTCCGTTTGGAATTCAAATTTACGGCGGCGAAGAATCTTCGATGGAAGGTGCGGCGCGAATGGCCGATGAGATGAATCCGGATATTGTTGATATCAACGCCGGCTGCTGGGTGAAGAATGTTGTGCTGCACGGCGCGGGCGCCGGTTTGCTGAAAGATTTGCCGAAGATGGAGCGGATCGTTTCTTCCGTGATCAAAGCGACAAATAAACCGGTGACGGTAAAGACACGGCTCGGCTGGGACGAGAATTCGATTCGCATTGTTGACGTTGCAAAAATGGTTGAAGGAGCCGGTGCTCAGGCGTTGACGGTACATTGCCGGACGCGTGAGCAAGGGCATAAGGGCGATCCGGATTATTCGTGGATTCCGAAAATTAAAGAGGCTGTGAAAATTCCAATCATGGTGAATGGAAATATTTTTACGCCGGAAGATGTCCACCGCACTTTTGCGGAAACCGGCTGTGACGGGGTAATGGTCGGGCGCGGTGCGATTGAAAATCCGTGGATATTTAAGCAGGCAAAGGAATTCATGCAAACGGGACAAGTGCAGACGCACGTTACTGTTGAAGAGCGCGTTCGTTTGTGTATTGAGCATTTGAAATTATCGGTGCAATACAAAGGCGACCGTACCGGCATGTTTGAAATGAGAAAACATTATTCCGGTTATCTGCGAGGTCTTCCGAACGTTTCAAAGGTCAGAATGGAATTGATGGGGTTGACCGATATCGAAGCGATAGTGAATCGGCTGTTGCTCTTCAAAGATGAGACACTTCTGTTGATGGAAGAAAAGGACGTTCCCGCCGCCGTGTAATTTTATTTGCAATTTTCCTGCAATTCTGTATCTTCTATTGTTGTAATTTCTCTCGCGTTTTGCCCCAGCATAGTTGCTATTTGTCAATCAGCAATGAAAGTATAATGATCGCTCTCATACTCGGTTTTGTTGTCGGCTTCGCTACTTCCGTTCCGGTCGGACCGATCAATCTTGCTGTGATGATGAAGGGGCTGTCCAACAAAACCGGGCAAGGATTGATGATCGGTACCGGCTCCGGTTTCATGGATGTTCTCTATTGCGGGGCGGCAATGTTCGGAATTTCCTCTTTGATGACCAACCCTCACCTTGTTCTTATTCTTCAGATCGCAACGTTCTGCATTTTTTTCTTCTTCGGCATTAAAACTACTTTTTTCAAAATTGCAGAAACAAAATTAACGAAGAGCGAAGACGCGCCGGGATTCAAGCGCTACTTCATTCTTGGTATTCTGCTCTACCTTTCCAACCCTTCCTTTCTTGCCTATTGGATAACAGTTGCCGGCATTATTCACGGCTATCACATTTTAACTCCATCAGCATACAACAGTTCATTTTTTGCTTTAGGAACAGGCATCGGAACATCCAGCTGGTTTTTTATCTTGCTCGAGCTGGTTGAGAGGCAAAAAATGAAATTAGATAAGAAAATCATTGAACGCATCACACGCATCTTTGGTGCTATTCTGCTTATCATCAGCCTTGTGATGGGTTATAAATTGATTTCGTGAACATGCAGTCCGATTACTGTTGTTATATGTGTATTAGGTTCACGGCATTTTTCATTATGTGATATTGCGAGGAGGATGTTCAATGGCGAAATCTGTCTCAGTTCAGGAAAACGCCGCAACAACAATTACTTCAACATTGAAAGAGCGCCGCGTCTTCAAGCCCGCTCCGAAATTTGCCGCTCAGGCACACGTTAGCTCGCTTGCACGCTATAAAAAGATGTACGACGAGTCGGTGAAGAATCCGGAAAAATTCTGGGGGAAGATGGCAGAAGAACTGCATTGGTTCAAAAAATGGTCTACGGTGTTAAAGTGGAAGCTTCCGTTTGCGCAGTGGTTTGTCGGAGGAAAAATCAATGTGTCGTACAACTGCCTCGACCGTCATTTGTCGTCGTGGCGGAAGAACAAAGCGGCGATTATTTGGGAAGGAGAGCCGGGCGACACGCGTACGCTGACGTATGCGGATTTACATCGGGAAGTATGCAAGTTTGGCAACGTGTTGAAAAGTCTTGGCGTTGAAAAAGGTGACCGCGTTGTTATTTACATGCCGATGATTCCCGAACTTCCCATCGCAATGCTTGCGTGTGCGCGCATCGGTGCGACGCACAGTGTCATTTTCGGCGGATTCAGTTCGGAAGCGTTGAAAGACCGCATCAACGATGCACAGGCAAAATTGGTGATTACGGCGGATGGCGGATATCGCCGGGGTCAGATTATTCCATTAAAAGCCAACGTTGATGCGGCGCTCCAGTTTACTCCATCTATTGAAAGCGTTATCGTTGTCAGGCGCACGGGAACGGAAATCAATTTCGAACCGGGGCGCGATCATTTGTGGACAGAATTAATGACGACCGCATCGCCGGTGTGCGAAGCGGAGAAATTGGATTCCGAACATCCGTTGTATATTCTCTACACAAGCGGCACTACCGGAAAACCAAAAGGAGTTGTTCATACGACCGGCGGATATCTTCTTGGCTGTCATCTCACAACAAAATATGTTTTCGATCTGAAGGATGAAGATACCTACTGGTGCTCGGCAGATATCGGCTGGGTGACCGGCCACAGTTATATTGTTTACGGACCGATGTCGAACGGAGCTTCGGTAGTGATGTACGAAGGTGCGCCGAATTATCCGGAGCCGGATCGTTTTTGGAGTATTATCGAAAAATACGGCGTCACCATTTTTTATACAGCACCGACGGCAATACGCGCGTTCATTAAATGGGGCGAGCAATGGCCGATGAAACACAATTTGAGTTCACTTCGCTTGCTGGGAACGGTAGGCGAGCCGATCAATCCCGAGGCGTGGATGTGGTACAACAAAATTATCGGCAGAGGAAAATGTCCGATTGTTGACACGTGGTGGCAAACAGAAACCGGTTCGATCATGATTACGCCGCTGCCCGGCGCGACGGCAACAAAGCCGGGATCGGCGACGCTTCCTTTTTTTGGTGTCGTGCCCGATGTTGTTGGTAAAGACGGGAAATCGGTGAAGAAAAATCAAGGAGGCTATCTTGTTATTCGAAAGCCGTGGCCCTCGATGATGCGCGGAGTGTACGGCGACCCGGAGCGATTCAAAAAAACATATTGGAGCGATTTCAAAGGAATGTATTTTACCGGCGACGGTGCGCGCCGCGATGAAGACGGCTATTTCTGGATCATGGGGCGCGTGGATGATGTGATCAATGTTTCCGGACACCGGCTTGGCACGATGGAAGTTGAAAGCGCGCTTGTCAGTCATCCGTATGTTGCGGAAGCGGCGGTCGTCGGCAAGCCTGATGAAATAAAAGGCTCGGCGATTTGCGCGTTTGTTACGCTCGGTGGAAAACGTACGCCGTCTCCGGAATTGAAAGAGGAATTGCGCCAGCATGTTGCAAAAGAGATCGGCTCGATGGCGAAGCCGGACGATATCCGCTTTACCGATGCGCTGCCGAAAACGCGGAGCGGGAAAATTATGCGCCGCTTGCTGCGCGAAATCGCTTCCGGCGCGACCTCAACAGGCGATACAACGACGCTCGAAGATTTTTCCGTGCTGGAAAAATTGCGGCATAACGAAGAAGAAGAGTAATCGTCCGAATTTCTGAAAACTGTTCTTCTGTCGCTAAGAGCCGAATTAAATGCAGTCGAAATACAACTTTTAATGTGACATCGTAATTGGCTTTCACTCACTATGGTTGATATGGAAGCTTTTCAAACATTTCAAAAGTAAGTCAAAAGGCGTTCATTGAACGTCTTTTTTTGTGTACTTGCGCCCTGTTTCCGTTTCTTGTAATTTCATCCATGTTTCGATATCTCGCCACATTGATATTTTGTACGTTGCAATCCTTCGGTCAGGAATTAGACTTCCAGCACATTACCACCGAGGACGGCTTGTCACAAAATACTGTCTTTGATGTAACACGTGACAAAGATGGATTTCTTTGGGTTGGAACGCTTGACGGATTGAATCGTTACGATGGTTACACTTTTCAAATATTGAAACACCGTGCTTCCGATTCATCGTCTCTCTCCGCAAATAATGTTTGGACTATAAAATCATTTTCTTCCGGGAAACTGCTTGTCCGATATCAAGCGAGCGATCTTGATATTATCAATCCAAAGACTTTTCAAATACAGC
>JAJYOI010000027.1 GCA_021796275.1 Bacteroidota bacterium
AGCCGAGCTGGAAGCTGCAGAAAAGGATGCGTGCAAGCCTGCAAGTGAAGAACCGAAGTCAGGCGCCGGCAAGATCGTTGGTGTTATTGCAGAGGCGCCTTCCCGGGAAAAAGATGCACCGGGGGGCAGCGCGCCGTAAAAAGGACAGTGCGGCTTTTCTTTATGTGTATATGATGCTCAGATTTCTCGCACGCTGCCTCTAACAGGTTGTTGAAAAACTATTTTGAGATACCTGAAAAATCTAACATCAGTGTTATTCTGGGTGGCGTTCTTTGCGGTAGTGGGTCAGTTTGCTTTTTTATAGAGCAGAAAAAACTACCCTGAGCGCAGTCGAAGGGTTTAGAACGTTTTTGTCATAGTTCGACGGAGTTTATCCGCGCTTACAGCGGGGCTCACAACGGCTTAAGCGGCAAAACAGCCCGCTACGGTTTTGTAACTCACCAAGATTTTTCCTATACTTAGGCAAATGAAATTAACACCTCAATGCCTTTTTGAGGAAGCTGTTACGTTGTAACTTTGCGGCCTTTGCGGTTTTCTTTTAGTAATCTTTAAACACAAAAACCATTTCCCGAAGGGATTCCTTTAGAATATGAAACTCTCTATTATTGGTACCGGATATGTCGGATTAGTACAGGGAACGGTGTTTGCCGATACGGGCAACGATGTGATCTGCATGGATGTGGATGAAAAAAAGATCAGGAATTTACAGAAGGGGATTGTGCCTATTTATGAGCCGGGATTGGAGGAGATGGTGCGGCGTAACATGGCAGAAGGAAGAGTGGCATTCACCACGTCTCTGAAGGCAGCGATTGATAAGAGCGAGATCGTTTTTTTGTGCCTTCCCACCCCGCAATCGGATGACGGCTCGGCAGATCTCTCACGAGTTATTGCGGTGGCGGAGCAAATTGCTGAGTTGATGAGCGGGCAAAAGGTTGTTGTCAGCAAAAGCACGGTGCCGGTGGGAACGGTGGATACGATCAAACAGATCATGCGCAAGAAAGGAAAAGCAAGCGTTGAAGTTGTTTCAAATCCTGAATTTCTAAAGGAGGGAACAGCTGTTCAGGACTCGTTGAAGCCGGACAGAATTGTTGTCGGAACGTCAAGCAAGCGGGCAATAGAAGTTATGAGCGAGTTATATGCGCCTTTTGTGCGGACGGGAAACCCTATTCTCTTTATGGATGAGCGAAGCGCGGAGATGACAAAGTATGCGGCGAATTCTTTTCTGGCAACGAAGATTTCATTCATGAATGAGCTGGCAAATCTGTGCGAGAAAACAGGGGCGGATGTTGATCTTGTGCGCAAAGGGATGGGAACGGACCCGCGCATAGGGCAGCAGTTTCTCTTTCCGGGCGTCGGTTATGGTGGTTCATGTTTTCCCAAAGATGTGAAGGCGTTGATCAAGACCGCACAGGAACATGAGTATGAATTCAGAGTCTTGCGTGCGGTTGACGATGTGAATGAACGGCAGAAAAGACTGCTTGTAAAGAAAGTGAAGCACCATTTTAAGGACCAGCTTGCAAACAAAATTATTGTTGTGTGGGGGCTGGCGTTCAAACCGCAAACCGACGATATGCGGGAAGCTCCGTCGCTGGCGATTATCAATGGCTTGTTGGAGCTTTCGGCGAAGGTGCGGGCGCACGATCCGGTTGCATTGCCCAAGGCACGGCTGCTTCTCGATAAAAGGGTTGATTTCTATGAGAATAATTATGATGCCCTGAAGGGGGCAGATGCACTTGTTGTTGTAACAGAATGGAATGAATTTCGCAGGCCGGATTTTGAGAAGATGAAATCGCTCATGCGGACGCCGGTGGTGTTTGACGGAAGGAATATTTACGATCCGAAGATGATGAAGGAAAAGGGGTTTGTGTATTATGGAATGGGAAGGAAGGGCAGTGAATAGTAAATGGTGAACAGTAATGATTCTTTGAGCAGTGTTGGACAGAGGCCTCATAAAAAATTACTTCTGTGGCAAGAGGCAATGGAGTTGGTTGTTCACATATATGAATTGACTAAAGTATTTCCACGGGAAGAAGAATTTGGTTTGAAGTCACAATTGCGCAGAGCATCCGTTTCAGTGGTTTCAAATATAGCGGAAGGATTAGCAAGAAAAACAAAAAATGATAAGCTTCATTTTTTGAATATCTCGCAAGCTTCCTTGAGTGAAATTGATACGCAAATTGAGATTTCTCTACGTTTGAATTACATTTCTTCCACTGTATTCGATGCTATGGGGCAACAAATCATGAAGATTCAAAAATTACTTAGCGGGCTCAATCGGAATGTTGAACGGCGTGAAAAGTAGTAATATAGTAAATGGTGAATTGCAAGCGCACAAATTTTACTGTTTATAACCATTCACTATTTACCATTCACTATTTGATTTTCACTGCTAAACTGCTTAACAGAAATTCCATTGTTACGGAGAGTTAGATCAATGATAACAACCTCAGTCGTCACGGGCGGTGCTGGATTTCTTGGCTCTCATTTATGCGAGCGATTGCTTGATGAAGGTCATGCAGTGGTGTGCATTGACAATCTTATCACCGGCTCACTGGAGAATGTTGAACATTTGTTTGGGAAGAAGAATTTCCGCTTTGTCCGGTATGATGTGACGAATTTTGTTCATGTGCCCGAGGATGTACACTATATTTTTCATTTTGCATCGCCGGCAAGTCCGATAGATTATTTGAAACTGCCGATCCAAACGCTGAAGGTTGGTTCGCTGGGAACGCACAAGGCATTAGGATTTGCGAAGGCGAAGAAAGCGCGTTTCTTTCTCGCTTCAACATCGGAAGTGTATGGCGATCCGGAAATTCATCCGCAGGTTGAAGAATATTGGGGAAATGTGAATCCGGTGGGACCGCGCGGCGTCTATGACGAAGCGAAACGGTTTGCAGAAGCAATGACGATGGCATATCATCGGTTTCACGGAGTGGAAACAAGAATTATACGCATCTTCAATACGTATGGAGAGCGTATGAGAATTGAGGACGGCCGGGCGATTCCGGCATTTGTGTCGCAGGCGCTGCGGGGTGAGGATGTAACTGTCTTTGGTGACGGGAGCCAGACGAGAAGCGTTTGTTATGTTTCGGATTTGATTGAAGGGATTTACCGCCTGATGATGTCGGAGTATGCAATGCCGATGAACATTGGAAATCCGGAGGAGCTCTCAATGCTTGATCTTGCGAAGGAAATCGTCTCCCTTACAAAGAGCAAGAGCAAAATCGTTTTTAAGGAATTGCCGCAGGACGATCCGAAAGTGCGTCAGCCGGATATTACGAAGGCGAAGACGATTTTAGGCTGGGAGCCGAAAGTTGCACGTAAGGATGGGTTAGCAAGGACGATAGAATACTTTCGGAAGAAAGTGAACCCTCTCAATATGTAGCCGCAGACTTTACGTCTGCGGTGCTTTGCAAGCGCAATCTAAAGATTGCGGCTGCATTCTGATTTCTAACTTTTTAGACAATCTCCCTACTGCAGCAGCAGATAATACGTCAGCACACCGAAGCTCACTTCTGTAATAAATAAACTCACACCGGCAGCAACATCATATTTGTTCGCAGACGCACGTGCTGAAGGATCATTGGTTGCAGTGTATGTGTCGCTGAATGCATCGGCACGCCGCTTGGCAAGAGCAGAAATTGTGCCGGAAACGACTGCAACGGCGAGACTTGTATAGACCGCAGTTCCTTCATCCCGTATGTATGTATTGGGGAGAACAATAGCGGGAGCGCGTTCGCCGTTTTCCCGGAGGTGAACAATGTTCATCGGTTGCAGCGGCGCTTCGAGCGTCAGCGGTTCATATCCCATCGCGCTGATTGTTACCGGCACAGACATTGTTCTCGCGGTTGTAAACTGAAAAGGGGTCTCGCCTGTTTTCGTCTTTCCCATAATGACAGCCGCTTCTGACGGCGACGAAAGAATCGTATACTCGTATTTTCCGGGAACGTTGATGACGGTGCTGCTTTCTGCCGTTACAGTCATTGTTGTGTCCATCAGAAGTCCATTCCATTCTCTTTCCCGTATGACAATAATGCGGTGATTGCCTGCCGGCAAAGGAAGTGAATCGAACGGCAATGCTTTCGTTATCGTGGAATCAATGAGTGCAATGATGCCGGTGTCTTTTGAATGGACAGAGAAATAACCGTAGCTGTACGTTGAATCTTTTGTTTGCGCTCTGGAAGATGAAGATACGACAAAAAGCAGAAGAAGTAATGTGACGATTATTTTCATATTCTTCATTGATTTGATGAGACAAAACAATACACGCTTTTATCTTCGGCGGCGACATACAGCTTTCCGCGCCATGCCACCGGCGAAGTTTTAATTCTGCTGCCAATATCATATTTCCACAACACAGAGCCGTCGCGCGGAGAAAGCGCATAGAGATAGTTATCGAGCGCACCGACAAAAATTGCCGATGCTGTTACTACCGGTGTCGTATTGATAACGCTGTGGTTTGTGAATTTCCATTGTAGCACGCCGTCGTTGATGCTCACGGCTGAAACGGTTCCGTTAAGCGATGAAACAAACACGAGCGAATCATTCACTGATGGACACGACATGATGCGGTCGCCGGTGTCGAATTTCCATTTCACCTCTCCCGTTGCGGCATCAAATGCATACAGGAAATGATCGCGCGAGCCGATGAATACCATGTCGCCTCTTGCGCCATTTTCAATTCCGTATTGAAAACTCCTTTGGCTTGAGACACATGGCGAACCAAACACTGCCGCGCCTGTTTTGTATTTCCATTTTAACTTTCCATCGAAAGCATTGACTGCAAAAACGAAGCCTTCATCATTTCCGAAAAACAGAAGCGAGTCGTTCGCTGCCGGCGACGAGTGGAGTGCATCATCCGTCGGAAATGTCCAGTCGGTTTTTCCTGATAATGTGTCGAGGCAATACAGCGTTCCGTTAAGGCTTGCGGCAAATAATTTTCCATGGAACAGCACGGGAGACGCTTCCACGCCGCCGATTCCGATAGTCCAGAGCTTCTTGCCGTTCACAAGGTCGAGCGCAATGACCGAGCTTTTTCCGGAAGCCGCAGGAAAATAAAGTTTGGTCTCAGCCGCAGCGGGAGCGCCGTACAATGCGCTTCCGGTTTTAATGTATCCGATGCGTTTACCGCTGATGGCGTTCACAGCATGCATTTCTCCCTGCAGTGTTCCGATGAACAGAACACTGTCAACGACGACAGGCGAGCCATTTCCAAAGCCGGCAGAAGCGTCGTAATTCCACAGCACGCGCAGCGGAAATGTGAATGACGATTCTGTATCACGATGAGAATGACGATATTCTTTGCCAAACATAGTCCAATCGGCGGGCGATAGTTTCAGCGGCGCGGATAATTCGATGACGGTGCATCCTGAGAAGAAAAAGAAAAGTGAAACTACGGAAAGAAGAATACAATGTCGTCTTTGGCGCCATGTTCCATATCCGCGAAGTTCACGAAGAAACACGAACAAATTTTTTCTTTCTTTTACATTCAATGCCTTGCGCTCCTTCGTGCTCTTTGTGGATAAAGAGTTAAAAATCCCATCCGAAAAAGAATTGATAAAATAATCCGTTCTGAAGCCGTGTAAAATCATCCTGAATTTGTTTGCCGACGTCATAGCGCAAGACAAGAACGCCGCCGATATTCATGCGGATGCCGCCCCCGATTGAGCCGAGTGTTGTGGTATAGTGTTCGTCCCACGCATTTCCCGCATCGAAGAAGATTGCACCGCGCAGTGCACCAAGCCCAATGCCGCCGAACGGAAAGCGGACGCCGACCTGATCAATGAATGGGAAACGGAGTTCCTGGCTTGTCAGCCACATTTTCTTTCCGCGAATGGACCAGAGCGGATAGCCGCGCAAGTCCCAGCTTCCGCCTATCACAAAGCGGCGCGCTTCGCGGCCGTCGTTCAACAACGCTTCGAAACGGGAAGCGAGCGCACTTCGCTGGCTCAAGCGGAAATATTTCCGGTAATCAACAATCGCGGTGTAATAGTTCACGTTGGAATATTGAATATCGGTTGTGTAGCCGAGTGTGGCGATGAAGCGCGAGCCATCCAGAGGTCCGGTTGGGCCCCATAACGAATTGTCGTGGACGAATGAAACGCTGTTGCTGACGAGCAGCGCTTTGCGCGGGCGAATGGACGTGAATGTTTCCTTGTCGGAATTGCTGAGCGAGGTGACGGTTTCCAGCCGCTCAAAAGTGGAAAGGGGATAACTCAATGCGAAATAGCCGCCGAACGCCCGTTCGTAATAATATAAATCGGGATCGGTCAGGTCGTAGCGAAGCCCGGACAAGTGAAAAATTCCCGTTGCGTAATTTGTCCGCCGGTTCAGCGAGATTCTCGACACTGCAACATTGAAACTCTCGAGAAATTGATCCGATGTTTGCGCAGTGTTATAGAGCAGGAAATAATATTGATCGTTGCCGAGAATATCACTCAGCGCGACTGCAGCGCCGCCGCTGGTGCCGAACACCGGATCGGTGGCAACCTGACTCTGCGCAATATCGAGCGAGTAATCGCCTTTATATTTCATCGAGTGAACGCTTGTGTCGGCATCAAGAGACTGCGCGCTCCATGTGCCGGCGGCGTACAATTGCGGGGTAAATTCATGTTGAACGACGCTTTGCGCCGTAAGCGCATCTGCCTCTGGCGGAGTATCAATTCGCTCCGACACACTATCGATCGCGTAAATTCTGAAGCTGTAGTTTTCAAATGCCGCAAACACAAGCTCGTTATTGTCAGTCCATTCAGGGTCGAACGCCGCATTGGAAAACGACGTTACTTTCCGCATTGCATACGACAGCGGATGAAGCGCCATGTCGCTCGTTTTTATTGCCCAGATATTTTGTGCGCCGTCGGCATTGGAAGTGAACGTAAGATATTTTCCATCCGGCGAAAATGACGGTGAGTAGTAATTTTCTTTTCCTGCCGTGACGCAGGAAATTCTTCCGGTTGCCAGATCATAATCAAATAGATTATAAACTAAATTCATTCCAAATTGATCGCGGTCAGAGCTGAATACAATAGATGTTCCCTCGGGCGACCAGGCCGGATCGCGGTCGTCGTACACATCGCGTGTCAGCCGGACAAGGCTTTCTGACGCCGGTGTGTAGAGATAGAGATCGCGCTTTCCGGATTTATCCACCGAGGCGAAGACAAGCTGTGTTCCATCCGGCGACCAGCTTGGCGATTCAAGCGTGACGAGATTGCGGAATTGATACAACGCGATTTCTGAATTTGTTTTGACATTCCAAATGTGGAGCGCATCCGATTCGCCGCTTTTTGTTACGAACGCAAGCCGGCCGTCGCGTGAAATGGAAAGTTTGCTTTGGAAAAGATGGAACGCTTCGTATTCTTCCGAACGCTCTCCGGCAACGACAAGCTGAGGTTCTTGTTCAGACTTCGTTGAATCAAGGCGGATTTTATAGATTGACGTGTAACCGGTATAGTTGCCGATGAAATAGACTTCGCGTACGCCGTTGTTATCGTAAAACACCGGCTTTGAATTGAATCCGTTTTTTACAAGCATACGCGCAGACTGTGCCGCGTAATCGCTGGAGGCGAGCAAAGGGTAATATTTTTTCTTCAGGGCATAAAGCCATGCTGCATCAAATTCTTTGTAGTCCTTTCCGATTGTTGCTTTCATTACGTCGCTGAACGATCCGCTGCGCCAGAAATTTTCCATCAGCAGAAGAATTTTTTCTTCGC
Source organism: Bacteroidota bacterium (assembly GCA_021796275.1). GTDB lineage: Bacteria > Bacteroidota > Ignavibacteria > UBA10030 > UBA8401 > JAJYOI01. Next base: position 7,710 of record JAJYOI010000027.1, read on the forward strand.
CGTACCGCTGTTCGATAAAACGGATAATGTTCTGTCCTTCTTTGTACATTAGAAACGTGCCGTAGATCTGATCCATGTTTGAGAGCGGCACAATGTAATTATTGAGCACCGCATCACGAATCACCATCTCTGCCTGATCGTCCCATTCCGTTGACCACGCTTCCGCTAATCCTTCAGTGAACCACAGCGGCGCCGTCCGGTCTGAAGGAAGGCGGTGGTCGGCGAGAACGCGGTTGAGTTTACTCGTCATGAAAACGTGCACAAGTTCGTGGCGGATAACGTGGCGAAACTGCGCGAGCGAGCCGTCGGCGGGAATGACAACGCGCCCTTTTAAGAATTCAAAAAATCCGCCGACGCCTTCGGGAATAAATCCCGGTGTCGTGTTCGTTTGTTCGAAATGCAGGTGCGAGCTGTAAAAGATAAGCGGAATGCGGCCGTTGACGGTTTGATTGAATTTGCTTTCGAGGAAGCGGTAACTTTGTTCCGCAAAGTACGCGCCCTGCTCGGCAAGCTCTTTCATTTCAGGATAATAGTACACGTCGAAATGCTCGGTGTGGAGAATATGCCAATCGAATTCGGTGTACTGAACTTTGTTGCGTCCGAAATAATAGAACTGGGCGTGAAGTACAGCCGTGGAAAGAAAAAGGAGTAGGAAATATGAACTAATCCGAAACCGCATTTTATTCAGATTATTCTTTGTGGGATTCACAGTTCACAATCAAAAAAACTCGAAGCCCGAAACTCTAGACTTTTCCCAGTTCACTTTTCAGGAAATCAATTTTCTTTACCGGCGTCGGATCAATATTGTTCAACATTGCGAGATAAAAGCTGGCCCAATCGCCCAAATACAAAAGCGAGAACATTCGTGCAAGCAGCGATTTTCCTTCGCTGTGCACTTCTGTGATGCCGTCGGCAAATTCTCCGATGATGCTTTTTGTGATCTCCATGCGAAGCTGGACGCGCGCATAATCTTCACGGTCGCGCAGAATGACAACGTGAATATTTTTCATAACATCTTTCTGAGCTTCCCAGCCGACGATTTCGTTGTGATTCAATTCTGGAAACACATTGCCGTACGCAAGCATTTTTGCATTTTCCGAAAATTGTCCGCGCCACCGCACGTTCACCGTATCAAACCGGTCGGCCGATGAATAGATGACCGGCAATTTTCCATGCAGCTGCATTGCAAGCTCGAGTGCCGGATTATGTTCTGCCTCGTAATTCGCATAGACGGCTGACTTTTCTTGTAACAATGCAATTGTCTCTTTGATTTCATTTTTCTTTGAGCGGATCAGCCCGAGTTTCGAAAGCGCGATCAGCGTTGGGAAAAACGAGTAACCGAGCGCGGCGCGCGGCGGAAGCCCGCCGGGAATTTCAATAAACGGCTGCTTTTTTTGTTTCGCGAATGCTTTCACTGCGCCGCCAGATGTGATGCACAGAATTTTCGTTTTTCTTTTTGTCGCGTCTTTATGTGAAGAGATCGTTTCTTCCGTGTTGCCGGAATAGCTGGAAATGATTACCAGCGATTTGTCATTCACATACTGCGGCAAAAAGTAATGCCGGCTGACAGCAATAGGGGCTTTGATTTCGCCCGAAAGATACGAGCGGAGCAAGTCGCCGCCGATTGCCGAGCCGCCAAGCCCGCTGACGACAATGTTGCGGATTGAAGCAACGGATAATTTCACGCGCGCCGCTTCGCCGATAGCAGCGGCTTCCGCTATTTGCTTTGGAAAATCTGCAATAAGCCGGTGCATGTTTGATGGGTCGTGCTGTGCAACGAATTCTGAAGTCATAACGGTTTCCATAATTGATGGTAAAATTTTTCCCTTACTGTTGTTGTTTCACTCTGCTTCGGACAGCGGAATATCCGGTGAGACGCGTTTTATATGTGACCTGAGAAATTCTTTCACTTCATCTGCAGTCGAAAGCTTCAACGCCTGTGCAGCGATCCGCTTCGCTTCTTTCAATCGAACGGAGCGGATAATTTTTTTGATTTCAGGCAGCACGGTGGGAATGACGCTGAACTCATCCATCCCTAAGCCGAGCAGCAATAACGTTGCTACCGGATCGCCGGCCATTTCGCCGCACATGCCGACGGGAATAGTATGCTCATGCGCTTCTTTAATGATGTGATGGATCGTGCGAATCACCGCCGGATCAAATTCCTGATACAACTGCGACACATTTTCATTGCCGCGGTCAACGGCAAGCAGATATTGAATGAGATCGTTCGTTCCGATGCTGAGAAATCCAACTTCCTTCGCAATCTCTCCCGCCATCACAGCCGCCGATGGGACTTCGATCATCACGCCGATTTTCATTTCTTCATCAAACGGAATGTGCTGGCTGCGCAGGCTTGCTTTTGCCTGTTCAACAAGCGCCTTCGCTTTGCGTACCTCGTTCACGTTTGCGACCATCGGAAACATTACCCAAACATTTTTCTTCACGCTTGCGCGCAGCATGGCGCGTATCTGTGTGCTGAAAATATCGGGGCGGTCTAAACCGATACGAATGCCGCGCCAGCCGAGGAATGGATTCTCTTCTTCGCTTGCCTGCGATACAACTTTGTCGCCGCCGATGTCGAATGTACGCATGACCACTTTTCGGGGAAAACATTTTTCTGCGATCTGGCTGTACTCGCGGTACTGTTCTTCTTCAGTGGGAAACGTATCGCGCCCCATCAGCAAACCTTCGGCGCGGTACAACCCTATTCCGTCAGAACCCTGCGTGTTAACAAAATCAATTTCTTCCGCAAATTCTATATTGCATGATAATTCGATGCGTTGTCCGTCTAATGTTTTTGCAGGAAGATCGCGCAGGTCGTTGAGGCGTTTTTCAAATTCGATGTACCGTTCGTTGCGGATTTCATATTCTTTAATTGTTGTTTCACTCGGATTGAGAACAACTGTCCCTCCGTAGCCGTCCACAATCATGAAATCGCCTTCCTGAACATGTTTCGTCGCTTCCTTCAAGCCGACGACGGCAGGGATTTTGAGCGAACGCGAAAGCAACGCCGCATGCGATGTGACGCCGCCCATGTCGGTAACGTACGCAAGAATTTCGTTGCGGCTGAAGAGAATAGTATCTGCCGGGGTGAGCGATTGTGAGACAATAATTGACCTGCCGGCAAAACGCGAGATCAGTTTTTCCTGCTGGATGTTGCGGATGATGCGGTTCTTCACATCTTCGACATCATGAGCGCGCTCCCGCATGTACTCATCAGTTGCATCAAGCATCAGCCGCTGGTATTTCGTGATCTCATCATGCACGACGAATTCCGCATTCTTCAATTCGTTGGTGATGCGAGTGTAGATTGCTTCGAACAACACCGCATCGTTCAAAATCATGATCTGCGCTTCAAAAATCTTCGCTTTGTTGTTGCCGATTTTTTGTTCGGCGTAGGAAAGAATTTTTGATAATTCTTTTTCAGAGCGCTCCACGGCATGGTGCAGCCGCTCGACTTCTTTCAACGCATCATCCGCCAGAATAGTTTTTTCTTCGACGCGCGGAATATGTTTTGTGAAGATGTGCGCGTGCCCCATCACAATTCCGGCAGACGCAGGAATGCCGCGAAGAATTATTTCTTGCGCCTGTCGCTCCGGGCGCCAAGTTTCATCTGGCGTTATTTCCAATTTTTCATCCATGGTGTAACCCATTTCGGGTTATGCTTCGTCAAAACCGCGTTCAAACAATCCGAGAATCGCGTCTGCCATCGCCTGTTCGTCTTCTCCGTCGAAGCGGAGTTTCAACGCGGAGCCTTGTTCGGCTGCCAGCGTCATCACACCGATAATGCTTTTCCCGTTGATTTCGAAATCATCTTTAAGAATATAGAAATCTGATTTGAATTGTGCCGCCATTTTTACCAGCGCTGCCGCCGGACGCGTGTGCAATCCCGCCCGGTTCTTAATGACGATCTCTTTCACGATCATTGTTTAGTAATTCCTGTTCAGCAGCATTTCAGAAAAGCTGTACAGCATTGCCCGCGCGCTGCTTGGCTTCAGCGCCTGCAAGCAGCGGTTCGCTCTGACAGTATCTCTGGTAATCAGCCGCCGCGCCTCTTCGATAACTCCGTATCGGTGATAGATTTCACGCACGTCTCCAATGCGGGCGGCGTTTTGAGCCTCAGGCTCATCCGCCTTTGGCGGAGCGTCGTGGTTTGCGATAATACTGTGAAGAAGTTTTTTGTCGGCGCCGCGCGCGCGGCGTAACGCTTCAATAAGGAGAAATGTCTTTTTTCCCTCTACAATATCACCGCCGATAGCTTTTCCGAATTCCTTTTCATCTGCAACAACATCCAGCAAATCGTCTTGAATTTGGAACGCTCTGCCAAGCAGAGTGCCGTACGATTTTAACGCACGGATCTCTGCCGCAGTGCCGCCGCCGATGACGGCGCCTATTTCTGATGCAACTGCAACAAGCTTGCCCGTCTTTTTTCCTATCATCAAAAGGTAATCATTTAGAGAAACATTTTTTTGCGTTTCAAATTCCTTATCGTATGCCTGTCCCTCGCATACTTCAACAACACCTTCGGTAAAAATCTCAACCACCCGAGCAATTACCGGCGATTGCGTTTTGAGTAATTCCCGGTACGCCAACGCCACAAGCTCGTCACCGACGAGAATTGCGACATTTTCATCCCATTTTATATGAATAGTCGGTCTGCCCCGGCGCGATGCGGCATTGTCCATAATGTCGTCGTGCACAAGTGTGAAGTTGTGAACGATTTCAATTGCAACAGCGGCGTGGAGTGCATCGCGCACTTTTCCTCCCACAGCTTCACAGGAAAGCAAAATCAGCATCGGCCGGATACGTTTTCCGCCGCCGGAGAGAATGTACTTCAGCGGTGCATATAACGATACCGGTTCGCTTTTTGTAACGCAATGAGCGAGTCTGCGTTCTATCAGCGTTTTGTAAGTATGATATTTTTTTTTGAAATGAGTCATGATTTTTTTTCTGTGTCGGCGCCGGTAACTATATGTTGCGGCGGATTATTTGAACATGATGCAGTTCTTCAATAGTACGCGCGCCAGTCAAGAACATGACGCCCTGCAATTCTTTCCGCCACTGGTGAAGATGGTTCGACAACATTTTCTTTCCCCCGGCAAACAACTGCCGCATCATCGGCCGTGCAGATGCGACCGCGTCAGCACCTAACGCGAGCGCCTTTGCTGCTTCAATGCCGTTCATTATTCCGCCCGACGCGATCAATACCAGCGAAGGAAACGTGCGCTTCAACGATGCTACTTCCAAAAGCGCATCCGCTGTCGGAATTCCCCAATCCCAAAACTGTTCACTCAGTTGTTCAGCCGAATTTTTGTCTTCGCGCCGAAGAATTTCGACGCCAGCCCAGCTTGTTCCGCCGGCGCCCGCAATATCTATTATCGAAACGCCGATGTTCAGCAAACGCTCTGCAACTTTTTTCGAAATTCCTGCGCCGATCTCTTTCACAATCACTGGAATGGGAAACCCACGGACCAGCCGTTCTATTCCCGCGAGCACGCCGCGAAAATTTGTGTTTCCTTCCGGTTGAAGAAATTCCTGCAGCGGATTTAGATGAACAGCAAACGCATCGGCGCGGATCAATTCTACCAATTTCTGTGCAGGTGAAATATCATTCATGCGCGCAACTTCAGCGGCGCCGATGTTCCCGATGATGGGAATTGACGGTGCAACTTCGCGCACGATGCTGTACGATGAATGGAAGGTTGAATTCTCCAGTGCCTGCCGTTCGCTGCCGACGCCCATTGCGATGCGATGTTCTTCGCACACTTCCGCCAGATTTTTATTGATTCGTCGCGCATCGGCGTAGCCGCCTGTCATGGAAGAAATAATAAACGGGAACGATAATTTTTTTGAAAGGAATATTGTTTCAGTGGAAATCTCGTCAAAATTCAACTCTGGCAAAGCGTTGTGAACAAATTCCCACCGCTCCAATCCAGTTCGCTTCGATTTGAACGCAACATCCTTGTGCACGGTCAGCAAAACGTGGTCCTGTTTGCGGGAAGGTGTTGCGGCATGGGTGCGAGAGTGTTTCATTCGATTCCACAAGTTCAAGAAGAAAAATGTTGAAAAAGTATAGCGAAATTAGGAAAGAGAATCAAGAAAATAGGGGAAAAGGTGAAAAAAGGCTGACGGAAGTGATATTCAATGCCGTGAGACAGGGCACGGGCGAAAAATATTAACACCTTAAAAGCTTGACAAAAAAGAAAAATGTTCATATCATATTGCCGTCTGTTGAGCGTGAACACGCTTTGAGGAATGCAGACGTAAGCCCAATGTGCTGGGAGTTCAAATGGTTGGTTACACTTCTTACTTAGTCTTTTTCTAATCCCTCATTGAGAGGTCCCTTAGGAGGTAGTTATGAAAAATATATTAATTCCAATTTTTATTTTTAGTGCGTTCATAGCCCTTTCTTGTAACAAATCGAATCCAGTGGGGCCATCACTTTCAAATAAAAGCAACACCGCTATCAAAATAGGCTTTTCAATAAAAGATGCGCCGGCGGATGTAGCAAGCGTAGTAGGAATTCTCTCTCGTCAGGGATACGATACTTTAACGAGCCAATTTGCAATTTCAAATGATACGGCTCAATGTGAATTCGATAATATTGTAGCCGGCACGTGGCATCTTCAAGTGAATGCTTATGACGGAACAAATGCTTTAAAATATTCCGGAGGAAAAGATGTGCAGGTTGTTGGCGGAGAAATAACCGCGGTTAATTTGGTGCTCAACCCTACAACAGGATCCATCAACGTTACGGTTACTTGGGGAGCGGCGGCGGCGGGAAACGCCTTGAAGCTAGATGGTGCAACCGGATACCTTGAGGTTCCAAATTCTTCTTCATTGTCGTCTCCCAGCACTGCAATTACGATGGAGGCATGGGTAAAACCTGCTGATCAATATTATAATACTGTTATAGCAAAAGGTAGCATGCACTACCTTCTTGAATTTGCTGAAGGTTTATATCCTGGGATCATATTAACCGGCGTTACATTAGACCCTTCAGCCCCAAATTATTGGGGCAGATTAATGGTTAACCAAAATGTTCCTGCGGATCAGTGGACCCACATTGCGGTAACGTACTCTCAGTCAACAGGGGTAAAGGTCTACTATAATGGTCAATTAGTGTATCAAGGCACTGGCAGTGGACAGATTTCAGCGGGTTCTTTACCGTTGCGAATTGGAGCGAGAGTAGATTCTATCTATACAGAATATTTTAAAGGAGAAATCGATGATGTACGAATATGGAACGTCGTACGTTCACAATCAGACATTTCTCAGAATATGTCAAAAGAGTTAACGGGTACAGAAGCTGGCCTTGTTGCATATTACAAGTATGATGAAACGGCTGGGTCTACGGTCATACATGATGCAACGTCGCACCATAACGACGGTAGTCTTTATGGAAATGCAACCCTTGTTAATTCTGCAGCTTTTTGATTTTTGAGCTAATTGGTTTAGATTAGTAATTAAAGCAGCTTAAGGCATGCTTCATCTTGAGCTGCTTTTTTTTAACATAAGGAGTCGGAATGAGTAATTGTCCGTTGTGTGGAAATACGGCCTCGAAAACCTTTCCAATTTATTATTTCCTAAAAGAAAAACGGTTCAATGGTAGGAAATGTAAAAGCTGTGGATTTGTTTTCATAGCCCCAAGGCCGACTGACGAGGACTTGCAGTTAATGTATAGTGACGAATATTTTTTGTATGATGGTGCAGATTGTGGAGCGCATTCATCAACTGATTACGAAACTGCTGCGATACGAGGCTCGGTAAAATTCCCGGCAATACTAGGCGCAATTAAAAAATTTAAGCCAGCTGGAAAGTTTTTTGAGGTGGGTTGCGGCATGGGCTATTTCCTGAACTATGCCAAGGACAGTGGTTATGAAACGAGCGGAATTGAATATGCAGCTTTGGGAGCTGATGCATGTCGTTCAAAATTTGGTCTTGATGTTAAGCAAAGCTCGTTTGAGTCGTTGTCGGTTACTCCTGAGGCTTTCGATGTAATTTTCATGGGAGATGTACTTGAACATCTTGTTGATCCTTTATCTATGCTTAGAAAAGCTCATGCAATGCTAAAGCTTACAGGAATTGTTGCGGTTGAAGTTCCGTCGACGTTTAATGCTATTGTAGGACGAGTAGCAGTCAGTGGCATGAAATTACTCGGTAAACAAAGAAAAATGCCAATGCCGCCTTATCATGTCAACGAGTTTACTCCGGCAACATTTCGAGCAATTCTTTTTAAAGCCGGGTATTCACAGGTTAAAATTATTCAAAGAGTAAAGGCGCCATCCACAATAACCTTAAGGGGAAGTGCTTTCGATAAAACCGTGAAAAAATTATTACAATATCCTAACTACACCATAACAAAAACGTTTGGAATATTTGGTGATCGAATGTTAGGAATTGGGGTTAAACAGTAAACATTTTTCTTCCTTTTCGCGCTTGCTATAATTATTTGTTCCGATCATTTTACTTTGGTAAATTCCATGTTAAGGGGAAACGAACTGGTACAGTTCACTGCGCAAGCCTTTTCCTTGATTCCCTTCCGTAATTTGGGTACATTGATACATAAAAATTAAATGATCGGTTCGAAGATAAATCTCAACGGGCTTCCGTTGCAGCAACTGGAAGCATTTGTTGCTTCCATGGGCGAGCCTGCCTATCGTGCGAAGCAAATTTTTGCATGGCTGTATAAACACAAAGTAGTACAGTTCGATGATATGACAAATCTGCCGGAATCTTTTCGGCAGAAATTGAAAGAAATTGCCGCGGTTGAAAAACTTAGCGTCGTCAAAAAACAGCAATCGCAATTCGATGGAACAATCAAGTTTCTCTTTGAACTCGCTGATGGAAAACAGATCGAAAGCGTTCTCATTCCACCGCGTAAAAGTGCTGTTGATGCGGATTCCCGGTTCACCGCCTGCGTTTCTACACAGGTTGGCTGCCCGCTTGATTGTAAATTCTGCGCCACGGGAACAATGGGATTCGAACGGAATCTTTCGCCGGCAGAAATTATTGGGCAAGTTTCAACGGCGCAAACATTGGTTGAGAAACCAATTACCAACATTGTTTTCATGGGGATGGGAGAGCCGATGCTCAACTATGATAATGTCATGTCGGCGATTGAAATCCTGACATCTGAAAACGGCATGGGCTTTACTCCGAGAAGAATTACGGTTTCCACGGCAGGATATGTTGAACAGATTAAACGAATGGCAGATGAACAACGAAAAGTGAAACTTGCCCTTTCGCTTCATTCGCTCAATAATGAGACGCGCAGTAAGCTGATGCCGATCGCAAAAAAATTTGGTGTCGATGAATTACTTGATGCGCTGGAATATTATTTCAAGAAAACGAAGAAAAGCGTGATGCTGGAATATATTTTGTTCGATGGATTGAATGACACCGACAACGACGTACTGCAGCTCGTGAAAGCATCGCGCCGGTTTGAATGCCGTGTGAATCTCATTCCATTTCATTCCATTGCGTTTACACATCCGCGCGGATTTTCCGCCGCTTTGAAAGGCGCGCCGCAGGAGAAAATTTTATCGTTTGCAGCAAAACTCCGCCGGTATACTATTCCGGTTTTTGTCCGCAGCAATTCAGGAGAAGACATTGACGCGGCGTGCGGGCAGCTTGCCGTAACAAATTCACACTCTGAGCCGGAGGCTCATGCGCTTGTGGCGCAATAGCGCGCATTCAGGACCTGCGCACTGAATCACACACAACCCTAACTCTCAAATTCTTATGATGAATCTAATTCTCTTTGGACCTCCCGGCGTTGGAAAAGGGACGCAGGCAAAAATCCTTTCGCACATTTATCACATCCCGCATATTTCCACTGGCGATATTCTCAGGCTCGCGATTAAAGACGGCACGCCGCTTGGACTCAAGGCGAAATCGTATATGGATGCCGGCAATCTTGTTCCGGATGAAGTCATGATCGGCATGATCAAAGATATTCTCATGTCGGGGCAATGCCGCAACGGATTTATTCTCGACGGATTTCCGCGCACGGTAGCGCAGGCGGAGGCGCTGGAGAAGAATTTTCACGGCCTCAATCTCACGGTTCGTCACGTTATCAATTTTGATGTGTGTGAAAAAGAAATCGTGGACCGCTTAAGCCAGCGCTATGTGTGCAGAAAATGCGGAAAGATTTACAATTTCGAGATTGATCACTTCAAGCCGGGCGATCCGTGCTTTAAATGCGGCGGGGAGATTTTTCAGCGCGATGATGATAAACCAGAAACGGTGAAGAAGCGCCTTGAGATCTATCACAAAGAAACCGAACCGGTGAAAGCGTATTACGAAAAATTAGGGTTGCTGCGCAATATTAACGGTATCGGCGAGATCGAAGAGGTCACGCAGCGTTTGCTTGCTGTGACCATGAAATCAGACTGACGCCGTGGCAGAACTTGGACAAAAAACGCTGCTGCGGCTGACTGACGAGAAGCCTCTCATTATTGCGCATCGCGGATTTTCCGATGAAGCGCCGGAGAATACAATGGCGGCGTTTCACAAGGCAATCTCCGCAAAGGTACACATGATCGAATTTGACGTTCGGCTTTCTGCAGACAATGAGTTTGTCATTTTTCACGACAGAAAGTTGGAGCGGACATCGGAAGGAAAGGGGCTTGTTAAGAGGCTCGCTGCAGAAGAGCTGGCACGTATTGATAACGGTTCGTGGTTTTCTTCGCGATTTTCCCGCGAGCGCATTCCTCTTTTGCGCGACGTTCTGACGCTGACGAAACATGGCACCGCAGGCGCCATTGCGTTGAATATTGAAATCAAACCGGATGTTGAAAGCGCAAACGGAACTCCGGTGGAAGCAATGCTCGTCGAGGTGCTCGTGAAAGCGCGGGCGCTTCACCACGTTATGATCACATCGTTCAACCATAAAATGATAAAGCGGGTGAAACATCTTAATCACGAGATTGCGACTGGCATTATTTATAATCCGATTACAAATTTTCGCCGTTCACCGTCGCAATTAGCAGCGGCGGCGCGGGCGGAGTTTTTCATCTGCAGCAAATATCAGGTCAACCATGACGTTGTGAACGATGTGCATGAAAACGGGTTAAAGATTTTTGTGTACGGCATAAGTTCAGAGCGGGACACGGGAAGGATGTTGCGCTTGGGTGTGGACGGAATCATTTCTAACAATCCCGCTTTGGTGAAGAGAGCAATTGAAATGTACCGCAACGAGTAAGCAGTTTCCTCTTAGCGTACTTTTTTTTCAATCACCGCAAATGCAACCACCGACGTATCCGAATGAGAAAGCGACAGAAGCACACGGCTGTGCTGAAGCGCGTCGGCCGTTGATCCATAGAGCTTCACGTTCGGTTTTCCCGAAGGTTCGTTTATCACTTCGACGTTTTTCCACTGAAATTCTCCCGCCCATCCGGTTGCAAGCGCTTTACTCACCGCTTCTTTTGCAGCGAAACGTGCGGCAAAATGCTGCATCGGATTTTTCTTTGCACGGCAATAGTCAATTTCGGCATCTGTAAACAGTTTCTGCAAAAATGCGTTGCCGAAACGTTCAATGGAAACGCGGATACGTTCAATTTCAATAATATCAACGCCGATGCCTTCAATCATATTGCCGCCGGAGAGTAAGTGAATGATTCGTCAGGTGAAGTCAAGGTAAGAAAGCAAGGGAACACTTTCAACATCGCTCTTGAACCTTGAAACTCACGCCCATCATCGGTACATTGTGAAAAGTTGAATTGAAAATGGGTACGCCGAAGGCGAACCAAGCGACACGGGTTTTCTTCAATAAGGTGCAGATTCTTTTGGCACTTTTTCACTTAACAAACTGGTTGATTCCATGAAATTTACAAAAAACTTTCTTCGCACAATTCCCAAAGTTCTTCTTCATGATCATTTAGACGGCGGCGTTCGTGCGCAAACAGTGATTGATTTGGCGAAAGATCTGCACTATAAAAAACTTCCGACCACCGATGCAGGAGAGTTGGCAGTGTGGTTTCAGCGCGGCGCACAGCGCGGCAGCCTGCCGCTTTTTCTCGAAGGCTTTGAACATACATGCGGCGTGATGCAAACCGAAGAAGCACTCGAACGTGTTGCCTTTGAAATGATGGAAGACATGCACAATGACGGCGTTGTGTATGTTGAAACCCGTTTTGCTCCGGTTTTCCACACACAAAAAGGATTGGCACATCATACGATTGTGAAATCTGTCCTGCGCGGCCTGGAGCGCGGAAAGAAAAAATTTGGCGTCGATTACGGGGTGCTCATCTGTGCCATGCGGAACATGAATCCGGTAATTTCACAGGACATCGCGGAACTTGCAGTGGAATTCCGCAATCTCGGCGTTGTCGGTTTCGATCTTGCCGGTGAAGAAGGCGGGTATCCGCCGAAGAAACATGTGGACGCATTCCATTATATTCAGCGCGAGAATTTTAATATTACTATTCATGCCGGAGAAGCATTCGGCAAAGAATCTATCTGGCAGGCGATTCAATGGTGCGGTGCGCACCGGATCGGCCATGCCACACGGTTGATCGAAGATATGCGTGTGAAAGACGGCGAAGTATTGAGCATGGGAACATTGGCGCAGTATGTTCTCGATAAACGCATTCCGCTTGAAATTTGTTTAACTAGTAACATACACACCGGTGCGGTGCGAACAGTCGCAGAACATCCGTTCGGCATTTTCTATCGGTATAAGTTCCGTGTGTCGCTTAACACCGATGACCGGCTTATGAGCGGGATTACATTGACAGACGAATATTACACCGCCGCCGAACATTTTGGATTGAAGCTTGACGATCTTGAAAAAATCACGATCAATGCGATGAAGAGCGCATTCGTTCCGTATAAAGAACGCATCAGAATTATTTATGATGTCTTGAAACCGGGTTATGTGAAAGCACGAGAGCAAATGAAATCGAAAATGCCGCAGACGACAGGAAAATGAAATATGTTTACTACATCGTGCTTGTGGGAACTGCGTTCCTCGCTTCCTGCACGCAATCGTATCCGTACCTCGTGAAGAACGACAACTGCAATTGCAAAGAATATACGTACCGCGACGTGCGGCACCGTTTTGCAATCACATGCGAAGCGCGATACAAAGTCACTGACCGAATAGAAACGACCATTTCGTTGAATTTCGAAAACAACAGCAGTGACACGCTTGATCTGCGGCTGGCGTCGTTCAACGTGAAATCGGAAAATGTGCATTATGAATACAACGATAAATTTCTTTCGCTGCCGTACGTTGTTGTTGTTCCCGGAGATTCGTATGAAGTGGCGCTCCACGGCAAGGATACAAGTTCTGACGAACATCCGTGGTATAGGATTGCCGGGGAACAGATCACCGTTACTATTCAACGACTCGTCATCGGGAACATAAATCTTGACCCGATCGTCATGACGATGGTTCCGGTAAATCCGAAATTTTCGTCGGCTTTATCATTTCAGAAGATTCTCATTGCGGGGCGGAAATGAAGATCACGATTTATCAAAAGCCGGTATGCACTACTTGCAGGCAGGTATACGCATTGCTTAAAGAAAGCGGCGTTGATTTTGATGCAGTGAATTATTACATCGAGCCGATTTCCAAGAGCAAGTTGAAAGAGCTGCTTAGTAAAATGGGAATGTCTGCGGCAGAATTGCTGCGAAAGAAAGAGCCTCTGTACAAAGAGATGAAACTTGCTGAAAAGAATCTTTCCGAAGATGAAATTATTGATCTCATGACGGCAAACCCGGATTTGATGCAGCGGCCAATTATCGAAAAAGGCGGGAAGGCAATTCTTGCGCGGCCGGCGGAACGCATCAAAGAAATTTTGTAAGGAATACATGCTTCTCTATTTTCTTCGACATGCCGATGCGGCACATACTGGCTTGACGGCTGATATTGACCGCGAGCTTACGGATGAGGGCAACGCACAGGCGGAACACATCGCCCGCGCCATTCGCACACTAAAATTACCGTTGACTCATGTGCTGTGCAGTCCTTTCATTCGGGCGCGGCAGACAGCGAGAATTGCTCTCAAAGATTTTCCTGCACTGGAAATACAGGATTGCGATTGTCTCACACCGTTATCCGACCCGCAGAATTTATTTCACGAACTCAAACAGTACCCGGACGACAGCAGAATTCTTCTTGTCACTCACGAGCCATTTGCCAGCGCATGTATTGCCTTGCTTCTCAGCGGAAGCAGTGAACCGAAAGTAATCATGAAGAAAGCGAGCATGGCATGCCTCGAAACGCATTCCTCAGTTCAACGCGGAACAGGAATTCTGTTATGGCTTCTCACCAATGAACAGATGAAGCTGTTGTGATTGCTTTGTACGCGTGCTGTGCTATTTACGAGTTGCCGCCGCTTTTACTTCCACACGGCTTCCAAATTTTCTCCGATGAAAAATATTTAATTCTTTCGCCGTACGTTTCAATGGAAAATGAGACGAAAATTTGATTTATTTGTATCATTCAAACGTTGAGCACTTATTATCACATAACATAAAGTAGAATCGATGGCAAAAGTGAAAATGACGCCGGAAGCGGCGAAGACAACAGTTTCCTCACCCCCAAAAATACTGGCTGACCTTCGTGCACTAACACAAAACTTATGGTGGGCATGGAATTGTGAAGCGCAGCAATTGTTCAACGAACTTTCTCCGCAGTTGTGGCAGCAGACGAATCACAATCCGGTTGCGTTGCTCGCTTCGATGTCTGAACAAGAAGTGCTCGCTCGGTTGGGCGATCCGGAATTTGCCGATCGCGTTCATTCTACCATCGCGCAATTTTCTTCCTACATGAATGAGAAAAATACATGGGCAGCAGCTCATGCAAAGAATATTCAATCGTCTGTTGCATATTTTTCTGCGGAATTCGGATTTCACGAAAGCTTGCGCACATATTCCGGCGGACTCGGAATTCTTGCCGGCGACCACACAAAATCAGCGAGCGATTTGGGAATTCCTTTTATCGGCATTACGCTGTTTTACCGTCAGGGATATTTTGAACAACGTCTCGCTGTAGATGGATGGCAGCAGGAACAGTATATCACAGCCGATCCGTCGAAACTTCCTTTAGCAATTGTCACTGACAAAAACGGTGCGCCGCTGCGGTGTTCAGTGGAAATCGGGTTTAGCACGGTACACTTCCACGCATGGAAACTTCAAGTCGGGCGGGCAACGGTGTACCTGCTCGATACAAATTTGATCGAGAATGAAGAACGGTACCGCGATCTCACCGCGCATGTGTACGGCGGAGATATTACGACACGCATTTCGCAGGAAATTATCCTTGGCATTGGCGGCGTTCGTTTATTGCGCGCACTAAATATTGAGCTGTCAACATTTCACATGAACGAGGGTCATTCGGCATTTCTTACGCTTGAATTGCTGCGCGAACATGTCGAGAAAAATCACCCGTTGAAGGAAGCGGAAGCCAGCGTGAAACAGCAGTGTGTCTTCACGACGCACACACCGGTTCCTGCCGGTCATGATCGTTTTTCATTCGACCTGATGAATTATGCGTTTTCTTCCATGGCGAAGAAACTGAATATGTCTCTCGACGAATTGATGAAATACGGGCGAGTCAATGTAAACGATCCGAACGAAACATTTTGCATGACGGTGCTGGCATTGAAAATGTCACGGGCTGCAAACGGCGTCAGCGCGTTACATGGAACTGTGAGCCGTGAGATGTGGAAAAATTTATACCCGCAGACGCCGGTCGAGCAAGTGCCCATTGGTTCTATCACCAACGGAGTGCATGTCGTCGGATGGATGTTTAAGCACACGTCGCAGTTCTGGCTGAAAAAATTGAGCGGCGATTGGCAGCAGCATTTTCTCGATCCGGCTTTTTGGCAGAATGCGGTTGATCCGTCTGTTGTTTCAGACGAAGAATTGTGGGCGCTGCGGTACACATTGCGTCGTTCACTCATTGAGTTTGCCCGCCAACAGCTTCGTTTGCAGCATTCGCGGTTTGGGAATGGCGTGGCGGTCTATGACACAGTTCTCAATCCCGATGCTTTGACAATCGGTTTTTCGCGGCGGTTCGCAACGTACAAACGCGCACCGCTTCTTTTCCAAAACCTCGATCGCGCAATTGAACTGTTCAATGACCCGCAGAGACCGGTGCAGCTTCTCTTTGCAGGAAAAGCTCACCCGCGCGATGATGAAGGGAAAAAATTTATCAAATATATCGTTGAACTGACAAAGCATCCGCTGCTGTTCGGTAAAGTGGTGTTCGTTGAAAATTATGACATCAATGTTGCACGCAATCTTGTTTCCGGTGCGGATGTGTGGTTGAATAATCCGCGAAGACCGCTGGAAGCAAGCGGCACCAGCGGCCAGAAAATTGCAATTCACGGCGGTTTGAATTGCAGCATTATGGATGGCTGGTGGCGTGAAGCGTATGACGGTACCAACGGCTGGTCAATCGGAAAAGATGAATCTCCGGCATTGTCGGACATTCAGGATCAGCAGGATGCGGAAAATCTTTATCATGTGATGAAAGAACAAATTATTCCCGAATTCTTCGACCGTGATGAGAACGGCATTCCGCGGCGGTGGCTGCAACGGGTCCGGCGGGCTATTGCCACGCTTGTTCCCCGTTACAATACGCACCGGATGGTAAGCGAGTACATTAAAAAATATTATAGATAGAATTTGATGGAGCGCACAACTTTTCGGCGCACAATTACGTTTTATAAAGTAGAACAGCATCACGATGCTGTTCTGCGGTTATGCAACAAGAAATAATTTTCTTCACATACTACATCAATGAAAGGTTGTATGAAATATCTGAAGTGGGCAGTGCTTATTGCAAGCGTTGTAGCAATTCCCCTGATGCTGGTTCGCCGCTCAGAGTCAGTCAAGCGTAACGACATGAATATCCGCTACGACATCAACGATTACTTGTCTGATCTGGAAGCATAAGATCTCAAGCGATTTTTTCGACTTTGAGAGTATTAGTTGTGCCTCGCGCAAGCAGGGGAATCCCGGCAGTTAAAACGATATAATCCCCAGTGTTGACATAACGAGATCGGAGCAGCTCTTCGTGAAGAAGAGAAAGAGTTGTATCGGTATCGGCAAGTTTAGGAATTAGAATGGAGCGAACGCCCCAGACAAGATTCAGGTACCGCCGCACGTACTCACGATCGGTAATGGCAATGATCTTTGCTGAAGGGCGATACTTTGCAATTGTTTTTGCTGTTTCGCCCGAATGAGTGATGGGCACAATTGCCGCCGCACCAATTTGCTTTGCCAGAACGCACGCCGAGCGCCCAAGCGCTTTGAAGACATTCGCCTTGTCGCTGCTTTGCGGGTCAGCCAAGTCCAATCTGTCGTGTTCATTTTCCTCCGCTTTTCGAACGATCATATCCATCGTTCGCACTGTTTCCACGACGTACTTTCCGACGGAAGTTTCGCCGCTCAACATCACTGCATCGGCGCCGTCGAGAACGGCGTTGGCAACATCGTTCGCTTCTGCGCGGGTTGGGCGTGGATTCTCAATCATTGATTCCAGCATCTGTGTTGCGATGATTACCGGTTTACCGGCGGCGTTCGCTTTTTTACAAATCATTTTCTGTGCAATCGGAACATCTTCAAGCGCACACTCTACGCCTAAATCTCCGCGCGCCACCATAATTGCGTCTGCTTCTGCAATGATCTCATCGATATTGTGGAGCGCTTCGCTTTTTTCAATTTTTGCGATGATTGGTAAATGATGTTTTCGCCCCGCTTTTGTAGTGATGACTTCGCGCAGCTGACGAATATCGTTTCCCGACCGGACGAACGACAAGGCGACGTAGTCAATATTGTTTTCTAATCCGAAGGCAAGGTCCTCAATATCTTTCTCAGTAAATGACGGCGCACTGACTGCGACGCCGGGAAGATTGATGCCTTTGTGTTCTTTCAAAATTCCGCCATGCACGACTTCAGTGATGACGTCCGTTTCTGTTGAGGCGACTACTTTTAGCTGCAATAAACCATCGTCCATCAAAATTATGTCGCCGGGGCGAACATCTTTTGGCAGCTCCGTGTACGTTGTTGAAACGCGTTCGGCCGTCCCGAGAATATTTTCTATTGTGATGGCGAATTGAGCGCCGTCGCGCAAGAGTACGCCCGGTGTTGCAAGCTTGCCGGTACGAATCTTTGGCCCTTGCAAATCCTGTAGAATGGCAATCGGCTCGCCGGCGTGTTCCGCTGCTGCCCGGACTTTTTTCATTGTTTCGCGGTGTTCATCGTACGTGCCGTGGGAAAAATTTAATCGTGCTACATCCATTCCTGCACGAATCATTTTTTCCAGCACATCTGCCGACGATGAAGCGGGGCCGAGTGTGCAAACGATCTTTGTATTTCCGTACGTTCTTGCAGTAGGCATAAATTTTTCCTCGTGCTTCTTAATTAGGAACCAACCGCAGCCGGTGCTTTGCTGCTGAGGTAACTGCTGCGTCGTCAAGCGGCAACGTATGATAATCGCCGTTCAGCCACATCGAAGTCTGATCTGAATAATGTGCGCTCAGTGGCTGACCCGACTGTCCGGTCGGAATGACCGAAAGTGCGCCGTTGATATCGGAGAAATCGACGATTTGCCTCATAGACGGCCCGAGATGCATGCGGTACGGATCGCCGAGATGATATTCTCCGTTGTTGAGAGTGGTACCGGAGCCGCCGACTTCAAACGGGCCGATGTTGAAAATGGTGCCAAGCGGCGGGCGCGAACCGAACGGGTGTTCAAATGTCAGCGTGTGAAGTCGTCCCCACTGCCACATTTTCATTTTATCGCCAAGTGAAAGTTGGAGTTCGGCGATTGCCTGTGCCAGACTTTTTCGAATGACTTCGTCGCGCGTTTCCACATTCGGTGTAGAAGGATCGTCGAACCATGAAGAAGATGGAGTGTTCAGCAAAGCGGGGACAACACGCAACGGAATGTTGGCGAGGAAAATGTAATTTTTATATAATGCTTCCCCCATTTTGTTTTCAAAAACGTTTTCAAGCAAATGAGTAAAAAATACGTTGAACAAAGCGGTGCTTACATCGTTTTTCGTTTGCTGAAAATTCCAGTTACGAAAATAATTTAAAGCGGTCTGGAGATGCGCATCGGCAATGCGTACAGAATCAAACGCATGGATAATAAACGGCGTGACTTGTTTGGCGAAGTACGAATAATAATCAAGCTGTATCCGTTTAAAATCTTCCACTGATATTTTATTCTGTGTTGAAAGTAATTCCCGGATTCGTTCGATGCGCGACGGCGGTTCCCACAGATTTGAAATGTGGTATGGAAACGATGCGTCGGTTGTTTTATTATTTGCGGTCGCGATGAATTGTTCCGGAGGATTAAACAACTGCGGCAGTTTTTCAAAAGGTACAAATCCCTTCCAATCATAGTTCCCCGTCCAGCCGGGCATCGGCAGTGTCGGGTTCTGCGACGCACGAATCGGCAGGCGCACACCCATGCAATAGCCGATATTTCCTTTATCGTCAGCGTAGACGAAATTCTGACCGGGCACGGTAAAATATTTCACACCATTTTTGAATTGTTCCCACGATTGTGCTTTATCAATACAGTAGATCGCATATAATTCATCGCTCGCATCTTCACCAGTCCAACGAAGTGCAACGGGGTTTTGTGAAGCCGCGGCTGTTTGGTTAACGTCATTGATAATCGGGCCGTGAACGCTTTCGCGAATCGTTATTGGAACGACAGAAGAATCTTTCACGAAGATTGTATCGTTATATAGTTCAAAAGTTTTCAACTCCCCTTTGTAGAGATAACGGTCGTGATGAAGAGAATCCTCCTGCTCGATGAAGAAATCCGCGTCGTCCGCCATCACATTTGTCATTCCCCATGCAATGGAATGATTGTGTCCGATAATAATGCCCGGTGCGCCCGGCAATGAAACTCCTGCAACGTCGAGCGAGCCGCCCTGTAAGTGCACTTCGTACCATTTCGATGGTTCTGAAAGTCCGAGATGCGGATCGTTCGCGAGCATTGCATAGCTGCTTTCAGATTTTTTCCCGCTCACTGCCCACGCATTGCTTCCAATGTGCATGCCCGACATACCGAAAAATTTTCTGAACGATTTATCGGCGCGGAGAAAATCTTCGCCGTTGAATGCAGTTTGTTTGTTCAGCAGTTCCTTCGGTACGATGACCGGTGCGTTTTCCGGGTAGGTGGGGAAAATTTCTTTCGCTTTCTCCTCGCCGAATTTTTGCACAAGTTCGCCAAGCGTCAAATCAACATACCACGAAAGGTTCAATTCCCACGCCATCATGCGCGAAACAATAAGTGTATGAACCGGCTGCCAATCTTCCGGGACATAATTCAGCATATCAAATTCAATCGGGTAATTGCCGCGGTGCGAATGGATAAACGCATTGACGCCGTCCGAATATGCCTGCACGATCAGTTTTGATTCAGGGTGAAGCTGTGCCTCGAGCTTTTCTGCAATACGCTGTATGCCGATGGTCTTGAAAAGTTTATCGTATTGCAGCGCCGACGAGCCGAGAATTTCAGACAACCTTCCTTCGCCCGCCCGCCGCGTGATATCCATTTGCCATAATCGGTCTTGCGCGTGAACATAACCTTGGGCGAAAAAAAGGTCGTGCTCATTTTGAGCTATGATATGCGGAACACTGTACTTGTCGCGATAAATTGTAACCGGCTGCTGTAATCCGTCAACACGCAATTCTCCGTCAACAACAGGAAATGATTTTGTTACGAGATAACGGAAAATAAAAAAAGCAGAAACGACAATGATCAATATCGAGCCGACAATGCCAACGAGGATTTTTATTTTTCTGGACATGGTGTGGTAAGGGAGTTTATTGTACTGCACATGTTGTTTGCTGATTGATTATTTGTCCGGCAGTACCGGTAAATTCCAATTGGTGAGACGCGCATAATATGCGTCCACAGGAAGTTGAACAAGAAGCGGATATTTTTCCGGATCGAGCCAACGCATAAGCTGAAGCATTTGGTCTTCCTCCATGGCGGTACATCCGACGGTAGGAGAATGAGAATAACTGTTGAGATGGAGAAAGATGCAGCTTCCCATTCCCGGAATTGCCCGCGGATTGTGTTTAACGACAATTCCGTATTTGTAATCCACTGAATCCAAACGCATAACTTCTGAAGAATTCCATGGCAGGTGTCCGGCAGAGTCACGAATGACCTGACTTTCATCGACAAGTGAATTGTAAAATACTGAACCGGTATCATCAACACAGTGAAGCGTTTTTGTTGCGTAGTGATAGGGAAATCGTACTCCAGTCGGTGGAATGGAATCGTATCCGAAAAAGTCTCCAAGTTCAAAAACGCCGGCAGGTGAACGGTGATCGCCTTCTCGTTTTTGTCGTTCTCCTGGAGGATTATCATATAATCCTACGCCCCACGCTAAGCCGGAATCGCCAAGCATCACATTCCATGGACCGGCAGTCTGACTCCACTCGTTTGAATCATTTTGTTCGAAAAGATACAACTGTCCGTTGTCTGTATTCCAATCTTTGGCTACGACGACAACCAATTGCTTGGATTGGTCAATCCCAAAGCGATGCTCCATCTGTGCAAAAAGTGATGTTGACAAAATAATCAGCGCTAAGAAAATCATTTTCATACGAATTATCATTTTGACATTTGAAGAGTTATTGTATACATTGATAAGGTCTCGGAACGTAGCGCAGTCCGGCTAGCGCACTACCTTGGGGTGGTAGGGGTCGCGGGTTCGAATCCCGCCGTTCCGACAACATAAAAGTCTCCTTGTGAGACTTTTTTTATGACATATTATTTCTACATTTTGAAAAGCCATGCCTTTGATCGTTTTTATCTTGGACAAACTTCCAATCTCAAATCGCGAATTCAACGTCATAATCGCGGTGAAACGTTTTCGATAAAACCATACCTTCCATGGGAAATTATGTATTACGAAACGTTTCACACTCGTGCGCAAGCAATGGCACGCGAACGCTTCTTAAAATCTCCTGAAGGTTGGAAGGAGCTTCAAGAAATAAAAAGCAAACTGAAAAAACCATTATCGATCCCATAGCGCACTACTCCCAAAGGGATTCCTTTGGAACTTGGGGTGGTAGGGGTCGCGGGTTCGAATCCCGCCGTTCCGACAACAAACAAAAAAGTCTTTGCTGTTTCGCAAAGACTTTTTTATTGTACATATCTTTTTCCGACATGTCACATTAGTTCAGTTTTTGCAACAGATCTTCCAGAAAATTTTTGATTTCTTTCATATCCTCTTTTAGCTTTTCAGAATGAATCGGCGCGGGCTGTGCTTCCGCAGCGGCTGTTGGTGGTTGATTCAAAGCAGAGTCGGCTGGCAGCAGCGATAATTGCTCACCGGTTTCAACTTCAGGAGTCCATGATTTCAAAACTTGCTTTGCACCTTCAATCGTGTAGCGTTCTTCTCTCAAGAGCTGTTTGATGTAAAGAATCAGTTTGATATCCTTGTTTGTATAAATCCGATTGCCGGCCCGGTTCTTCGCCGGCTTCAACTGTTCGAATTCAGATTCCCAATAGCGTAACACGTATTGCTCAAGATCGGTAATCTTACTTACTTCACTGATTGAATAATAAAGTTTTTTGATACCGACGGATTTCATACGCCATCACCTCATTTATCGTGACTATTCTACACTCAGTCAAAGGCTGATCTCAGCCAACAAGATGGCTGATCAGCCATTGGCTGAAGCCTACGCTGTGTGGAATGGTAGGAAAAAGCAATGATAATTGCAAGCAAAACAGTCATGCACCGCTTAGAATGAACAAAATATCCGATTCTTTTCCTGTTTTCCTTGATAAAATCTTCACACTTCTCTATATTGGCGCATGACGCGAAGCGCCACGGCAGTGTTCAGTGCAATCTGCTCTTTGCCGCAAGTCGATTTCCAACTTTTAACACCATTATTAAAATCAATGCATACTGTTGTTTTGTTGCCAGACAAAAGAAAAATTCCGGTTGGCAAAATAATCTGTTTGGGAAAAAATTATGCCGAGCATGCCAAGGAATTTGGCGGCGATGTTCCGAAATCTCCGATCATTTTTTTGAAACCATCAACTGCCATCATTGAAAACGGCGTTGATATAGTTCTTCCGCCGCTTTCAAAAAATGTTCATCACGAAGTTGAACTCACTGTTCTCATCGGGAGATCAGGGAAGAACATTTCGAAATCGGAAGCAATGAACCATGTGGCAGGTTACGGTATTGGCTTGGATATGACGATGCGCGACAAACAATCCGAAGCAAAAAAGGAAGGCAATCCGTGGTCTATTGCAAAAGGATTTGATACCTCTGCGCCGCTTTCTCCGTTCGTGCCGAAAGCATCAGTTGGCGATCCGTATAATCTTGATATCAAATTAAGTGTGAATGGAAAGCAGCGGCAATATTCGAACACAGGAAAGATGATTTTTAAGATAGATGAAATTATTGCATTTCTCTCCTTGGCTTTCACGCTTGAAGAAGGAGATGTCATTTTCACAGGAACGCCGGAAGGTGTGGGACAGGTCATTGCAAGCGATATTATAGATGCTGAAATTTCCGGCGTCGGTTCATTGCATCATCGCGTGGTTGCGCTGAAAAGCAAGTAAGCAAGGCGTGTGAAGATTTCTAAAAACATATCGCGGATATTTTTGTTTGCGGGGATGTGCGAGGTGCTGTTAACGTTTCTTGGCGGCGTTCCCAGAAATTCAGGCAATGCGAAATCAGAAGCTGCCGCAAAATCTTCGCCGTCCGCATTTGCCTCAGCGATTACTACAGACCTCGATGATTATCTCTGGCCCACAAATACCGATCAGCGCATTACATCGAATTTTGCTGAATTCCGTTCGACGCATTTTCACGGCGGCATAGATATTGGAACACATGACAGAACCGGCGCCGAAGTGTACGCGGCACGCGACGGTTACGTTGTGAGTGTGTCGGTGTCACCGTACGGTTATGGGCGATTTCTTGTGCTTCGTCATTCCGACGGTTATTATACAACGTATGCACATTTGCGCTCATTCAATCCGACGCTTGAACGCTTGGTTCATGATGAACAAATGAGAAAAGGAAAATTTTCCGTCAGATTGAAATTTGAACCGCATCAAATTTCTGTACGAAAAGGAGAGCTTGTTGCATATTCAGGGGAAAGCGGCGCAGGCAGCGCACATCTTCATTTCGAGATTCGTGATGAGAACTTCAATCCGGTTAACCCGCTTTTATGTCCTGATATCAAAGAAATCGGCGATACGTCGCCGCCGATTTTCCGGCAGTTAGCTGTAGCGCCGCTGGATACAAAATCATTTGTTGATTATGAATTTTCTCCGCAGCTTTTTCGTGCACGGTACATTAAACGGGGCGTGTACGAAATTCCCGAAGTGATCCGATGCACCGGCATTGTAGGCTTCGAAATTGATGCACAAGATAAAAGTGCAGCTTCCCGCTACATGAGAGGGATTTACAAAATTGAATTTCAGGTGGACGGACAAACGTTGTTTCAGTCAGCGCGCAACAAATTTCCGGTAAACGACACGCGGGAAATCGGATTGGACTATGATTGGATTTTATGGCGGCAGCATCGCGGCGAGTTTGAAAAACTGTACATCGGTCAGGGAAATACGCTGCCGTTTTATTCTTCAGCTTCGGCATACAACGGTGTAGTTTCTTCAAATGAAATTTCCGAAGGGAGCCATACTTTTAAAATTTTTGCAACCGATTTTTCCGGCAATACTTCCGAACTGAGCGGCACGTTTGTATTGAATCACCCTCCCGCCGTTGAAATTCGCGGCATTGTACATGAACGGCTTCATGTTTTTATCCCGAACCTCGAAAAAGTGCAATCTGTTGAAATTGGCACAAGAAAATTGTCGGCAGTACGCTGGCATACGGAAGAATTTGCCATAAAGGATTTCACCGTTCGCCATGATTCTCTTCTGATTCCCGTCGACGCTGTCTCGTACGACGTTGTACGGTTGACTGCAAAAAATATGTGGGGAACAAAATCATTTCCATCTTATTTCTTTCTTAAACGTTCCCATGGTTCCGCGCATGTTTGGATTGAAAAAGAGATTGGTGATACATTTTTGAAGCTCAGTGTTCTTTCTGATATTCCCTTCACATATCCGCCGTTCGCAGAAGTTCAACAAGGCGGAATGATTGCGGTTGTGCCGCTTCATGCCGTTACTGAGACGCGTTATGACGGCGTGTACAGGCTTTCGGATTCGTACAGCGGAACATCGTTTATCAAAGCATATTGTGAGACCGGCGTCCGCCGCATTGAAGCATTCGATTCGTTTGAAATTAATTCGATTACGCCGGACCATGGCGGCACGCTCTCCTCCGATGACGGCAGCTTTGTTGCCGAATTTCCATCGGGCGCTGTCTATGCGCCGATGCATCTACAGGTTAAGAAAATTGATGCGGTGACGTACGCGATTGAACCACACGATCAGCTTTTGTGCAGCGGCTACACGGTAACTCTGCATTATCCGACTGACTATGATGGAGGGAGAAACATTGCGCTTTATATGAGAGATCGCGGCGGCTGGAGTTTTACTCATGCTGAACATGATGCTCGTTCACATGCGTTCATTCTCCGCAATGAACATTCTTTAGGCACGTTTGGATTATTCACTGATACCGAGGCTCCGGTCATCCGGCGGTGGAGAGCTTCACGGTACAACAGCACTAATCGGCCGTTGTTTTCTTTTTCTGTGCGCGACAATTTTTCCGGCATTGATGCCGATGAAATCAATATTTTCATGAACGGAGAGCGCATTATTTCTGAATATGATCCGGAAAAGCGGATTGTCTTTTTCAATCCGTTTGAAACCGTTCCGCCGGGACATTACAGTGTTTCAATCGAGGTCAAGGATCGCGCTGGCAATGCGGTGCGCACAACGAAATCATTAACGGTAGTTCGATGAGAAATAATTTCCGGAGCGTCCGCCAAGCGATTAAGTTCATCAGAAAAAATGAGCTTGCGCAGCTTTCTATTGCGATTATTGCTCTCATTAATATTGGCGCATTGCTTGTTTATCTTTCGGAAGAATATAAAAATCATTTGCAATTTACGTCGTTTGGTGATGCGCTATGGTGGGCGGTTGTCACTGTTGCCACAGTCGGCTATGGCGATAAAGTACCGATCACTGTGTCAGGCCGCATTGTCGGCTCGCTCACCATTATCAGCGGCATGATTCTTATTTCACTATTCACGGCAACAATTTCTTCTGTTTTTGTTGCACGAAAAATAAAGGAGAGCCAAGGCTTGCAAGATATTGATTTTACCGGCCACGTCCTCATCTGCGGATGGAATCCGCACGTGGAAGAAATTCTTCGCATTTTCGATTTGTTCGGATCAAAAGAAAATGCGATGAAAATTGTTCTGGTGAATGAAGCGCCGCCGGAACGCATGGAAGTTATCACGGAAGCATTTCCGCATCTCGATATAAAATTTGTCCGCGGCGATTATACGCGGGAACCTGTGCTTAATCGTGCTGATGCGAAAGAAGCGGCTGCGGCAATTGTCGTTCCTGATGCGAGCCCTCAAACAGGAACATTGTCCGATGAAAAAACGCTGCTTGCTTTGCTCACGATCAAATCGATCAATCCGAAAGTGAAAGTGATTACGCATATTATGGATCGTGAAAACCTTCAGCATATCAAACGTGCGAGCGCGGACGAAGTCATTGTGAGTGATCAGCACGTCGGATTTTTTCTTGCCAATCAGATTCTTTATCCCGGCGCTCCGCAGGTGGCGATGGAGCTCCTGAATTATGAACACGGGAATGATATTCACCGCGTACCAATTCCGGAAGAGTTCATTGGCAAAGCGTATGGGGAGCTTTTCATCCATTTCAAGAGGACAAAAAATTGGACCGTCATCGGCATTGTTACTGAAGAAGAAACCGTCAGCCTCAACGACATCCTTTCACACGACACATCGGCAATCGATGCGTTCATTGAACGGAAGTTCCGCGAAGCCGGCATCAATGTTTCCGAGCGGATGGGAATGCGAGTAGATGTTAACCCGCCGTTTGATTATCAGATTCAAAAGAAAGATTTAGCGGTCGTTATCGGTACTATCGATTCAGAGACGGTGTAAAAGAGATACCCATGAAGAAAATTGACATTGAGTTTTTGAAAAAGATACCTCTCTTCGAAGGGCTTCCCGATGAAAAGCTTGAAAGAATAAGGACGCTCATTGTTGATAAAGTGGTTGATGCGGACAGCACAATTATCAAAGAAGGGGAAAAGGGAAACGAGATGTTTATTCTCCTTGACGGTGAGGTAGAAGTTTCAAAATCTCTTTTGTTGAAAGTTGCCGGTCACGGGATGAACCAACACGACAAATCATTGATCCGTTTTAACGGAAGCCACTATGCGTTTTTCGGAGAAATGGCTCTTTTCGATGAGAATTCCGAGCGTTCAGCCAGTGTTATTGCAAAGACAAAATGCACGCTCGCTGTGATTTCGCAGGAATCTTTTTTTCGGCTTGCCGAAGCGGACAACGAAATTGGATATTATGTCTTGAAAAACATAGTCAAAATCATCAGCGTGAGGCTTGAGAAAACAACAAAGGATGTTCTCAAACTTACGACCGCGCTCAGTCTTGCGCTGGAACGGTAGTATTCACGTCAAAAAAAAATTCACTTTTTTTATTTTTTTATTTGACAAACGAAAATTATTTTGTATATTAGCATTGACCTGTGCAGCAATTCCTCCCCTGATTGTTGCACACCAAAAGGTCGAGCTCGGTGCCCCCCCACACCGAGCTTTTTTTTATGTACTCACGGCTTTTTTTGCTGATTTCATCTGCCCGAAAAACAGAAAAACCCTGACGTTTTTACGCCGGGGCTTTTCGATAGGTAGTAGAATTTTCTGTTATCTCTTTCCCCGTTTTTGGTGTGGAGCTGATCGGGATTGAACCGACGACCTTGGCGCCGCTGGCGCCACGCTCCCTCGGTTCAGAAACATTATTGATTTGTGGAGCTGATCGGGATCGAACCGACGACCTTGGCGCC